>JAFIFY010000043.1 GCA_020831765.1 Phycisphaeraceae bacterium | reverse complement strand
GAGGAGCTTGATGAGACCCTCTACTACACCGTCGATGCCAACAAGAACGTGACGGCCCTGATCGATGCGGCGACCGGGACCGTGGTCGAACGCTACCTGTACGATCCGTATGGGCGGGTGACGGTGCTGGACGATGGCTGGAATTCGATCGCGTGGTCGGCTTCGAGGAAGAACGAAATCCTCTTCACCGGCTACAGGTACAACCCCGAGACCGGAACTTGCCACGCCCGGAACCGCTAATACCACCCACTGATGGGCCGCTTCATGCAACGCGACCCGCTGGGCTATGTCGATGGCGGCAACCTCTACGCCGGCTACTTCGCCATGTTGGGCGGGGTGGATCCGATGGGGTTAACTTCGATGGCCTACGGCTACGATCCCCCTCCCCACGGTGTGCGCGCTGAAGACTGGTATGCGCTGAGCGACTTAGCTCGACATGCAGGCTCAGAGCACTTTGTAACTGTCTCGGCCTTTCAGGAAGCTGGTACCCGCTTGGGAATCGAACCAAGTGAGCTAGCCAGAAATTTGAGTCGTTCATACGTAGGGCACAACGAGCCAGAGCGCCTTCAAGCGACTCTCGCGAAGGCGAGGGAGGAGCGTGAGAATGCTCAAAGGGTTGCCGCTGAAAGGCAATTGGCGGCTGAGTTGGCAGAGCAAAAGCGGCAGCGAGATATTCAGTGCCTCAAAGACTGTCCACTAGAAAAGAGAGCCCTTAGACACGGCGTTCCCGATCGGGTGATACCTAACGGCTGCGGAACGGAAGGCCAAGGATTTTGGCAAAGACTTGGGATTGCTGGGGGCCTTATGCTTTCAGAAAATCCGTCCGGCTTTCAATCAGACTGTGACAATCATGATATCTGCTATGGAACCTGCGGGCAGTCGCAATCGCAGTGCGATCTCGCGTTTCGCCGAGATATGCTTGCGACATGTGATCGGACATACAAGGTGTTGGTCGATCGCAATAGGCGATCAGGAGTGAGGAATCACCCGCAGGAATACTCTTACTGGATCAACTGTCGGCTGGCGGCAGAAAGCTTCTATTCTGCTGTGTATTTCGGCGGGGCAGATGCGTTTTGGGATACCCAAGTGGAGCGATGTGAATGTCAACGAGATTAACAGCCTCTGGACGCAAGGGCATTGGAATCGTTGCTGGTAGTTGCATACTCTTGTTTCAGTTGTTGTCTTGTAGTGACGATCGCTCCGCTACGAATTATGGGATGCAGATCAAGAACGATGAATGGAAGGAACTTTCGATAACTTACTCGCACATCGATGCGGTGACTGGCGAGCTTGTGAAATCAGTGTGGGGCACCAGTGACCCCAAAGTGCTGGAACACTTGCGATCATCGCTTCATTTGGTTGACATACGAATGGCATGGTCACTCAGTCCGAGCAATCTTAACCAAATAAAAATTCGAACATCTCGCCATAATTACATTGCGCATGTTCACCAAATTGGTAAGAATTCATTCACATTGATTTTTTATTATAACATTAAAGGTGTAGTACGAGCGCTCATCACGCCTGAGTTTAAAGTAACATTAGTTTCTACGATTCAAAGTTCTACTGGCCATCGGCCGGTATTTGACATTTCCAAGGAGACAGAAAAGAGGTCGAGGCAGAACACCATCAACTTAAGCCAGACAATTCATAAATCTTATATTAAACGCGATTTACGCGCATTTGCGCAAAACAAGGCCTCCAGCGATGCTGGTGTTGTTCACGCAACAACAAAACAGAAGGCCGAGGATGGCCAGTATCTCGCGGATCGCGGCGGCAATCAAGTCTCAGGGCGCCCACTTCATCAGCGACAACCTGGTGCGGCGCGCCTGTGAGGCGGCGCAGTACACCTGGCGCAACCGCATGCTCGGGCCGGTTCAGACGCTTCGGCTGTTCGTGCTCCAGGTGCTTGATGGCAACGTCCCGTGCCGGGCGGTGACGCTTTACGGTAACTGTTCCATCATCCCCTGGTCTGAAGCCGTAACAGCCGTAACAATCGCAACGGGAGTTGGGTTCGGGCTTGGGGTTGCCAGTGATCGGGGAGGAATTGGGTGAGTTTGTCGGTTGAGGTCTCGGGCAGGCGGGTGAACAGGTCGTTGAGATAGGCCGTCGGCTCGATGTGGTTTCGCTTGGCGCTGCTGATGAGGCTGAACATGGTCGCCGCCCCCGGAAGCCGCCGCCCCCGGAAGTCGGTGAACAGCCAGTTCTTCCTTCCGATCGCGTTGCCGCGCAGACTGCGTTCGCGGGCGTAGTTGTCGATCGCCAGCCGACCATCATCCAGATAACGGGTCAGCGCTTCGGTCTGGTTGAGCACGTCATGGACCGCCTCGCCCAAGCCGCTTTTGGGTCATGCAACGGCCGCCCGCACCTCGCGCCACTCGATCAGCGCTTCGGCGATCGGCCGACTCCGCTGGTCGAGCGGGAGCCATCGAGGGCCATGCCACCCACCTTACTCAGGCCGACCGGCTGTACGATATCTGGGGTCCACCTCTATTCATCCCCCAGCACGACAACGTGGCCAACCTATTGGAAGACGAGGTTAATGGCACGGACGCCCCCCAAATTCACGCGCGGGACACCCATTTCCAGAATCCACCCCCTGTAAAACAAGGACTTATGAACGCGTCTCAGCCGTGTGTTGAAGGCAGGTCTGCTGGCCTCGGGTCTGCTGATCACCACGGCCCTGGGCCGCCTCGGCCGCGAAGTACCCGTCCGTTCCGCCGAGTAACCGCCATTCGACGGTCGCGCCGAGCGAACCTCACTGCATCGTATGGACTTTCGGCCGCGCCAATGAACAAGGCCCCACGAAGTGTCGCGGGGCCTTGAGTGGATTGTCGTATTTCTTGCCGGGGCTTACGCCTGCGGTTTGGATTCTTCGCTCGCCTCGCCGGCGGCGTTGTCGGCGGCCTTGGGCGTCTGGTCGGTGGAAGTCTCGGTGGCGGCTCCGGTTTCAGGTGTTTCCGGAGTGTCTTGAGATTCCGGGGCCAGTGTTTCCGGGGGTTCCGGGGATTCCGGAGGTTCGGCGACGGCTTGGGTGGTCTCGGCCGAGTCGGCGGCGGCGCTGCCGCTCTTGGCCTTGCGGCGCTGGGATGCCCACTCAGCGCGGCGGTTGGCCTTGTCGCGGCGGCGGGAGAACTGGCCGGAAAGCTGCGGGCCCTCTTCCTCGCCGACCAGCATCAGGACGCACAGATCGGCACCATCACCCTTGCGGTGGCGACCGAGCTTGACGATTCGCGTATAGCCGCCTTCGCGCTCGGTGTAACGCTCGGCGATTTCGCCGAACAGTCGGGTAATGACCCGCGGGCCGCGCTGAAGCTCGTGATACTTATTGACACGATACCCTTCACTTCGCAGTTCCTTGCGGGTCGAATCCAGAAGGTCGCGATCAACCAGGATCGGGTTGCCGCCCAGGGCACGGATCACCTGTCTCCGCACGGCCTGATCGCTGTCGCCAGAATCGCGCAGCGCCGCGGCCCGCTTGGCCTTGGTGATGAGCTTTTCGATCATCGGCCGAAGGGCTCTGGCCTTGGGAATGGTCGTGGTGATCTGGTCATGGGTGAACAGGGCGATGGCCATGTTGCGGAACATGGCCCGACGGTGGGCCGGGCTGCGGCCGAGTTTGAAGCCGGCGATACGGTGTCGCATGGGTGACTCCTTTTCTGACCGAAGCGCGGCGTATCCGTCGAAAATTCACGCCGGGTTCGGTCACTCCCGCCGGCGTTCATCGCCAGCGGGGCATGAATATGGCCCGTACGCCGGGCCGCGGGCATCGATGGCCCGATGGTTTGTTCTCCCGGCCGGTTCGACGCGGCCGGGATGGTGGTTTGATTCGCGCGGGGCCGGGGTCCAGGGGCCGGGGGTCCGCCCGGGGACGACCCCGACCCCGGTCAGCAACGCATCAGCTTGCCGACTGGTTCAGCTCCTCGGGCAGTTCGATGCCGAATTGCAGGCCCATGTCGCTGACCTTGCGCTTCACCTCACGCAGTGAAGTCTTGCCGAACGCCCGGACCTTGAGCAGGTCGGCCTCGGTGCGGCTGACCAGGTCGGCGACCGTCGTGATCTTGGCCGATTCCAGGCAATTGCAGGCCCGGACGGAAAGGCCGATCTCATCGATGCCCTTCTTGAGCTTGTTGAGAAAGTCCTCTTCGACGCGCGCCGCGGCCGATGCGCTCTCGCTGGCCACCGAACCGCCGATCTCGGAAAACTGCACGAAGGGATTCAGGTGCTTGCGAAGAATCTTCGACGCCTCGACCAGCGCCATGCCCGGCTCGATGGTGCCATTGGTCCACACTTCGAGCGTGAGCTTGTCGTAGTTGGTCTTCTGGCCGACGCGCGTATCCTCGACCTTGTACCGCACGCGCAGCACCGGCGAGAAGATCGCATCGACGGGAATCCAGCCGACCTCCTGGTCGCCCTCGGCGGCATACTGCTCAGCGCCGGGCACATAACCGCGGCCCTTTTCCACGTGCAGTTCCATGTCGAAATCGATTTCCTTGGTGAGCGAGGCCAGCACCAGGTCCTTGTTGTGGATGGTGATGCCCGTCTCGGCCTCGATCAACTCGGCCATGACTTCGCCCGGCCCCTGGGCCTGCAGACGCATGGACTTGGGCTCATCGCCTTCCATGGAAACGATCAGCCCCTTGACATTGAGGATGATGTCGGTGACATCCTCCATCACGCCTTCGATACTGTAGAACTCGTGCTGAGCGCCCTTGATGCGGACGCGCGTGACCGCGGCGCCCTCCAGGCTCGACAGCAGAATACGGCGCAGGCTGTTGCCCACGGTCGTGCCGAAGCCACGCTCGAAGGGTTCGACGACGAACTTTCCGTACGTCGCGTTATTAAGTTCGGCATCGGGAATCACCCGATGCGGCAGTTCCAGACCTCGCCAGCGAATCCGCATGGTCCATCTCCATCAAGTTCAGCAGTAATCCAGAAGGTAAGTTTCGGGAAGCACACTCGGCCAGAAGCCCTGCTGAACGGCCGGGCCGGTTTCTTTTCCCGTAACGAAATTCCGACATCGCACCCGGCTCACGCCCAGCGCAGCGCCGTCGAAAGCATCCAGGTCGCCGATCGATTACACGCGTCGCCGCTTACGCGGACGGCATCCATTGTGGGGGATCGGGGTCCGGTCTTCGATGGCGGTGATTTTCAGCCCACGCGACTGAAGCGCGGTCACGGCCGACTCGCGCCCGGAACCGGAGCCGCGAATACGGACTTCCACCTCGTTCAACCCCATCTTCTTGACCTTGTCCGCCACATCTTCGGCGGCACGCGTCGCGGCGAACGGCGTGCTCTTGCGCGAGCCCTTGAAGCCGATCGTGCCCGCGGACGCCCAGGCGAGCACCTCGCCGTTCATATCGGTCACCGTCACCATCGTGTTGTTGAACGTCGCCTTGACATGCACGATGCCCCGGGCGACGTTCTTGCGGATTTTTCTCTGCTTCTTGGCCATGGCCGATTCCTTGAAGTTGCATGCGCCGCCGATTCGTTCCCGCCCCGATCATCGGGCTTGTTCGCGGGTTGGACTCTCGACCGTCGGTCGCGGGCGGCTCGCTTCGTGTTGTGGGCGCCGATCCAGCCACGGCGGCCGAAACGGTCTCTCTGGCGGTCCCACCGGCGTTCCGGCGGACCGGGCGAAGGGTTACTTGGCCTTCACCATCTTCTTGCCCGCCACCGTCTTGCGGCGACCCTTCCGGGTGCGGGCGTTGGTCTTGGTTCGCTGGCCCCTCACCGGCAAACCGGCGCGATGGCGCAGGCCGCGGTAGGCGCGGATGTCACGCAACCGGGCGATGTCCTGGTTGGTTTGCCGACGCAGGGCGCCTTCAACGACGTAGTTGGCTTCGATCAGGTTGGCGATCGCCGCCAGTTGATCTTCGGTGAGCTTGTTGGCGCGGGTCTGCGGCTCGATCTGAAGATCGGCGCAGATCTTGTCCGCATGGTGCGGACCGATGCCGTAGATATACCGAAGCGCGATTCGCGTCGGCTTGTTGTCGGGAATGTCGGATCCAGCGATACGGGGCATGGGAAACTCTCCGATGGAAAATCAGCATGGGCCTCGGGCTCGGCCGGGCCAACGATCACCCTGGGCATCAGCCCTGGCGCTGCTTGTGCTTGGGGTTGGTGCAGATCACGCGCACCACACCCTTGCGGCGGATAACCTTGCAGTTCTCACAGATTCGCTTGACGCTGCTTCGTACTTTCATGATGCACCTTCTTCGATCGTGCGTGCTACTTCCGGTAGACGATCCGACCCTTGGTCAGGTCATAGGGGCTGATATCCACCGTCACCATGTCACCGGGAAGAATTCGAATGTTGTTCATGCGCATTCGCCCGGAGATCTGGGCCAGTATCTGGTGTCCATTCTCCAGCTTGACGCGAAACATCGCATTGGGCAGGGAGTCAACCACTTCGCCTTCAACCTGAATCTTATCTTCCTTGGCCACGGTCACCTTCTTCAATGGTTTTCGCGGCCGAACCGTTCAGCCGCAACCTGCGTTCATTTTCCAAAAAGCCACGGTGGCTACTGTCCATCAGTTGCCGTCGGTCAGCACCAAAGCGCCTTGGGCGGTCACGGCGACCGTGTGCTCATAGTGGGCCGCCGGTCGCCGGTCCACCGTCTTGACGGTCCAGCCGTCATCGAGCAGTTCGACGGCATGGCTGCCCAGGTTGCACATCGGCTCGATGGCCATCACCATGCCTTCCTTGAGCTCGAAATCGTTCCGCAGCAGCGCGGCGGAGACGAAGTTCGGCACTTGCGGCTCCTCGTGCATCTTCCGGCCGATTCCGTGCCCGACAAAGTCCTGCACCACCGAGAAGCCATTCTGCTCGGCGTAGCTCTGCATCAAGCGGGCGATTCGGCTCCAGCGTACGCCGGGCCGGATGTTCTGGATCGCCAGCTCGAGCATGTGCCGGGTCACCTCGCACAACTTGCGGACTTCCGGAGTGACGCGGCCGATCATCAGCGTCACCGCCGAATCGCCGCACCAGCCGTCCAGTTCGACACCGCAGTCGATGCCGATGATGTCGCCTTCACGAAGCACCGTGCCGTCGGCGATGCCATGCACCACCGTGTCATTCAAACTCAGGCAGAGGTTGGCCGGAAACCCCTCGCCGGGCTTGTAGGTCGGGTAGTTCTTGAACAACCCGCGAGCGCCCATCGAGCTGTAAATCCGGTAACCGGCCTCATCCAACTCCCGCAGCGTCACACCCGGTCGGGCCATTTCCGTCAGGCTGGTCAAAACCTTATGGACCACCCGTCCGGCGCTTCGCATCTTGTCCAGTTCGGCCCTGGTCTTGAGCTTGATCGCCATATTCAGTGCCTTGACCATCAGGCTCCAGCCCCGCCCGGGGGAATCGGGCAGTATACCCACCCCATGGCCGAACCTCAACTTACCGCTAACCGCGAATTCGCGGCCCTCGGCCCGATCCGCCCGAACCCAGGAACCCCTGATAATTTCGCATCAGGAGACTGGCCTCGATCCGCTGGACGAAATCGAGCATCACGCTCACCACGATCAAAAGACCCGTTCCACCCAGGAACGTCGTCACGATGAAGTCCACCTTGAACTGCGTGTTCACCAGGGTTGGAATCACGGCGATGATCGCCAGGAACCCGGCACCGACGTAGGTGATCCGCTCCATGACCGTTTCGAGGTAGTCGGCCGTCCGCGGCCCGGGACGCAGACCGGGGATGAAGCTGCCGTGATCGCGCAACTGCGTGGCCATTTCCTTGGGTTGGAACTGCACCGTCGTCCAGAAGTACGCGAAAAAGTAGATCAGCAGGATGAACAGCAGGATGTAGAGCATCCCGTCCATCTGAAGGTTCCTCGACAGGAAACCGACGATGGGGCTTCCGGCGTATGGGCCTTCAAGCATGCCGATGATGAACGAGGGAAAGATCATCAGCGAGGAGGCGAAGATGATCGGCATCACGCCCCCGTGATTGACGCGCAGCGGCAGGAAGCTTCGCTGGCCGCCATAGACCCGCCGCCCGCGCGTATGACGCGCCTGCTGAATGGGAATACGCCGCTGGCCCTGCGTGATGATGATCGCGCCCATGACCACGGCCACGAACGCCAGAACCAGGAAGATCACCGTGTCCATGCCGTAATTGGCGTCCGAACCCTGCGTCGCCGAGAAATTCTCAACCACATGCCCGATCGCCCCGGGCATCTGCGCGACGATGCCGGCGGTGATGATCAGCGAGATGCCGTTACCGATGCCGTACTTGTCGATCTGTTCGCCCAGCCAGACCAGGAAGATCGTTCCCGCCGTCAGACCCAGCACACCGCAAAGCCAGAACGTGATCGTCCCCCGATAGTCGGCGACCACCAGGTCTCGCTGCTGCATCAGCCCCAGCCAGAAAAACGCCTGCACAAGGCAGAGCCCGACGGTCGCGTAACGCGTGTATTCGGTGATCTTCTGCTGTCCCGCCGGACCTTCTTTCTTGAGCTGCTGCAAGGTGGGCACGACCGTGGCCAGCAACTGGAAAATAATGGCCGCGGAGATATACGGCATGATGCCCAGTCCGAATATGGTGGACTGTGACAGCGAGCCGCCGGTGAAGATGGTGACGTAGGTGATCAGATTGCCGCCGGCACCCTCGCCCACACGCTCGGCCCAACGGGCCAGGGCCGATTGATCCACGGCCGGGAGCGGGACGAAATAGCCGATCCGATAGATCGCCAGCATGCTGAGCGTGAAGATCAGCTTCATGCGCAGGTCGGCGATTTTCCAGATATTGATGAACGCTCTTAGCATGCTGCCTTCGATCCGGGTTGGAGGAGACCGTGCTCAGGCCCGGCTGACTGACTCTGCCGAACCGTAACCCGACCGCGCTGCGATCAGTCGCCGGCGACGTTGGCGGTGCCGCCCTTGTCCTGGATTTTGGCGATCGCCGACTGGCTGAACGCCGAAGCCGTGACGTTGAGCTTCTTGGTCAGATCGCCGGCGGCGAGGATCTTAACCGGCGTCGCGGGATCGCGAATGAGTCCGACCTTGGCCAGCATCTCGGGATTGACCTCGGCCCCGTCATCAAAGCGAGCCTCGATCGCACCAAGGTTGACCACCGCGTAAAGCGTGCGGAAGCGGAAATTGCTGAAACCTCGCTTGGGCAGCCGGCGGAAAAGAGGAATCTGGCCGCCTTCATCGCCCATGCGCGAAGCATGGCCGGAGCGTGAACCGGCGCCCTTGTGGCCGCGACCACAGGTCTTGCCGATGCCAGAACCCTGGCCTCGTCCGACGCGCTTGCGTGCGCGGTGCTTGCCGACTTTTTCGGTGATCTCATGGATCATCATGGCTGGTATCTCCTTCCGGCCGCGCCTCGCGGCGGGCCGGACTCTGGCACTGGATTGCCGATGCCCGGTTCACTTTGTCCCCCACCGGCCACCCTCTGGCTCGATGGCGGTTCTGGGCGAGGATGGATCAGGATTCTTCCGCGGCCGCCGCGCCCGCCGGCGCGGCCTCGCGTGTCTGGCGAATTCGCTCCTCGACATCCGTGGTTTCGATCTTGACGCCGCGCAGCGACTCGATCCTGTCCTTGGTTCGCAGGCCCTGGAGGCCCGACATCACGGCGCGGGCCAGATTCTTGATATTGGTCGAGCCGTACGCCTTGCTCATACAGTCCTTGACACCGGCAAGTTCGAGCACCGCGCGGGCCGTGGTGCCGGCGATAACGCCGGTGCCGGGGGCGGCGGGGATGAGCCGAATCTTGCTTGCGCCGAAGGTGGCCGTCACGCCGTGCGGCAGGGTGCCGCCGACCAGCGGCACGCTGATCAACTTCTTGCGGGCCGCCTTCTGGGCCTTCTCGATCGCCGCCGGAACGCCCGGAGCCTTGCCGTAACCCAGCCCGACGCGGCCGTTACGGTCACCGACGACCACCAGGGCCGCGAAGCTGAAGCGCCGACCGCCCTTGACCACCGCCGCGGTGCGGTAGATTTTCACCGTGGTGGATTCAAGCGAGTCCGAATCGTGGAGCATTTCCGCCATGAGACTTCTCTTTCATCTGCGCCGATCCCTGGGACCGGCGTTTGGGTTCTAGAACTCCAGACCACCCTTGCGGGCGGCTTCCGCCAGGGCCTTGACGCGTCCGTGATACCGGAAACCGCCGCGATCGAACGCGACTTTCCTGATACCGGCTTCCGTGGCCTTGCGGGCGATCTCGGCGCCGACCTTCTCGGCGGCCTCGATGTTGCCGCCCTTGGGCAACTTGGCCTGCACACTGCTGCTGGCCACCAGCGTCCGACCATCCAGGTCGTCGATCACCTGGGCATAAATGTGCCCCAGGCTTCGAAACACGCTCAGGCGTGGCCGCTCGGGCGTGCCGTCGACACGCTTGCGGACGCCGTAATGGCGGCGCTGACGCCGGGTCTTTCGGGGCATTAATCTGTGGCTCATAATCGCCTCGGTTCCTGTCTACCCGCCCCGGATCGCTTCACGCATCCGGAGCTTCGAGGGTCCATCGAATCTCACTAAGCGCTGCCGAAGGCCTTGCCCTGCTTGCGGACGATGACCTCATCAGCGTACTTGATGCCTTTGCCGTTGTAAGGCTCGGGCTTTCGCTTGGCCCGTATCTCAGCCGCCGTCTGGCCGACGGCCTGCTTGTCGGCCCCGACCACCGTCACGCGCGGCCCGGCGACCGTCACGGTCACGCCGGCGGGAATGGTCACTTCCTTGGTGTCGGCGTAGCCCACGTTCAGACGCACCTTTCCGCCCTGAACCTGGGCCGTCCAGCCCACGCCGACGACATCCAATTCCTTCTTGTATCCCTCGCTGACGCCGGTCACCATGTTGTTGATCAGCGCTCTTGTCGTGCCGTGATAGGCGTTGCCTTCCTTACTGGCATCCGCGCACTGGACCACCACCTGCCGCGCGGCCTGATCGACTTCCACCTTCACTTCCGGCCGGTGAACGAACTTCAGTTCGCCCAACTTGCCCTTGACGGCGATCTGGCGCTCCTTGAGCGTTACGGTCACGCCGTCGGGAAGGCTGATGGGTTTTTTACCAATTCGGGACATTATTCATGCTCCTGTCCTGTGTTCCGTTCCGCCATCGGCGGCGGTTCCAGGCGACGGTCGGGCTCATCGAGGCCCGCGAATCATTCCACGGTGCAAAGCAGCTCGCCACCCACACGCTTCTCACGGCACTGCCGATCGGAGAGCACGCCGCTGGGCGTTGACACGATCGAGATGCCCAGTCCCGAAAGCGGGCGGGGCAGCTTGTCGGACTTGACATAAACCCGACGACCCGGCTTGCTCTGCCGCTTGATCTGGTGGATCAGCATTTCGCCATGCGAGCCGTACTTGAGCTCGATCCGCAGCAGGCCCTGCCGGCCATCTTCAATGACCTCAAAGTCATTGATGTAGCCTTCAGACTTAAGCACCTCGGCGATGCCGCGACAGATTTTGCTGTTGAGGCAATCCACACGGGTGCGTTGGTTGGCCGCGGCGTTTCGGATTCGGGTCAACATGTCCGCGATGGTGTCATTGAGGGACATCCAGTTATCTCCAGGGTTCCGGCCTGCGCCGGGACGAGTTCGATCACCAGCTTGCTTTCTTCATACCCGGAACCTTGCCCTCGAGGGCCAGCTCGCGGAGCTTGATTCGGGAAAGCCGGAACTTGCGGTACACACCGCGCGTCCGTCCGGTCAGGGCACACATGAGGCGAACGCGCGTGGGGCTGGCATCGCGGGGCAACCGCTGCAGCCCGGCGTAGTCGCCCTCGGCCTTCAACTTGCGGCGGAGTTCGGCGTACTTCGCCACCGTCGCCTTCACGCGCTCGTTCCGTCCTGTTGTCGATTTCGATGACATTCATTCATCTCCATGACCGGCCGGCGGCCGATCGGGTCAATCTCAACGTTTGCGCCTGGCCGATTCCCGCTCGTCTTCCTTCGACGCGAAGGGCATGCCCAGCAGCTTGAGCACCTCCAGCGACCGCTCGGGGTTGCTGTTGTTGAAAACGAAGGTGATGTTCATGCCGTGGGTCACTTCGAGGTTCGCCATGTCCACTTCCGGAAAAATACCCTGCTCGGTGACGCCCATGGAGTAGTTGCCCTGGGCATCGAAGCTGGTGGCACGAAGGCCGCGGAAGTCCTTGATTCGCGGAATGGCCAGACTGATCAGGCGATCGAGGAACTCCCACATCCGAGCGCCACGCAGCGTCACCATGCAGCCGATCTCGTAGCCCTCGCGAAGCTTGAAATTGCTCACGCTCCGGCGCGCCCGGGTGATCACCGGCTTCTGGCCGGAAATCGTCGCCAGGTCCTTGATCACGGTTTCCTTCATCTTGGCGTTGATTTTGGTGCCTTCAAGCGATTTACCCATGCCGACACTGATCACCACCTTGTTGATGGTCGGCAGCGCCATGGGATTCTTCAGCCCGAATCGCTCGGCGAGCGCGGGGCGAATCTCCTTGTTGAAGGTCTCCTTGAGTCGGGGCTGATTGGAAGCAACCATTGCTGTAACCTTTTCCTGTTCGGTTTAG
Source organism: Phycisphaeraceae bacterium (assembly GCA_020831765.1). GTDB lineage: Bacteria > Planctomycetota > Phycisphaerae > Phycisphaerales > Phycisphaeraceae > JAFIFY01. The sequence continues at coordinate 7,371 of JAFIFY010000043.1, read as the reverse complement.
TTGGATGACCGGTTCTGACGGACGACGCCCAGTTCGGCGCCGCTTCGCGCCGCGATGCGAACCTTGGACCCATCGGGACGGGTCTCGAACCGCACGCGGGTCGCCCGGCCGTTGACCATCGGGGCCACGTTGGAAATATCGATGGGCATCTCGCGCCGAACCAGGCCGCCCTTGGGCTGCTGACGGCTGGGCCGGACCGTCTTCTGCTTGACATTGATGTCCTTCACAATGACCTTGCCATTGGCCGGGTCCACCTTGAGCACCGTGCCCTGCTGGCCCTTCTCGCTGCCCGCAATCACCAGTACCGTGTCGCCTTTTTTTATGTGTCGAGCCATGGTGCATCCTCGTGTACGTCGGGCCGGCCGGCATGGCGGCCCCGTGGGGTCGAACCGGTCAGATCACCTCGCTGGCCAGGGAGACGATCTTGGAATACTGCTGCTCGCGAAGCTCGCGGGCGATGGCGCCGAAGATGCGGGTACCCCTCGGGTTGCCCTCATCGTCGATCAGCACCACCGCGTTGCGATCGAACCTCACATAACTGCCGTCGGGACGTCGAACCGGGTAGCGCGTTCGGACCACCACCGCCTTGACGATGGTGCCGGTCTTCATGTCACCGCCGGGCAACGCCTTCTTGATGCTGCACACCACACGGTCGCCGACCGAGGCCGTCGGCCGCGTAAACTTGCCCTTGCCGGTTGCGCGGCGAAGCACACGAATGACATACGCCACCTTCGCTCCGGTGTTATCCGCCACATCAACTCGACTTTCAACTTGAATCATGGTTGTTCTCCATCCCGGCCCGCCTCTAGCGACCGGGATTCATCACTGCCCGTGCCCCGCCCATCCCGGGATCAGACACTTTCAGCCGCGCCGGCCTCCGTCACCACCGGTTCGCCGCCCGGTGCCCGGGTCACCACCCGGATCAGCCGCCAGCTCTTGGTCTTGCTGATCGGCCGACAGTTGGCGATCTCGACCTGGTCGCCAACTCGCGAGGTGTTGGCTGGATCATGAACCTGGTAGCGGGAGACCATCTTCATGTACTTGCCATACTTGGGGTGCTTCTTGAGGAAGTTCACCACCACGGTACGGGACTTGTCCCGCTTGTCGCTGCTCACCACGCCGATCTTGGTGCCGGTCAGGGGTTTGGGGGCTTTCTGGGTCATCAAGCGTTTCTCACTGTTTGGTTCCGTTTCGCGTTCGGTTCATGGGGTCCGGCCGTCAGGCCGTGACGCTCTTGGCCGCGCGCCGATCGCGCTTTTCGGTCAGGATGCGGGCGATGTCCTTGCGTATCTGTCCGAAGCGGTGCGTGCCTTCGACCGCTTCGGTCACGGCCTGGGCGCGAAGGTCATAAAGCTGCTTGCGCAGCCGCTGCTCTTCGACCCGCATTTCCTCATCACTGAGTTTTCTGACTTCTTCCATTTTCATGACCAGTTCCTTTCACCATCGGGCATCGGCGACGCCGATCGGCTTACACGTGCCTCCGCTCGATGAAGCGGCAGCGGAACGGCATCTTGTGGGCCACGCGCACGAACGCCTGGATGGCGACGGTCCGCGGGATGCCCGCCAGCTCGTAGAGCACCATGCCCGGCTTCACGCAGGCCGCCCAGTATTCAGGCTCGGCCTTGCCTTTGCCCATTCGGGTTTCCAGCGGCTTCTTGCTGATGGGCTTATCCGGGAACGCCCGAACGAAGAGCTTGCCTTCGCGTGCGACGAACTGCCGGGCGGCGACACGTCCGGCCTCGATCTGCCGGGCGGTCATCCATCCGCCTTCCAGCGCCTGGAGACCGAAATCGCCAAAAGCCACGAAGTTGCCGCGCGAAGCATTGCCGCGAAGCTTGCCGCGCTGCTGTTTGCGGAACTTGACTCGTTTGGGCATCAGGGGCATGACAACTCTCGCTTGCTTTCATCGCCGGCGGACCCGGCGGGGTGGGGTTCAAACCTTGTTCAACGTCGGCCACGGGCACGGGCACGGGCGCCGGCGGCCTTGGATTCGTATTCCTGTTCCTGCTTCTCGGTGTACATTCCCTTGTAAATCCACACCTTCACACCGATCACGCCGTAAGTCGTCCGGCTCTGGGCAAAGCCATAATCCACGTTGGCCTGGAGCGTCTGCAGCGGAATGGCACCCAGACGGATGGTTTCATCCCGGCTCATTTCCGCTCCGCCCAATCGACCACTGATGGTGATCTTCACGCCCTTGGCCCCGGCGGTCATCGCGGCCTCGGCCTTCATCTTCAGCACGCGCCGGAAGCCGGATCGCTTGGCCAACTGCTCGGCGATGGATTCACCGATCAACTGGGCTTCGATATCCGGATTGCTCACTTCCACGCAGTTGATCACCACCTTGCGATTGGTCAAAGCCTGGAGATGGTTGGTCATCTCCTCGATGTTGGACCCCTTGGGGCCGATCACCAGACCGGGTCGCGCGGTCTTGATGATGATCTTCAGCTCCTCGCGCGTCCGCTCGATATGGATGTCGCTGACCGCCGCGAACGGCGGCTTGCGATTGAGCTTGTCGAGCAGGAAGCGGCGAATCCGCTCATCCTCGACCAGAAGCTCTCCATAGAGCGACTTGGGGGCATACCAACGGCTCTTGTGGGCCTCGGTGATGCCGACGCGGAAGCCAAAGGGGTGGACTTTCTGTCCCATGAGCAATCCTCGATGATCCGCCAATTTCCAAACCGGCGGGCGGGCTTCGATCCTCTAAGGCCGGGGTTGAGCGTCTGGCTCTCCGGCCACGGTCAAGCGCGGCCGGTCACGGACCGCCGCGCGGGTGTTTCATGCCTCATCCACCGCCACCGTGATGTGGCTGGTGCGCTTGAGAATGCTGTGAGCGCGGCCACGATCCTTCGGACGGAAACGCTTGATGGTCGGTCCGCTGTCAACCCGGGCATCGGTCACGACCAGGCGGCGGACATTCACCTCGCCCGATTCCTCGGCGTTCGCCCGGGCCGCCAGCAGCGCCTGACGCAGATACGTGGCGCCCCGACGCTTGGACAACTGGAGAATCGACAACGCCTCGGCTACCGAGCGGCCTCGGATCAATGCCGCATCCAGGCGGACTTTCGTCGGGCTGATGCGTGCGCCGCGATGTACATTCTCATAAGCCATGATGCTGATCCTTGATCGTCCGCCAGCCGGCCAGTCATCCCGAAGCGACCGGGTGTGACCGATGCGGCTGACGTTGATTCTCCGCTTACAGGTGGCCCTTGGCCCGCTGGGCCTTGGTGCCGGTGGTGTGGCTCCGGAAGGTTCGGGTGGGCGAAAATTCGCCCAGCTTGTGGCCCACCATGTCTTCGGTGATGAAGATCGGCGGGAACGACTTGCCGTTATGCACCAGGAACGTATGTCCCACGAATTCAGGGACGATCGTGCTGGCGCGCGACCAGGTCTTGATGGGCTCTTTCCGGTTCTGCTGATTCAGAATCTCAACCTTGCGGTAGAGCTTCTCCTGAATGAACGGGCCTTTTTTCAGCGATCGGGGCATGGTTCAAGCCTTTTCTCGGGTGCGCCTCGCCGGGCATCGGTGCCCTGGCCGCGGCCATGTTCGGGTTCATATTCCGGGGTCAGTTTCGTGGGTCAGAGGGTCAATTGTCCGTAACGCTTGCTGCGACGACGGCGGATGATCATGGAGTCGGACGCCTTGCCCCGCTTACGGGTACGTCCACCCTTGGCCAGCACGCCGGTGCGCGATGCCGGCGGCCGGTTATGCTTGGAACGCGCATCGCCGCCACCGGTCGGATGATCGTGATGGTTCTTGGCCACGCCTCGGGTGTGCGGCCTTCGGCCCATGTGCCTTGCGCGGCCAGCCTTGCCGAGTTTGACCAGCGAGTGATCGGTGTTGCCCACCTGCCCGATCGTTGCGCGGCAGGCCAGGGAGACGCGGCGGATTTCGCCCGACGGCAGCACCAGCGTGGCCCAGCCACCTTCCTTGTTGGTCAGCTTGGCATAGGTGCCCGCCGATCGGCACATCTCGCCGCCTTTGCCCGGCACCATCTCGATGTTGTGAACACTAAGGCCCGAAGGGATATTGGCCAGCGGCATGGCGTTGCCCGGGGTGGGCTCGGCCGGCCCGGTGGCCGACATCACCGGCATCCCATCGGTCAGACCGACGGGGGCGAGGATGTAGCGCTTCTCACCGTCCTCATACTGGATCAGGGCGATGTTGCAGGTTCGGTTGGGATCGTACTCGATGCCGACCACTGTACCGGGCACATCGAACTTCGAACGTCGGAAGTCGATGATGCGATATCGCCGCTTGTGACCACCGCCGCGCGAGGTGACGGTGATCTTGCCGCTGTGATTGCGCCCGCCTTTCTTGGGCTTGGGCTTGAGCAGCGACTTCTCCGGCTTATTCTTGGTCACCTCGCTATGAAGGTTGACCGAGGCGTTCCGCCGGCCGGCGCTGGTTTTTTTGTAGATTCGTATGGCCATGGCCTGTTTCCTGTATCCGCGGCTTGGACCGGTGGTTTCCGGTCCGCCGGGTCAAAATCAGAACAGTTGAATCTTGTCGTCCGGGTGAAGGATCACGATCGCGCGCTTCCAGGGCGGCGTGCGGGTGAGTCCGTGACGGGTTCGCTTGAGTTTGCCGCGACGAGTCTGGGTGAGCACCTTCGCGACGCGCACCTTGTAGAGCTCTTCGATCGCCTTCTTGATCTCCGGCTTGCGCGCTGTGCGGACGACTTCGAAGCCGTAGCGGTTGAAGTCCTCGGCATCCTGCGTGACCTTCTCGGTGATCAGCGGCTTTTTGATGATCTGGGTGGCGTGCAACAAATCAAGCCTCCTTGGCCGGTTCGGCCTCATGGGCATCGCGCTGGTTACGCTCGGCGATGGCCTTGAGGTAACCTTCAAACGACTCCCGGGTGGCGAGCAGGTATCGGTGGTTGAGGACGTCGAAAACGTTGAGGTGGCCGGTCTGCAGGACGGTGACGTCTTCGAGGTTTCGAGCGGAGCGGGCTTCAGGGGCGCGAGTGTCGTCGAGGGCGACCAGACAGGAGCGGTTGACGTTCAGGGCCTTGAGCAGTTCGCTGATGCGTTTGGTGCTCGGCCGGGTGATTTCGAAGCCGTCGATGAGTTTGACTTCGCCATCCACCAGCTTGGCCAGGATCGCATTGCGGTTGGCCAGGCGGCGCATCTTGTGCGGCATGTCCTGCCTGAACGACCTTGGCTTCTTGCCGAAGGCCACGCCGCCGCCCTTCATCAGGTTCGTTCGGATGTTGCCTCGCCGCGCGTTGCCCGTGCCCTTCTGCTTGTAAAGCTTACGGGTGGAGCCTTCGACCTCGCTGCGCCCGCGTGTGGCGGCACTGCCCTGGCGTCGGTTGGCGTGGTACCGGACATACGCCTGCTTGAGCAGGGGATACCGGACACTGCCGCCAAGCAGCGCTTCATCGACACTGACCGTATCGACCTGGGAACCTTCGGAGTTGTAAACAGGAACCTCAATCATGATTCACCTGCGGCTTTCTGATCCAGAAGCGGCGTGGGTCGCCGAAGACCGCCTGAAGGGGGCATCATCTTCGACTCGGCATTCAACCGGGCTGTGGCGCCGTCGCAGTATCCGTTTGGCCCTTGGGAAAACCGTCGGGCCTGGACTTGCGACGACTACTTGGCCTTGGCAGCCTTGCGCTTGTAAAGGCGCGTCGCCTCCCTGATCAAAAGCAATCCCTGCCTGGGACCGGGCACCGGCCCTTTGACCCACAGCAGGTTCTGTTCTTTATCCTGACCGATCACTTCAAGGCTACGCAACGTGACACGCTCGTTGCCCATGCGGCCACCCATTCGGATGCCGCGCTTGGGCTTGCCCGTGCCACGGTTGCTCGACCGCCCGCAGATACTTCCGGGGTGCCGATGCTTGCGCTCCGTGCCGTGGCTGGCGCTCATGCCCTTGAAGTTCCAACGCTTCATCACGCCGGCCGTGCCCTTGCCCTTGCTCGTGCCGACAATGTCCACGAACCGGACCGACTCCATCGCCTCGACCGTGATGCGACCACCCAGCTCGACATCCGCAAGCTCCGCATCATCTTTGACGCGAACTTCACGATGAACCCGCTTGGGCGAGACGCCGGCCTTCATGTCGTGGCCGATCACCGGAATGGTCGTGTTGCGGGGCTTGACATCCTCGTAGGCAAGCTGCACCGCGGAGTACCCATCGGTCTCCCGCGTCTTGATCTGGCTGACATAGCATGGTCCGGCCTCGATCAAGGTTACGGGGATGTTGCGCCCTTCCGGATCATAAACGCGTGTCATGCCGACTTTGCGGCCGATGATCGCCTTGGTCATCCAGCACCTCCCAGGGGTGAGCGGGTCTTGCCCGTCGAGATCTTGGCTCCAGGCCAGAGGATCGTGCCCTGCTTGATGGTTCAGCCTGTCGCGGAACCCGGACCGTCACCGGTCCGGCCGCCATCAGGCCTTGATCTTCACAAACACGCCGGCCGGCACCACCATACGGTTCAGTGCCTCGACCGTCCGCGCGTTGACTTCAAAAATATCGATGATCCGCTTGTGCGTGCGGATCTCAAACTGCTCGCGGCTCTTCTTATCGATGAACGGGCTGCGAAGCACCGTGTAACGCTCGATGCGCGTCGGCAACGGAATGGGACCGGCAACCCGGGCGTTGGTGCGGCGGGCGTGATCCACGATCTCCTTGGCCGAGCTGTCCAGGGCCTGGTGATCGTAAGCTTCCATTCTGATCCGAATCATCGTCATCGGGGCCGTTCCTCAATGCTGCCGATCCTGAACACCACGTTCAGCCGATCCGAACCCCCCGGGACCCGGGAATCCCGGAGCCACGGTATCCTGGAACCTCAGTTCCCGGAGCAAACCCATGGGTCCACCCGGGCGTGAATCCTGACCGGTCGCCCGTCGCCGGGACAAGCGAGCCGAAAAGTGTATCAAGGAATCGGTTCCTGTCAAAACGAGGCAAAATCAAACTCAACTTCGCCCCGGGCGGACGTCCCAACGGCGTGTCCGTACCACGCCAAGACCCTTGGTTCGCCACATCCCTTCCAAGTTCCTTTTTCCGCAAAATAGATACCGATTGCTCTCCTTTTCGCGCCGAATGCGATATTCCGATTGCACCGTGGTCGGCATCGACAGCCCGATCGGATTCGGCCGCGCGGCCGCGACCCAACCCCGGCGGCTTGGGGGGCCCGGGGGCATTACGGGGGCTTGAGACGACCCCCTCAGCCGCCAGCAAAGCGCAGGGCAGCACAGGCTCTCACCTGAACCGCTTCAAGCCCGGGTCACCCCATCACCAAACCCGGCCACAGCGTCAATCAGGCACCCGGGTCAGTCCTGAATCAGCGGCTTGATGGCTTCGACATCCAGCAACCTGCCGGAGCATTTGACCTCCCCATCAACGGCCAGCGCGGG
>JAFIFY010000042.1 GCA_020831765.1 Phycisphaeraceae bacterium | reverse complement strand
CGCCTCGACCACGCCCTCGTTGGCGATCGTGCCCGAGTAGGCGATGCTCGTCGAGGAGCCCGGATCAAAGTACACCCCGCCATCGACGCCGATCGTCGTCGTCTGCACGTTGGCGTGGCTCTGGTAGATGCCCGCGCGGCCCGATTGAACATCAAGGCTCTGGAATACATCCACCGGCAACGCACCATCCAGATCGCCGGTGAAGCGGACCCGGCTGACATTGGGCACACCCGATTGCACCCAGGTGCCGCCGGTGACCGTCACATCCAGCAGACCGCCGGGCACGCCAGCGCCGACTTCAATACCGCTGCGGAAGTTGATGTTGCGGCCGAATTCAACCGCACCGCCGGTCGAGGCATCGCCCACCGTCGGGTAGGCCAGGAACGTGCCGTCAGTGGCATCGAAGAAGCCGAGGTTGAGCGACAATCCACCGCCACTCAGCCTGCCGCCAACCAGCGTCGAGCCGCCTTCAAGAACGAAGTCACCGGGTTGCCAGCCATCGGCCGGAGCGTTGGGATGCTCAGTGATCCACCAGCTATCATCAAAGAAGCCCTGCGTGCCCGCCCATTCCAGTGTCGCGCCGTCGCGAACGATGATCCCATCGAGGTGGGACAAGTGCATCGACTTGATACCCGTCAACGGGGCCACGAAATTACGCTGCGTTGCCGTGGCACCAAGGTTGCTCGCACCATCCAGCCCGCGAGTGGAGCTGAGCGTGCCCTCAGCCACATCCCAGAAGACCTTCAGTGGCTGGCCCTCAAGCTGGACACCTTCGCGTCCACGGGTCGCGGCGAAGACACCCTCGCCGGTCTTGCGAACGTAGACGACGGGGAACTCGCGGTCCTCGAAATCGACATTCGGGTCCCATGCCCCAAGCAACCCGCCCTGGGTCTGGTTGCTGCCGACACCCAGCAGAGCGCCATCGGCCACGTGCAGGATGTGCGGGTTGCTCAGGCTCGAGTTCAGGTCGGCGAACTGGATCGAAAACGCATCACTTGCCCAGGCTCGGGCCACACCGTCGGTAACGCTGATGGTTCCACCGGCATAGAGCGTGCCAATCGTGGAGTTGACCTCGTTCGCCCCCGTACCCGTCAGCTCGATGCGCGTGCCATCGGTGACATGGATCATGCGCTGATGCATGAGCATGTTGGCCTGGAAGACGCTTTTGAAGGTCGCGCCGTTTTCGAGGATGAACCGCCCCGTCGCCGGAGCATCAATCCCGCCGGCCATGATCACATCACCGAGCCGCTCGAAGGTCCCCCCTCGGATGAAGATGTCAGCCGGATCACGAGGCGGCACGGGAAATCGCCCGGCCACAAACCATGCCTGCGTGCCCGTCCCGGTGACCTGCATGGTCTTGTCAGATGCGATGTCGATCACGCCACCGTTGGCCGTGGTCTGAAAGTGCCTGCCAATATTGAAACCGACGGTCACCAGGACATCGTCCTCAACCCGCAGCGTGCCACCGTCCAGCTCAACGCCCGTGTGGCTGCCCAAGGCAAGCTGATCGTTGACCGTAAGCTCGCCGCGGATCAGAAGTGGACCGGTCAGGGCGACGTTGGTGACATCGACACTGGCATCCGCGTTGATGGTGAACTGGCCGGTCCAGTTCGCCGCCGCGCCACTGTTGATGATGGTGTAGTCCTCGCTGGAAACGGTCGTGCCGCCCCCGGTGATCGTCACACCGTTGAGATCGATCTGGTAGGCACTGTTGGCGTTGGTGTCGAGGGCGGTGGGGCCGCCGGGCACGCCGTTCGACCAGTTATTGAGATCCGTGGCATCGTCACCGGGGCCGGTCCAAGCCGTCTGGGCTGAGGCCGTACCACACGCGGCAGCGACCGCCAATGCGGGCAGAAAAGCTCGGATCGTTCGGGGAAGTCGTCTTATCATGTAAAATCCTCCTGATGTAAGACTTGCGGCACGATGCCGCCTGAACGGGTTTTCCGGCTCCACATGTCGCCGGTGTCGGAACGAATAGGGGCCTTGGGGTGTTCTCCCAAGGCCCCTTGAAGTTGTCAAACATGTACCCCCGCCCCCGGAATCAACGCTCCCCGGAGGGGTTGTGTCCGATCATGCCAGGCATGAACGAACTTAGCGCTTGCGACGCAGCAGGGTCAGACCACCGAGGCCCAGCAGCGCGAGGCTGGCAGGCTCGGGGATCAGCGCAACACCCAGGCCGATGTGGCGAGCGGCACCACTGGGGTTGTTCTGAATCTGACGGAAGCGATAGACAACACTGTCACCGGCATCGATACCGAGCGCCGACAGGTCGGCCGTCCGGTACTCTTCCGGACCGTCATACGAGAAGCCGCTGGTCACATCACCCATGTCGATGTCGAACGTGACGCTGCCGTTGCCGAAGATGCTCGACACATCGACGTTGGTCCAGCCGCTGCTGTTGACGTTCACATCGAAATACAGACGACCGTGACGATCGGGCAGGCGGTTAACGATGCCCTTGATCGCCCAGTCCTGAAGACCGATGGCTTCGGTAGCCGAGAAGGTGTAGAAGACTTCCAGAACATCGCCCGGGCCACCGCGGAACCCACCGACCCAGCCCATGCCGGCCGGATCGCCGGTGTCAGCGCCGAAATCATCCTTGGAGATGAAACCGGCATTCTGACCCAGCCAATTGTCGCCATTGGCGTCGATGTTGTCGCGCCAGCCGCCGCCGGTCGTGTTTTCGGTCCACGGACCCATGAAGAACCGGTCGTACGCGCTGTTGTCGTCGACCACGCCGTTGGCCACCGCACCGGTGGTCATCAGACCGACGACAGCCAATCCTGCCAAAATTCCACTTTTCCTCATCGCGAGACTCCTTTGAAAAAAGGTAAATAGAGAGAGACGTAAGAGACACACAAACGTGTTTTCACCCCAAACTCGACGCTGCCGGTGACCTGGTCGGGGTGACTTAACCAAGGCCGGACTTTCTCAATAACAAAGCACAAGTATCCGAACTTCTCGGAGACCCGCTCTCTTTCTTCTCTTCAAGGGTTCCGGCAGGGCTTCCCAACCCTGGCGGACGCGGAACAGAAAGGAGTCAACTCCTTCTGAGGCTCCATCCCACTTCGCGCCCGTTCGATTTGCTCTCTTGGGGCAATCTCGCCGGAGCGAAGTTTCCGACGGGACTTCGCGATTGCGTCATCCCGCTTGCACCCTTGACCATACCACATAAAAGCGGGGTGTCAAGGTACCGTGAGGAAAAATTGCGGATTTTGTTAGAGACCGCGTACCGGCAACGTTACCCACCTTAACCAAGCCTACTGAAAGTCCTTAGGTGCGGCCGCGCACTTGAAGTTCGACGACGTCGAGTGAGCAGCATCTTCTCAAAACCCCTGGTCGCCGCGAGTCAATGCCACAATCCCTGGCATATCGCTGCCCGCCTGTCCCAAGGCAAATCCAGCGCGGCCAAGCGTGATTCGCCGGTCAACTTCATGCTCCGCTGCATTTGACATTCAGCCATCGGCCAATAAACTTTCCCGACTCAGGCGAGATTCGCCCCGGTTTGGGGGTGTAGCTCAATTGGTTAGAGCATCGGACTGTCGATCCGAAGGTTGCGGGTTCGAGCCCCGTCACCCTCGCTTTTCAGAACCTCGGTTAGTCACCGGGGTTCTGTTGTTTTCCGGGCGGAATGCCCCATTCAAGCGGGATGGCTTCGACGTGGCCGATCACCACTTGACCGGGCTGGTGGCGAATTTCTCGCCCAGGCCGCCATCGCGCAATACGCGGAGGGTGACCGGCAGAGCGAAGACCATCTCTTCCTTGACGCCGGCGGGGTTTTCCACCTCGCCGCTGTAGCGTGAAACCAGTTCATCCACCAGTTCCTGAACTAGGTCTTCGGGCGCTGAGGCCCCGGCGGTCACCAGCACGGTTTCCACACCCTCGAACCAGGAGTGGTCGATTTCGCTGACATCATCCACCAGCCGCGCCGGCGTCCCGGTGCTTTCGGAGATTTCAGTCAGACGCACACTGTTGGAACTGTTCCGCGAGCCGACCACCAGCACAAGATCGGCCAACGGCGCCAGTGCCCGGACCGAGTGTTGACGATTGGTCGTGGCGTAGCAGATATCCTCGCTCGGCGGCTCTTTGACGTTGGGGTACTTCCGGCGGATCGCCGAGATGATCCGCATCGCATCATCCATGCTCAGGGTCGTCTGCGTGAGATAGGCCAGCCGGTCTTCCTGCGTGAAGTTGAGCTTGTCGACCTGTTCGGGCGATTCGACGATGGTGATGTGTTCCGGTGCTTCGCCGACCGTGCCGACGATCTCATCGTGCCCCGCATGGCCGACCAGCAGGATGTGGTAGCCCTGTTTGGCGTACCGGATCGCCTCCATATGAACCTTGGTCACCAGTGGGCAGGTGGCATCGATGGCGGTGCAGTTGCGTTCGCGGGCCTTGCGGCGGACCTCCGGGCTGACGCCGTGGGCGCTGAAGACCAGCGTCGAGCCGTCGGGCACCTCATCCACGTGGTCAACGAAGATCACGCCTCGCTTGACGAACCGCTCGACGACGTGGCGGTTATGCACGATCTCGTGGTAGACGTAGATCGGCGGGCCGACGATCTGCAGGGCTTCCTGAACCGTAGCGATGGCCATCTCAACCCCGGCACAAAAGCCGCGGGGATTGGCCAAAAGGATTTTCATCGTTCGATCCGGCACCGTGCGCTCCTCATTCGGGGGGTTATCCGTCGATACCAATTTGCGCGGCCATCCGGCCAGCGGCCCGGACAACGGACAAGAACATCTCAATTGTTGGCGTTGCTCTTCAAACTGATCTTATCCGACATGGCCACTGCCGGCATCCGATGCATCAAAGCCCACGGGGGCGGCAACGCCGATCATGGGCGCCCGTGTTCGGATGCATCATCGGCTCGGCTGTTGACGGCCAAATCGGGGTCCGAGTCGGCTTCATCCTGATCTTCTTCGGACGAGTCCGCAGCGTTCCGGGCCCTCTCTTCGCGTTTCTCCTTGACGATCGAGATCACCTTGCCGATCCCCGGAAGTTCCTCGTAATGTCGGGTCTTGATCGCCTCGCGCAGGCGACGATATCGATTCACGCCCCAGAGCGTCAGGCCGTAGGTGATCGCTCCGGCCACCAGCCCCACCAGAACCCCGCCGATCAGCAGCGGCACGAACATATTCCCGACCATGCGGGTCATCTCGACCGACTGCGACCAGATCTCCCAGAACTCGAATTTCCGCATGACGCGCAGAAGGCCTTCAAATCGGTCGTACGCCTCCTCGATCGAATACCCCTTACCGGGATGGAACCACTGGCCCACGACGTAGCAGAAGGCGTAGATGGGCACGAGGGTGAAAACGTTGGTCACCCAGACGGTGACGAAGGCCGCCGGACGGCTGCACTTGAGCGCCGTGGAGACGACGATGGCCAGGATGATCTGGATTCCGAAGGTGGGCGTCAGGCCGATAAACATGCCCACCGCCGCGCCCAGCGCGATCTCGTGGGGCGAACCGTGCAGCGTGACGATCGACAGCCACATGCGGCGCAGCAGCCCCGGCCGCCGCGCCGAACCATCGTCCGAAGCGGATTCATCCGAGGCAGGCGAAGGTTCAACATCCGACCGGCTCATGCCAGAGCATCATAGCGATCGATCAGGTCGGCCCGGTGAGCCGGTCGCTTACCTTCGGCCACGTCCAACCAGCGCCAGACAGCCCAGGCTCAGCAGGATGAGCGATGCGGGCTCGGGGATCGAATAAAGCTCGACGCGGCCGATGTCGGGGTGGTATTCGATTCGCAGGTCCAGGCCGCCGAAACTGCCCACCACGGCATGGTTGGGGAGATCGATGAACGTGCCGGTCAAGCCGCCTTCGGCCATGAGAATCTCGAAACGCTGGTCCAGATCGAGCTCGAATCCACCGATCAACTCGACGTCCAGCATGCCTCCCAGTTGCGCGGATCCGGCGATCCTCAACCGATCGTGCTCGACACCGGCCACCAGACCACCCAGCTCAATGACCAGCACCCCGAGTTCATCCTGGATGTACTGACCCTGAATCTCCAACTCGCCGGCGCTCGAGCCGGGCAGGACAAAGCCCGAGGTGTTCACCACATCGCCGACCACGATGCCCGATCCGATCAGGCGGGCATCGTCGATTCGATCCGCCGCGGTCTGCGTGGAGGTCGGGGTGAACACGCCCAACAGCTCGATGCCCGCGCCTTCCAGACGGCTCCCCTCGCCGATGGTCACCGTCAGGTTGGTCAGTCGGGTCAGTTCCGTGGCGTGAAGGCGGACGATGCCGCCATCCCGGGCTGTGATCGAGCTGTTGGTCACCGAGGCCAGGTCCGTAAAGCTCTCCAGAGCGGCAAGATCGATCAGGCTGTCATCGCCCTCGGCCAGGATGCGGACCGGGCGGCTGCCGTTGATGATGCCCGGCGTGGCATCGATCGACTCGACGCCGGAAAGATCGAGTTGTCCACCCTGCAGCGCATCGATGCGCATGCTGGGGATGGTGCCGGCGTTGATCATGATGGCGGTCATCGCGGCCAGATCGAGCCTGGAGCCCTCGCCCTCGGCCACGAAACGGCGCTCGACGTTGCCGCCGCCGTGCAGATAGCCGGTTGTCTCCAGCCCCGGAAGGTTGATCACGCCGCCGGCCGTGGCCGAGAGTGAGCTGTCGCCGATCGCCGCCAGGTTCGGGGTATCGACCGCAACGCCGGAAGCCGAAAGGCTCCCGGAAACCAGCGAGGCCACACCGCTCAGATCGAGAACGCCCGAACCATCGTGGCTGATCGCCACGCCCTGCATGTTGATCGAGACATCCGAAGCCGTCGGCAGGCGGACTTCACCGCCATTGATAGCCGCCAGCGTCGATCCGGAGCCCAGCCAGCTTGTGAGGCTCGATAGATCAACAAGGCTGCCAGCGCCGTCGGCCCGCACGCGGGTATCGCCGGTGGTGATCGAAGCAAGCGACGAAAGATCGATCACGCCACCACTCTGGGCATCAATCGTCCAGTTGCGGATGAAGGTTCCACCCTCGGCGGTCAGCAGATTAGCCGCCTCGATCCGCGAACCCTCACGGGCGCGCCATGTGCGATTGCCGTTGCCGCCGGTGTTGGGTGTATAGCCGGTCAGCCCGGGCATCTGAACCACGGCCCCGGCACGGATATCCAGTGAGGATCCACCGAAGGTGGTCACCGCCGATAGATCGGCCGCGCCACCGTTGAGCAACTGCACCAGCGTGTTGGTCATGGTCCCGATCCCGCTGGTGTCCAGCACCGAGGCAGCTCCGTCCACGATGATTTCCATTCGGTTATCCACCGACGCGCTCACGCTGGTCAACGATGAGATGTTGATCGCGCCCCCGTTGGCCACGTGCAGGCGGCCGATGCCATTGCCGTTGCTGTTGTGAAACGAATCCAGCGAGCCAAGGTCGATCATGCTTCCCGAGCCATCCGCGCGGAACCGAGTGGCTCCAACCGAATGGTCTGCCAGGCTGGACAGGTCCACGGTCGCGCCGGCCAGGGCATTGACAAACAGGGTGCGGATGAACCCGCCGCCGGCCATGGATGTCATGCCATCAAGATTAAGCAGTGCGCCAGCGCCCGACGCCTGAAGGGTTCGGTTGTTGTTCGTGCCGGTGTCGGTGATGTATCCGGTGACGGTTCCGAGGTTGGCGGTTGCGTTGCTGACGTAGACGTTGGCGCCGTCGATGTTGGCAGCGCCAAGGATGGCGAAGCTTCCGCCGTTGATGTTGAGCCGGGCATTGACATCCATCGTCAGCGATGCGGCCGGTCCGATCTGCCCGCCGTCGGCCAACGTCAGAACACGAGCCTCGCTGAACAGCAGCGATTCCTGGCTCTGCAACGAATTGATCGTCGCGTTGATGTCCAGCGTCACGGTTCGGACCATTGCCCCGCCGACATCGACCACCACATCGTCCGCCGCGCCCGGCAGAGCCGGGTCCGATGACCAGTTCGATGCGACCGACCAATCGCCATCGGCATCCGGCAGCCACTGGATGGTCGCCGCCTGAAGCGCGCTCCACGAAGTCAACAGCGCAGCGCCAGCCGCGACAAAAACACAGCCATGTCTCATGATTCCTCTCTCCTGTGATGGGATCCCACACAAGCCCTGCCGCCATCGCGGACCCGCCGCGAACCGGCCACATCAGAGCACGGCACCACGCGACGACCCCGAAATGCCCTGCGGCGGCAACCCAACGGAACGCTCGCCAACGAATCGCGGCCAACGTCCGTAAAACTCTCGAATAACAAAATACCTCAAGTTCGACATGATGCAAGATTACGAGCATCGATTTGCGAGATTTAACCGAATCAGCGTTGGGCAGGCTGCCCGTCGGGAAGCGAGCAATCAGCCTATTTCGGGAGCTTGTTATCCTCAATGCCCCGCATTCGGCAAACGAGCATTCAACGCGCAGGGCTCATCGTTCCCCTTGATCCGCGGAACGTCGCGATCAGGAGCAGTCCGATTTGACGGGCGGAAAACGGCTTACAAGAATGGACCACCCCCAGCCGGTGTGGCGGAATGGCAGACGCGACGGATTCAAAATCCGTTCCCAGCAATGGGGTGTGGGTTCAAGTCCCTCCACCGGCATTTCAAAGCTTTGCAAAGCACCGAATCGCCAAGACCGGCAACAGACGGGGTTTCTTGCCGCGCCTTGAGTAGCTTTATCAGCACAAATCAGCCATCCGGTGAAGGTGCTCTTCTTTGCGTCGCTTCGCGCCAGATCGCATAGATATGCGCCGAGCGCGCTAGCATGCGCGCTGGCAGTCCCCGCGCTCCCCCGCCACTTCCGACCCCCTGTGAACGGCCGGTTTCATGGTCACCGGAACGCCAGAATCATACCCGGCGATCCTCGACCAGAAACCAGCCATCACTTGGCGTTCGAATTCCCGCTTCGAATCCGGACCCACAGCCGACTAACCGCACTCTCCGACCGACTCCAGAAAGCCTCGGGCCTCCTCCGTGTCGTCGGGCCAGGCGAACCAGAACCGGTGGCGATGGCCGAATCGGTCCAGCAGGTGGCGGTAATAGTCAGCGGTCGAGGCAAAGTCGTGCTGATTGTCCAACGCAAGATACGGAATAAGGACCGCGCGGCCAGCCAGCGCATCCAGCTCTTCGATCCGCGTGAAAGGATAGTGGAACTCAGCCCCGATGACGTTGAGTGTCTCATCGCCCAGTGTTGCCGCGTGACGGCCCCAGTGGCCGCAGCAATGGATCAGCAGGCCACCGTAATGGTCCGAGAGGCGGCGGAGATAAGGCAGGGCAAAACGCCGATAGAGCTGATCGGACACCAGCGGCATGATGTCTTCGGTGAATGACAGCCCCCGGGAGATCGGCAGGAAGGTGTAGGGCCAGATGTTCCCGCATATTCGTCCACGGGTCGAGTCGATCAGGTGATCGACCAGCTCGATCATGAAACCGGTCACCCTTTCCAGCAACCGTTCGACCCGCGAAGGGCTTTCGTACATGGCCATCATCAGTTCCTCCTGATCAACGACCATCGCCGCCACATTCAATGGGCCCTGCATATCGATGCTCCGCATCCAGAGCGCATCGCCTCCCACGCCTGCCCTTGCGGATTCAAACAGCGTCAGGGCGCGGGCGGCATCCTGCCGCGGATCATCAACGCGTGCCGGGGTGATTCGCAGCGCGGCCTCAACATCACCGGCCACCGGATCGATGTAGGGACAGGTTCCCTCCGGCCAATGAACCGTTCCACCCCAGTAGCGCGGCAGACTGATGGTGCCGTAATCGGGAAAGAGACTGGGAAGATTGACGCCCGGAACCTCCGCCTGCGCCTTGAGATTGGGGCCGATCGACTTCAGGATCGCGGCGGCATCCCGCAACTGGCGATAGCCGTGTTTCCCGGTCGTGATGGACACCAGGTGCCGGCCTTGGCCGGACCAGAAAGCCTCCACCGTCTTCAGCCGCGACCGCAGCTTCTCGGCCCCGAACCATCGGGTCGCAAGGTCGGCGCTGGGCGCCGTGCCCCCGGGTCGAATGATCGGTGAACTTTCCTCACACATCAGAAATCATCCGGGATCGGGGCTGCCCCGGCCACGATCCATGTATTGGAACTGTCCGTCACCGGCTTCCACGGCTCGCCTTGTCGGGAGTAGCGCGAACGGGCGTCGGCATACTCCATGAAGAATGCCCGACGCGGACGGTTCGTATGGTTGAGCTTCGACCGGTGCAGCGTCAATCCGGTGAACGCCACCGCCTCGCCCGCCTTGAGAATCGCCGGCTGGCCATCCCCCTCCACCGGCAGCGTCAGATGCCATGAGTCCTCGCTTTTGCGGCGATGATCCAGAAGCCCCTTCTCGTGGCTGCGTGGCACCACCCAGACACAGCCGTTCCGCTCATCAACATCATCCAGCGCCACCCAGATGGTGATGTTGGTCGGGGGATCGATCGCCACGTAACCGTTGTCCTGATGCCAGGGAAACTCACTCCGGCCGGAATCGCCATCCGGATTCTTCGTCACGAACTGATTGAACCACAGTGCAAGATCCGGCGCCACCAATTGTCGGGCAAGCTCCACCTGTGGCCCAGTCGCGCAAAACCGACGGACCATTTCCGACATGTGGCAGACCTGCGAAGCGAAGATCGTCTGATTACAGAGCGCGGGATCCTTCGCCAACCGAAGCTGCCGGAAACGTAACTCCTCGGCCCGCATCCGCTCAAGCGTGGCATCATCCATGATGCGCCCGAGCATGACCCAGCCTTCGGTTCGATATTGCTCCCGCTGCGATTCGGTCAGTGATGTCACCACGCTCATGGTTTACTCCTCTTGACGACGGCGGCCACCCGATGCGCGGCGGTCTGCCGCGGAAAGGACAGATGCCACCGCCGAATCGACCGGCGCGCCTGACCGCAAGACTAACCTCAACCGGGGACAGGTTCCTCTCACCCGCCACTGCATTGTTATCATTTTTTTGCGTGCGAGAACGATTGGACATCCCGCCGCCGATGCAGGGCGCCGTCTGGCATTATCAGCCACACGCGCGGAAGGCCATCATGCACCGCCATGCCGAACTCGAAGTGAACCTCGTTCTTGCCGGACGGGCCGAATGCATCGTGAGCGGGCGACGGCAACTGTTGTCGCGAGGCTCGGTCCTCTGGCTCTTTCCCGCCCAGGACCATCTGCTGATCTCCGAGTCAACCGGGTTTGAGATGTGGATCGGCGTCTTTGCGCCGCGCCTGACTCGAAGCGTGGCCGCGGCTTCGGGAGATGCCCGACTGCGCAGGGCCGATCCGGAGGGCGACTTCTGCCGCTCGCTCACCATGGCGACCTGCGGTCGTCTGGCATCGCTGTTCCATGAAGTCCGTGAGGCCGGGCGACGGCGACGTTGCGGGCTGGCGAACGCCGCATTGCGGCATCTCCTGCTGGCCGCGTGGCATGCCACCGAGGATGCGCCAGAGCAGGAAGCCCGCAGTGTCCACCCCGCGGTTCTCCAAGCCGCTGACCTGATTGGCCGACACCCGGAGTCAACCCTTGATCTGCCAACACTTGCCCATCGCGTCGGCCTGAGTCCCTCAAGATTGAGTCACCTCTTCCGAACCGAGATCGGTATCCCGCTTGCCACCTTCCGGAGCCGGCAGCGGCTCGACCGATTCCTTGATCTGGCCTCGAAGCGGCTCCGGACGGACCTGCTTTCGCTGGCGCTGGAAGCGGGATTCGGCAGCTATCCGCAGTTCCATCGAGTCTTCAAGCGAGTCATGGGCCGATCGCCGCGCGACCATTTCCGCGAGCGAGGCCGGTGAACCGCCGGTGCTGCATGACACATCGACCGCGTACGGGGAAGGGCCGGGGAGGAATGTTGAATGGTGGGTAAACTACTATTCATATAAATAACTCAGGTAATCGTATACGCTCCCTTGATGGGTGGCAGTTGACAAATCACACGCACTTCGAACATAATCATACCCGTCAGGCTTCTGATGATGTCCGTGCCTGACAGCTCCCTGCGGGTATGGACACATGGAACGTATCGGTCGGCGCGGCTCATCAGTATCTCGTAGCGCGCTCCATGCAGAGAAATCGCACATTTTTTGATCAATCGTCTCTTGATATGGAGGCTCGAATGGGTACGTGGAACATTCGATCGAAGCGCATCCTTATCCTGGTTGCGAGCATCACGATCGCGATGGCCGGCACGTTGGGCTGTGCCAGGAAATTCGCAGACTTCCCAATGGAAGCCGAGGCCGTGGCTGGCCTTCGAACCCAGGAGCATGGCATTGCCCTTGGCGCACATATGGTTGCGGACCGCAACGAGAGCCGAAAATACTTCGGCACATCGCTGCGATCCCGAGGCATCATGGCGGTTCACATTACCGTCGAGAACAACAGCGATCGATCGCTGATCGTGCAACAGCAGGACTTCTCGCTGCGAGGCGCGATTCGGCACCACGATCGAGAGGCGGCCGCGGCCACGGGGCCCGGTACCACAGTGGCGTGGACGGGAGCGGTTCTTGGTTCGCTCCCCATTGCGATGCTTGGCGCGGGCATGGCGGTCAGCGCAGACAATATTCAGACAAATCTTGAAAAGAAAGCACTGATCACTGACACACTATCGCCCGGCGCGGCCACTCGGGGATTCGTCTATTTCTCCCTGCCTTCCCAAGCCCGTGAGGCGGCACAGACATGGGAATTGGTCTATCAGCCACAGTTTATCGGTCGGCCCGATTGTCCAGCGATTACCCTGCCTATCCCACCATCTGGAAAGGATCACTGATGACACCCACGATTGACCGGCCAACGATGCTCATGTTGGCGTTGATTTTCACCATGTCAGGGGCTGTCGGCTGCACCCGTACCTACAGACTCGATCCGGTCGAATTTTCTCAATGGCCCGAGTACCGGCAGGTCGATATGCATGTCCATCTTCACCTGAGCGATGAGCTGCGTGGCCACACTTACGAAAAGCACATGTTGGGAGATCGGTTCCGGTATCCGGTGGGACCCGTTCTGGCCCTTGGCGCTGCCCAAACCGCGGAGAAGGCATTCACGCGCGTGACCGTAAGTGAAGGTGGCCGAATTCCCACGGTCGAGGCCGATGGCATCCTGACACCCGATGTGGTGGGCATGGAACAGGCGACAAGCATCTGGGCGTTCGAAGCTGTCGATACGAGCATCGATCTGCTCTGGACGTTGAAGGATCCGGATGGCAACACCCTCTGGGCCAAGACGATTCGGGGAACCTCACGCCACCACTTGGGCAATGCCTTCACTCACCGCTCGGCCGCGCGGAAACGGGTCAGCATGTGTGTTGAGGATCTGTTCCATAAGTCGCTGGTGGATTTGACCACCGCTCAGGAAATCCTTCAGCTTAGCGGTCAGTGAGCTTACGATCGTGCAACCGGTCCGTACGCTCGATCACGGCCACCCCCATACAGTGGTCAATATCAGAACGAGCACCGTTCTCTGCCGCCCTGGTACGGCCAGACCACTTCGATTCCGACCAGTCATGGGATCGGGAATCGAGGATGGGGGCACGCCGGGGCATTGGACCACAAAACCATGGGACTGGACGGGTCCGGTCCAAATAACGCAAGTCCGTAACAATCCGGCAGGCGGATCGGCCGCACAAACCGGGATGGCCCGACCCGCGGGTAATTTTTGCCGCAATTACATGAAACTTTGCCGCGAAAAATGGTTGCATCCCCGCCAACGCGTGGTATAGTTGTCCCGTGAATGTTGATTCAGTCTATCGACACCTGTTCGTTCGAATGGTGTTCTGGTTCTAAGAGAAGGGAAATAAGAGATGAAAAGTTCACCCAATCGGCTTCTGGCCATTTCCGCGGTCTCGATGACATTCGCCCTCGCCAGCACTGCCAATGCGGCCATCCTGGCCGAGTACGACTTTGATGATGGCACCGGCGTCCCCAGTCAGGTCGGTTCCGATGTCAATGCGTCGAACTTCACCTGGCAGTTTTCCGGCAATAATCCGTCCTTCACCAACGAGAGGGTTCAGCGAGGCAGCAATAACGCAATCAGCGAAACCAACTTCTTTACCATCAGCCTCGCCTCGGATGATCCGGCCCTGCCCTTCCTGGATCTGGATACGTTCGAGCTCTCCCTCATCTCGTTGCAGACTGCCAGCGGACGCAATACCGAATTGCAGATTCGGACCAGCATCGATGGCTTTACCAACAACCTGCTGTTCGACTACTTCGATGCGGATGACAACAAGTTGAACACCGATCCGGTGGACACCGTCGCGGTCGGCCAGAACTTCAGTGTCAGCTTCGCCCGCGTGGTGGCGGACCTGTCCGCGCTGCCGCTGACCGAAGATATCGAGTTTCGCATCTATATCGGTCGGACCGGAAGTTTGAATCACACCGCGGGCATCGACGATGTTCTGGTCACCGGCAACCTCGAGATTCCCGAGCCGGCCTCACTGGCCTTGCTGGGCCTGGGCGGCCTCATCCTGATGGGCCGTCGGCGCTGATCCGCTCGTGATCGGCTGTTGCGCGGCAGGTCTTCCGGATCGCCGCCTTCCGGCACCATTGCATAAAGTGCTCTCCAAGCCGCGATCCCGAACCAACGGGATCGCGGCTTTTTTTGAGTTCGTAACCCCAACCGCCCCCGACCGCCCCCCCCCGGAAGCGAGCACCCGGAAAGCGAGCACCCGGAGATACCCGTCACCGCAAGCCTGCCTGGACGTGCGAAGCTCAGATGTTGAAACTGCGAAACACGCCAAACATGCGAATGGGATAAGGCGGCATAGCGGCCGGGGCTTGCCTGCGGTCTTGCCGCGATCAGGGCGGCAAATAGCGCACGCGCGGCGTCGTCAAATACGGCAAAAGGTGAGCCGACAGCCAAAACAGCGGAGTTGGCGTTCAAGTCAGGCGTGATGAGATGGCGCTGAAACAGCGCCGCGAATCAGGGCGGGGCGCGCTCTTGCGCGGCGAGCGCTGGCCGCATCGCTTGCGGGGCAAAGATCGGATTTGCCATCGCCTGAGGGGAACCGATCGAACGCGCTGCCCGCCGCGCTGCTTTCTGCTGCTCCCTTGCCGCAGCACGACGTTGAGCACGTGTCGGCAACCGCCGGGAAGCACCCCCGGAAGCACCACCCCCGGCTCTGCCCTGCGCAGCTTTACGCGAAGCAGGGAAGTCCCCGAAGCCGCCGAAGTCGCTGGAACCTCCGGAACTCTCGCAAGCGAAACGATCAGCAGCAGCCGAATCGCCTCGCCGGTCGTCAGACCGCTGTCGGATTCGGGTACCGGCTGAATCCTGTGTTGCCGACGGCCGGTC
>JAFIFY010000041.1 GCA_020831765.1 Phycisphaeraceae bacterium | reverse complement strand
TCCGCGGCAAGCGGTGCTGAGCCGCCGGCGATCACGAATGCGGCAAGCACTCCGCCGAGGGCCAAGGGGCGCGTGATTCGATTCAGGTGAGTCGTTGACATTGGTGTTGCTCCAAATTGGCTGGATATTGGCCGATAAGGCTTTGTCATGGCTTGTGTTGCGCGATGTCATCGGCTCGGGATTGGCGAACCCTCGACAATGATAGCCTGTTTGTTCGACGCCCCAGCCCCGATCGGGTTCCACGTTGACGGCGGACGATCGCCATGGGTCTGTCCGTTCGATGGCATCCGTTATGCTATGCCGCCGCGTGAGTCGGTCGCAGGGGCCGGAAGCCGGACCGAAGCGGACAGGAAAGGTCGAACATCATGAGCCAAAGTGTGAGCAGTCAAGGGGATGTGGTCGTGGGCAAGTTGCTGGGCCAGACTCCGGCGTCGGGCGATCGACCGGCCATGATGGAACTGGGCGTTCCCGGGACGGATTATAAGCTGCACCTTGTGGAGGCGGCCCCGGCTCGGCCGGATGCTTTTGGTCAGGTTCGAGGCCGGATCGTCGGGCAGGCGCGGCGGGTGGATGTGGTGCGCACCGGTGGGCGATTCGTGGAGCCGGTCTTCGGCCGGCCCCGGCGCGTTCAGGGCCGGATCACGGCCCGGGACCTTTCGGCCAACGCCATCACGGTCTTTTGCGGCCTGCCGATGACCTTCCGCCTTTCGGCCGGCCAGAAAGCCGGTGACATGTCCGAAGGCTGGATGGTGGCCTTCGATGTTGATCGCGGAACGAGATTCGAGCCGATCGAAGACTAATCGGTGCCGGTGGTTCTGGAACCCGCGTGGCGGGTTCATGCCGGGACGATGCAGGGATTCATCCATGGCTGAGAGTAAACGCATTCTGGTCACCGGCGGCGCCGGCTTCCTCGGTTCACACCTCTGCGAGCGTCTGCTGGAGCAGGGGCACGATGTTGTCTGTCTGGATAATTTCTTCACCAGCCAGAAGCTCAACATCGTCCATCTCTTCCAGCACGATCATTTTGAGTTCATTCGACATGATGTGACCCAGCCCATCTGGCTGGAGGTCGATGAGATTTACAACCTCGCGTGCCCGGCCTCGCCGGTTCATTACCAGTACAACGCGATCAAGACGATCAAGACCTCGGTCCTGGGCGCGATCAACGTCCTGGGCATGGCCAAGCGCGTCCGGGCCAAGGTGCTTCAGGCTTCCACGAGCGAGGTCTATGGTGATCCGGATGTGCATCCCCAGCCCGAGAGCTATCGCGGCAATGTCAACCCCATCGGCGTCCGGGCCTGCTATGACGAGGGCAAGCGTTGCGCCGAGACGCTTTTCTTCGATTACCACCGCATGAACGGGGTCAATATCCGCGTGGTCCGGATCTTCAACACCTATGGCCCGCGCATGCATCCGCACGATGGGCGGGTGGTTAGCAATTTCATCATCCAGGCACTGGCCGATGAGCCGCTGACGATCTATGGCGACGGCAGTCAGACGCGGAGTTTCTGTTATGTCGATGACCTGGTCGAGGGCATGATGGCCATGATGGCCGGCCCGGATCGGTTCATCGGGCCGGTCAATATCGGCAATCCCGGCGAGTTCACCATCCGGGAGCTGGCCGAAACCGTGATTGACATGACCGGCTCCAGGAGCAAGCTCATCGAACTGCCCCTGCCGGCCGACGATCCGACGCAGCGCCGGCCGGACATCACGCTGGCCCGGAAGGAACTGGGCTGGGAGCCCAAGGTCGATCTTCGCCAGGGGCTGGCCCGCACGATCGAATACTTCAAATCGATCGATATCTCACACTTCCGAAAGCCCACCAGCCATACAGCGCACAAGAGTTCAGGGCTTTAGACGACGCGGGCGTCCGAGGCCCGGGAGGTTCCACCCATGAGCGAAGCGATCACGATCATTGGCGACGGCTCGATGGCGACGGTCTGCGCGCTTCTGCTGGAATCGCAAGGCCACCGCGTCACCGTGTGGGGGCCGATCCCCGAGCATGTCGAGACGCTGATCCAGACCCGGGAGAACAAGCGTTATCTGCCCGGCCATCGGCTGCCCGATTCCCTGGTGTTCACCGCCAACACCCAACGCGCGCTGGAGAACGCGCGGCTGGTGATCAACGCCATTCCGACCCAGTACATTCGCGCGGTGTGGTTGAAGATCGGTGAATCGATCCCCGACCAGACGCCGATCGTGTCCGTGGCCAAGGGCATCGAGATCGACACGCAGCTTCGGCCGACCCAGATCATCAGCGACTGCCTGCACAAAGTCGGCCGGGATGATCCGGACGGCAAACCGCGTCCCCTGGCGGCGCTCAGTGGACCATCGGTGGCCGAGGAACTGGCCCGATGCCTGCCCGCGACGGTATGCGCCGCCAGCGAGAACGAAGCCTTTGCCGTCCGCATCCAGGAGCTGTTCAGCACACACTGGTTCCGCGTCTATACCAATCCCGATCTGCTGGGCGTGGAGCTGGCCGGCGCGCTGAAGAACGTCATCGCCATCGCGGCGGGCATTCTTGATGGACTTCAGGCGGGCAACAACGCCAAGAGCGCGCTGCTGGCCCGCGGCCTGGCTGAAATCACGCGCCTTGGCGCGGCGATGGGCGCATCGGTCGAAACCTTTTACGGCCTGACCGGGGTGGGCGACCTGGCCACGACCTGCTTTTCGCCCACGGGCCGGAACCGAACCTGCGGGGAACTGCTGGGACGCGGACGCAAGCTCGATGATGTGCTGGCGGCCATTCCCGGCGTGGTCGAGGGCGTGCCCACCACATCGGCGGTCCGGTCGCTCGCCGTGACCCACCGTGTCGAGATGCCCATCACCGAGGCGGTCCACGAAGTGCTCTTTGAAGGCCTCGACCCGCTGGAGGCGATCAGCAGATTGATGCAGCGCCCGCTCCGCTCGGAAAGCCCCGGTTAGCGATCGCCCGACGGTTTACACTTCGATCCAGCCCCGTTCGCGGGAAGACTCGTATATCGCCGACATCACGATGCTGCGCGCCGCCGCTTCGGTGGGGGAAACCAGGAAGGCCCGGGCTTCGGAATCGTCGCGGGTCACCGCATCGAGGAAAAGATCGAACGCATGGGGCTTGCTCGGCGGCAGGTCTTCGACGATGGACAGTTTCTTGCCCTCGCCATCGAACGCTTCACCCTTGGCGTAAAGCTTGCCGTCGTGAATGTGGGCGTAGCCCTGGGTGCCGCTGATCATGCAGGTGAACGGGTTGGCCACATCCACCCACGCCCCGGCCACGCTGGCCAAAGCGCCACTTTCAAATTTGATCAGCGCCTCGCCCGACTCATCGCAGCCGTCGTAGTGGTCCACCACCACATTCACATCCCCGGCCACGCTTTTCACATCACCCAACAGCCACATCAGAATATCCAGCGAATGGGTTCCCAGATCGCCAAACCCGCCACAGCCGGCGATCTTCGGATCGGCCATCCAGCGCCATTCGGTATCGAACCATCGGCCCAGCGATCCGGAGTGGGCGTTTGAATGCCTGGCCCGGGAGATGATGCCGAAGCTGCCGCGATCCACTTCCTTCTTGAGCCACTGGTGATTCGCGGACGATCGCATGAAATAACCGGTCTGGAACAGAAGGCCGGCATTCTCGATCGCCCTGGCCATGGCAAGGGCATCCTTGCCGGCGAAGCCCAACGGCTTTTCGACGAACAGGTGTTTGCCCGCCTGGACCGCGCCTTGAACCAGTTCTTCGTGCAGGTTGGTCTCGGAACAGATCACCACCGCCCGAATCGATTCATCCTTCCAGATGGTTTGCGGCTCCGGTGCGACCTGGGCGTCAAGTTCTTTAGCCCGCTGGGCGGCGCGGTCCGGTCGAGGGTCCCAGACGCGGGTTACCTTCAGGTCCGTTCGCTGTTTGAGCTTCTCAATGAATCCGGGCGTGTGAATGTGGGCGCAGCCAACCAGGGCGTAGTGATCCAAGTCTTGATCTCCTTTTCGGGTTGAACCGCCGCGATTCTACTCGATACCGACCCGGAGCCGGCTCCCGCGCGAATCGCTGGATTCCGGATGGCGCGCCGCTGGATCATCGGAGCGGAATCTTCAGATGCGCGTAAATGCCGCGTTTCAGCAATTCTTGTTTGGGACCACGGGTTGCCGGGATGGGATCGGCCGCGCCCCGGCGTTGGCCGAGGGTGGGGCGGCCGAACGGGAAGGTTTGGACCATGAAGTTGATCGTCGAGCAGCCATATCCGATCACCGGCAGCGTTTCGGCCCGGGCGCTGGCGCAAGCCATGGGATTGCCCTCCCGAGTGCAGCGATGGGCGGTGAACCTGGCGCGGCTGGGAAGGCCGTGGACGCTGGGTCTGATCACCGGACCTTCCGGTTGCGGGAAGACCACGCTCGCCCGTGCCGTGTTCCCCGAAGCGCGATGGCTCGATCCGACGCCCCATGCGGCTGAATCGCTGTTCGATCTCACCGGTGGATTGACCGAAGCCGAGCGGGTGGCGAGTTTGATGCGATGCGGGCTTGGTTCACCACGGCAGTGGTTCTGCCCGCCGGACCGGCTCAGTGGCGGCCAGCGGATTCTCGCTTCATTGCTGCCGATGTTCATCGAGGGTCGGGGTTTGTGGATCGCTGATGAGTTTGGTTCAACGATGGATCGACGAAGGGCGAAACTCCTGGCCATGACCATGCGGCAACGATTAATCGCCACCGTTCGCCGCCGGGCCGATGGCGCCCAGATCAATCGAACACCACGATTGGTTGTGATCAGCGCTTGGAGCGCTCTGGCCCGTTGGCTTGCTCCGGATTGGATCATGGATGGGCGAGACGGGACGATCCGGCGCCGGACGCCCCCGAAGCCCGATGAGGCCGATGACCGATTCTCCTCCGGCAAGCTGACGCTTGAGCGAACCAGTCGGCGGTGCTGGTCGAACTTCGCCTGGGCGCATTTCCTTGATGAAACGCTGCACCGATCGGCACGCGCTTACCTGGTCCGATGGCATCGAGTTCCGGTCGGCTTCGTCGCCACCTTGCAGGTGCCCGGCAAGCGGGGCTTCCGGCGGGTTACTCGATTGGTGATCGATCCGGTCTGCCAGGGTCTGGGATTGGGCATCAATGTTCTGAACATGCTGGCCGAGGTCGAAACGGTTGGCGGAGACCGCCTTTCCATCGTCACACGGCATCCGGGACTCGCCGGTGCCCTGAGCCGTTCGCCGATGTGGCGATTCATCAGGCGATGTCGTCGGCGGCCGCACCAGGGTCTGCTGACCGAGCGCAGGATGAGCGAGGCGGTGGTCAGCTCCTTTGCATATCTGCCCAACGCCAGGGCGCCGGATCGCGGTGGACACCGGGAGACGTTGATTCCAGGAGGGTGATTCGTGCTGCATGACACCGCGTTGGGCGTTGATTCGCCGGATCGATTCGCCCAGATGATCAGCGGGCGGCGGTGGCGGCCGTTGATGTATCAACGCATCCTCGGGCGCAAGATCGGCGGTTTGCTGCTTGCCGGCGGTGGGCGGCTGATCGTCAATGCCCCTCCCCGCCACGGCAAGAGTGAGATGACCACCTTCTGGACGCCCGCATGGTTCCTCTCACGGGAGCCGAAGCGAAGGGTGATCATCAGCGCGTACGGGGCTGAGCTGGCCTCGGGCAAGTTCGGTCGTGATCTTCGCAACTTCTTCGCCGCGTTCGGCCATGTCGATATGCCCCGACGCAAGGGCCTCTCGGCTCACCGTTGGCATACGGCGGCCGGTGGTGGGGTTCTGGCGGTGGGTGTGGGTGGCCCGATCACCGGATTCGGCGCTGATCTTCTGATCCTCGATGATCCGGTGAAGAACTGGGAAGAGGCTCGCAGTGCCCGGAAGCGAGAGCGGCTCATCGAATGGTTCATGACCACGTTCTACACGCGCGGTGAGCCGAACGCATCGATCGTCGTCACCATGACCCGATGGCATGAGGATGATCTGACCAACTGGCTTCTGACCCGTCATGGCGATCCGTGGGAACTGATGCGGCTGCCGGCCCTGGCCGATGGCGACGACATGATCGGTCGGCCGATCGGGGCGGCGCTTGCGCCATCACGGTACGGCACGGGCGCGCTGCTGGCCATGCGCCATGCCATGGGCGAAGCGGGCACCTGGCAGGCCATGTTCCAGCAGCAACCCGTCCACACCTCGGCCGCGCGGGTTTACGAAAATTTCGGCAATCACAACGTCGATCCGAAGCTGGAGCTGGACATCAATCTGCCGCTCCACCTTTCCCTGGATTTCAACATCGTGCCGGGCATGCACGGCTGTGTCGGCCAGTTCGATACCGATGCCCAGCGGTTTACCGTCCGACACGTGCTCTTCGGCCAGGGCTTGACGGTGCGCGGCCTGCTCGATCAACTGGCCCAGTGGCTCGGACCGCGGCGGCCGGGCCTGGACAGGACAGGCTTTCCCGTGCTCGAGGTCTTCGGGGATGCGGCGGGCAACCAGCGCTGGGCGGGCACCTCCGAGAGTTGCTACCACCTGATCGGGCAATGGATGCATCACCACGGCTGGCCTCACCGACTGCGTGTGCCGGCGCGCAACCCGCCGATCCGCGAACGGGTCGATGCGATGAACGCAGCGCTCAAGGACCTCGATGGCCAGGTGCGGTATCTCATCCATCCAACGTGTAAGCCGCTTCTGGCCGATCTGGCCGAGTTGACCTGGGATTTATCGGGGCGGCCAGCCAAGTCCGATGTGCTCCGCTCCCACGCTTCCGATGCCGAAAGCTACCGGGTCTGGTGCCTGAGGCCGATCCGGACAGGCCGACCGTCAGCCGGGAAGGTGGATTTCTGAAACGGTCACTGAGCGCGGCGACTCAAGGTGAGCCCGCGGGCCAGATTGGCCGGGTGCCTATGATCCGAGCGCAGCGCTCTCGCTCACCGAACCGTCGCATCAATCAATACCATCGTCGTCGGTGAACTCGGGCAGTTCTTCGCCGATTCGCTTGGCGATGGCCCGACGGCTGAAGACCTGATCCAGTCCCTTGAACGTGGTCACGCTCTGGATGGTGAGCATGGTCTGTTCAGAACGTGGATCACTGATGCGCAGCACGGCATCATCGAGTTCGAAGTCGGTCAGCGGCCAGAACTCGGTGATCTCCACGGCCCAGAGCGTAAGCTGCTCCTCGTGGGGAAGCACGGTGAACCGGTCCGTGTGCGGAACGACGCCCAAGCCGCCGCGCATCCCGATTTCCTCGGCGAAATCGATGATCGCATCGACCAGCGCGCGATCGGCATTGATCCGGGGATGAATGGGCGGCGCTTCGTAGTCGAAGTAACCTTCGGGGATGCGTGTCGGGCGAAGTGGGGGGCCATGTTCGTCGGTCTGGGCTCGCCATTCGATTCGAAAACGGGGCTCGGTGGCACGGCGGGCGAATCGCTCGGTGGCGATCAGTGGGGCATTGCTTTCCTCGGCCAGAGCCCGCATGCCGACCTCGCGGGTGCGGCTGAGCCACGTTTCCTTATCGGCCTTGGCCAACCTGAACGCTTCAAGACGGATCGCATCGGCCCGGACCTGATCGCGCACCTCATCGAGTTCGGCGGCCCTGCGCGGCCGCGCATCAATGACGCGGAAGTAAAAGCGGTTGTCATCAACATCACGAAGAGAATGGCTGATCAGCCCGCGCTGAAGCGGGAAGGTCAGGATCGACTCCCATGTGTTCCGATCCGTGACTTCCGGTGGCTGAGTCTGCTGGCCATCGAGCAGCTCGATCGTCGAAGCCAGGTATTGGACGAAGCTCACCCCACGCTGGGTGTCCAGTTCCAGCGCGGCCGGGCCCAGCCCGTTGACTCGGGCCCACTGCTCCGGCGTCAGCCAATCCCGATCGCGCCGCTCCACGTTGGGCAGCACCCCTTCGCGACGTTGAATTTCCCGGGCAACCTCATCCAGCGAGACCGGCTCGAAGTCTTCATCGACAACGCGATATCCCGTGAGGCGACCTTCAAGCGGCTGAAGCCGATTCTCGGGGCGCTTGACCATGTCTTCGATCATGCGGCCGATGGATTGCGACAGTTCCCGTGCGGCTCGGGTCTCCAGTTCGCGGCGTATTCGACGCTCGACGCTCGCCAGTTGGCTTGCGAACAGGTCCGGATCGGCTTCTGAATCGGCGGGCATCCCCTCGAGCGAATCACTGAACCGCTCCATGGGTCCGGCCTCGAAGACATCACGAATATCCGCCATGGTGATGCGACGGGGCGAATCCGGGGCGGTGATACGACGACGGACCTGATCCCAGGGAATCTCGATCCATTCGAGCTTGACCGCCCGCGGGACCGCATACCCGAGAACCGCCGGGTGACCTTCGCCGGGCAGAACATCTTTGAAGCGTTCGAACAACTCGTTGATCTTTTCGTCGGTGACGGCTTCGCTGGCCGCTTCCAGGTATGGCTCGAGCGGGATGGGCAGGGCGCGGATCGCGGTGGTGGGTTCCCGATCCATGGCCAGACGCTTGACCGCGGCGGGGTGGAGCAACCGATTGACCGCCTCGGGGCTGAAAGCGAATGCCTCGTGGGCGCGGAACCCGGTGACGGCGTAGAAATAATCCGGCACCGCCAGAGCCGTGCCCAGTGCATCCAGCGCCATTTCAAAAGGAATGCCGCGCTGACGGGCAATGCGTTGAAGGCCGTCGAAACCGATGTTGGATTCCCCCAAATACCGGGCAATGCGTTCGCGACTGGCCCCGATGCCCAGCAGTTCCATCTCCCGCTGAATCAGGCGGAAGCTGGTGGGATCGCGGTCCAGGTCCATCCGGTTCAGATACAGCCTGGCTTGCCAGAAGGGCAACAGGCCATCGCGCTCGGGCAGACTGCCTTCGCGCATCTGGATCACCACCAGGCGATCGAGCTCCTGCAGGAGTTGAATCTGGGCGCTGGCTTCGGCTTCCTCGCGCTGGACCCTGGCCGCGCCTCGACCGGCGGTCTCCAGGGCCGGCCCGATCAGGAAGGCGACCATCAGCAGTGCCATGCCGACGGCCAGGATGTATTTGTTGTAAGTCCTGAAAAACTTAAGCATAAGGTGAGCTCCAGGCCGGGCGTCGTGGGCCGGATTCAAGGACCGTCGGCCGCATGCATGCCGACGAAAACGCGAACGGGTAAGTATAGCCCAAGCCGCTTGGCCGCAAAAGGTGCTGATTCATCCGGGGTGACCGTGGCGGTGTCGGCCCGGGCATGCGGGGCCTCGCCGCTCGGGGGCCGACCGGATGCGTATGTGTCTCAGGTCTCCGGGCCGGAAGTTTTGCGGGCATGTCGGGCCATCGCCCAGGCCGAAAGTCCGGGCCAGGCCGTGAGCAATGCCAGTGCCAGGCGAGTCCAGCCGCTGGGCCAGACCTCCGGCACCGGTCGCCGAAGGCAGCGGAGAATGGATCGTGCGACCAATTCGGGCGTGTGGGGCTTGGCTTCGCCTCGCGGCGTCGGCGCTGATTCGCTTCCCTGTTGTCGGGCAATGTCGAAGAACTCGGTTTGGGTTCCGATGGGATGGACCGAGCTGATGCAAATCTCCAGGGGCGCGACCTCAGCGCGCAGCGCCCCGGCCAGCGCATCCTGCGCGGCCTTGGTGGCACTGTAAATGCCGTGATACGGCAGGCCAATCTCGCTGAGCGCACTGATGCAGAAGAGCAGGTGGCCGCCGTCGAAAGCCGGGACTCGAGCTGATGAAGAGGTGTCCGGGGATGCTGTTTCCATCCCGGCTTTGGTGCCCATCCGAGCTTTGAAATGTCCGATCGCGGACTGAGCGCAATAGAGGCTGCCATAGAAGTTCGTCTGGAACATCGATCGCACCAGGTCTTCGTCCACGGTACTGATCGGTGCGTATACGCCAAAGCCCGCATTGGCAAAGACCACATCCAGGCCGCCACTCCAGGCGATCGCTTCCTCAAACATGCGCTCGACTTCCTCTCGATGATTGACATCGGCCCGGATCGCCAGTGCCGCGCTGTCGCGGGTTGTGATGTGGCTGACGACTTCATCAAGCTTCTGGGCGCGGCGGCCGGTGACGATCACCCGCATCCCGGCTTCGGCGCATGCCAGGGCCGTGGCTCGTCCGATGCCGCTACCGCCGCCGGTGATCAGGATGGCGCGGCCACGCAGTGTGCGGGGAGATCGAAACAGGTTGGTCATCATGGCAAGGCGTGGTCCAGGAGAGATCGGGATGATCGACCGCCGGCGATTCGCCGGGCGCACGGTCGGCGGGTCATTTGAGCATCATACGTTGAAGGGCCTTTTCAATCATCGGTGCCGGTCAGCGCCGATGGTGCCGAACCATTGGAGCGACATGGATCATTCGATCAGGGTCAAGCTCGATAGCGCGGCGTGATGGGCTCGTTAACTAAAACAGCCGCGCATCGCGTCGGAGCGCACGATGCGCGGCTTTCATGAACTGTCGTAATCTTATCCAGAACGACACCCATGAATCAACATCGGGTCGATCGTCCAGTCGAGTTTGAAATTCCAGCCCCGTTTTCGCCCCACCGCGGGCGACATCAGGAGGGACGATTCGGCGCGGTCGTTCGCCTGATATGCCGCTGCGAAGGGGTGATGTCGAAGCTTCGGTCGCGAGCTGGTCAACGGGAAGGCCGCGTCATGGTTCGGATTCCGATGTGGCGTCGTTGAACCGGACTCCGCGCTTGCTTGGCTGGATGGCGCGTGCCGTCGAGAGGGGACAGGCCTGGGTCGCCTGGCATTCGCCCAGGTCGTTCGCGTTGTGGCTGGGATGCGGAAGGGGGGTGTTTTGCGGGCTAACATGAGGTGTGCGGCACGAGTCGGCCGCGCTTGGCAATCAGACCTGGAGGCATCGATGAAGGCGATCCATCACGATTGGACCAGAGGAGCGGGGCTGACTGCGCTGTTGGTTTCCCTGCCGTTGTTTTTTGGTGCCGGCACTCGGGTTTGGGCCGATGAGTCGTCATCGGCGAAGTCGGCGGATCAGCGGCAGGCCGAACCGGACCGCCAAGCCCAGCGGACCGCATCGCGTCGGCACAGTCAGGCGCTGATGAGACATCAGCGGGCGGTTCGGCTTCACGAAGCGGCGATGGATTGTCATCAGGCCCGCACCACGGATGCCTCAAGGCCATGCCCCAGGCGGGTGGCCATGATCGAGAGGCGCGTGATTGTCGTTGTCGAGGTTCACCCCGCATCCGCCGCGGCCGGTGAGGCGTGGACGCTGTTCAATGAAGGCCACCACGATCGGTCACTGGATGCGTTCGCCCGGCTGACCCGCGAGCATCCCGACCATGCCGATGCGCTGCTGGGCCATGCGCTGTCGGCGGCGATGCGCAACCAGGATGTGGCCGCCGCGCGGCTGATGCGTCAGGCTATGGATCGCGATCCGCATCTGCTCACCCGACCAAACTCGATCGATCCCGAAGCCCTGCGGCAACTCGCCCACCGTTACCGACACCGCACCGGTCCGGACATGGAATTTCTTCTCGATGCGGTGACCACGCTGGAATCAGCTTGAATCGATGCGACCGGCTGCACCGCGGAACGTGCCGAGGCGACTGATTGAACGGCTTGGCGCTCAAATACAGCGACCCTGTGGTTGTAAAAACCTCGCCAAGGTCGGTTTCGTCCCCGCTTTTGCGATGGTCGCTTCACGACCACGCCGAGGGCTCGCTCTTGACCAACCAGTGCGGGGCACCCCTGGACTGCCACGACCTGCCTCGCTCCGACCGTGGCCAGCGGTCCCGGATTGCGTGGGCAGACGCAAGAGAGCTGTGAAATACGAGAACACTCCATCGTTGATGACCCGGTGTGCTTGTCCACACCACGAATATCAGCGCCCTGCAGAAACTCTCAAGGCCGGGTACCGACATCCAGGCAGCGCAGGGCGGTCAGGTCGCGGACGAGGAGACGGTCGCCGGCCAGGGCCATGGGGCCCCATGATTCGTGACCATCGAGCACGCGCGCGGTGGCCAGCGGACGGTAGGCTTGCGTTGACAGCTCGGCGATGGTCAGGCGGCCATGGTCATCCATGAGATAGATCAGGTCGCCGGCGATCAGCAGGGGACCGATACCAAAGCGGACGCGCGGTCCGCTGGCCCACACAATCTGGCCATTGAGATTTAGACAGACCAGTTGTCCATCGGGCCGGATACCAAACAGATGCCCATCGCGGTAGATCGGTGTCTGCTGTGTAGCGCCGAACTGCTCGGCCGGCAACCGCCAGACTGTCTCGGTTTTGAAAAATACTTCGCGTGGCTTTTCACCGTTATCACTGGCATCATCATGCTCCCCGTATTGGGGGGCGTCTGTGCTGATGCGCATGAGCATGCTGCCGGCGTTGTACCCGCCGCTGAAGAGCACCAGGCCGGGTCCGACGACGACCGGTGAGGCGATGGTCGCGATGGGCACGCGCCAGGCATCGGTATGCCAGAGCAGCTCGCCGGTCCGGGCATCGACACCGGCAACCCCGCCACTGCCGCAATAGATGTACATCCGCCGCCCGTCGAGTTCCATTGGCGTGATGGATACGTGGGTCATCGACCAGCCCATGGGATTGGGCGTGGTCCAGAGCGTATCGCCGCTGTGCAGATCAACGGCGGTCATGAGGACTTCGGGCCCGGCGGGCGCGAGGATGACGCGGCCATCATCGATCAGCGGACACTGGCCGGCGTACCAGGGCGGGACCGTGGTATCAAACTGCCTGACCATGTCGATGAACCATTTAAGCTGGCCGGTGATCGCATCAACGGCCAGGACGTGGCAACGAGGGCCGATGCTCACCACCACACCATCGGCGACGGCCGGCACGGTGCGCGACATACCGTGCGAGCGTTTGATCCGTACCGAATAGCTCTTGCGCCAGATTTCGCGGCCGTCATCAAGCGATAGGCAGCGAAGCGCATCGGCCTGCGCTTCGGCATCGTAGTCGATGAGGTAGACACGACCGTCCCAGACAGCCGGCGCGGCGTATCCCTCACCCATATCCCGGTGCCAGACGCGGCGTGGCCCATCGCTTGGCCAGCCACGCGCCAGTTCCGCCGTCGGCTCGATCCAGCCGGCACCGTCGGGGC
This sequence comes from Phycisphaeraceae bacterium, assembly GCA_020831765.1. GTDB lineage: Bacteria > Planctomycetota > Phycisphaerae > Phycisphaerales > Phycisphaeraceae > JAFIFY01. Next base: position 28,277 of record JAFIFY010000041.1, on the reverse strand, counting down.
CGCGGAACCCAGGCCACTGCCCGCGATCACGGCCCGGCTCGCCGGGCCCGAGCGCTAACTGGGGTACGGGCGGCCCGGCGCCGTGGGCACCGGTGTCGATCACCGCGGCCGGGTGATCCAATGGGACGCGCCAATCGGCAGGGACGGCTCGGCTGTGCAGGCCCCAGAAAGCCAGCACGAGCGCGGCGACCAGGGCGGTCACGAGCGGGGCGATGATTTCCCAGGATGGTCGCATGGCTGGCTTTCGCTGACAAGGTGCCGACCGGGCATCGGCGCTAGGTTCAGGATTATTCTATCCGACTGTCCTTTGTGATAGAATCCAGCGTCCCATGGATCAAGTTCATCCAACACCGTCGCGTGTTCCTGCGCCCAGGCCTCACTCAGCTCCGCGCTCGCCCCGACCCGACCGATCCTGGGTTTGGTTCCGCCTCGCCATGATCGCCGCGCTGCTCCCTGTCGCCTGTGGCGCTGAGCCACCTCAGCAAGCCCCATCCGAAACGCCCGACATCGCCACCACCACGCCCGCCGACTGGCCGATTTGGCGCGGCTCCAGCGCGATGACCGGAGCCGTCGAGGGCAGCATCAGCGACCGCCTCGTGCTTCACTGGCAGGTGCGGATCGGCGACGAGGCGCTGACCGCGCCGGTGGCGGCCGGAGGCGTGATCTACATCGGCTCGGATTCCGGTTTTCTCAGGGCACTGCGCCTGGAGGATGGAGCCACGCTCTGGCACGTCGCCATCGGCGATCAAGACCGACCACGCGCGGTCGACGCCCCACCGTTGGTTCATGACGGTACGGTTTACATCGGGGGGCGCGATGGTGTTCTCTACGCCTTCGATGCCGCTACGGGCGAGCAGCGATGGCGGCATGCCACGGATGATCGTATTCACGGTTCGGCGAATGTGCATGTTGATCCTTCGGGCCAGGTGCGCATCGTGGTCGGAAGCTATGACCATCATCTGTATGCACTCGATGCCGACACGGGCGATCGACTGTGGTCGGTCACCAGCGATCACTACGTCCATGGATCGCCCGCGATCGATGGTGACATGGTGGTGTTCGGCGGTTGTGACGGTTTGCTGCGTGTAGTCGATGTGGAGCAGGGGCGGCCGCGGTGGGAGCGCGATTTCAAGGCGCCGATCATCGCGACGCCGGCTTTGGCTGATGGGCGTGTGCTGGTTGGGCATCACGGCCAAGCCGTTGTCTGCCTGTCGCTGAAGGATGGCGATCAAGAATGGTCCTATGACCAGACGGACCAGGGATTCTTCGCCGCCGCCGCGGTTGGCGGAGGTGTCGTCGTCATCGGGGGCCGCGACCGTGCGATTCATGCGATTGATCTGGATGGCGGTGGCCGGTTGTGGCGCCATGAAACCTCGGCCAGCGTGGACAGCGCACCGGTGATCATTGGCGATCGGGTCATCGCCGCGTCCGATGATGGGCGGCTTTACCTGCTGACACTGGGTGGCGGCGAGGTGGTCTGGCAATACGATGTGGGCGATACGGTCAGCGATGGTCCGGCCCTTGCCGGCAATCGCTTGCTGGTGGCGACCGCGGGTGGCGCTTTGTTCTGCTTCGGCGATCCCGATCGTCAGTGACGGATTTGGCCGCCGGAAGCCCCAGGAAGCCCCCGGAAGCCCCCGGAAGCAGTCAGAGAACGACGCGATCGGGCCATGCCATCGGAGACGCCCGCCAGTCTGGAGCCCTTGCATGAAGGCAATGTTCCTGATTCCCGGCACGGGTGACTTCTACTGCGGGAGTTGCCTGCGCGATCATACGCTGATGCGGGCACTGCGCAATGAGGGCTGTCAGGCCGTCGCCATACCGCTTTACCTGCCCTGGATGGTCGAGCAGTCGCACGATTCGATGGGAGGTGATGGTGACGGTGGCGATCAAGCGGGCAAGGCACCGATTTTCTTCGGTGGCATCAACACCTTTCTGGATGCCACCACGCGTTGGTCACCGCACCTGCCCGGTCCACTGCGCCGGGCGCTCGACTCGCCGGCCTTACTGCGCTGGACAGCGAGATTCAGCCACATGACTCGTGCGAATGATGTGGGACGGCTCAGCGTATCCATGATCGAACACGCCACGCGAACGCATGGTCATGAAATCCAGCGACTTACCCGTTTCATCGAGCGTGATGGCTCGCCGGAGGTTCTGTGTCTTGGCAACAGCATGCTCATCGGTATCGGCATCGAGATCGGCCGCCGGCTGAATCGGCCGATCGTGTGTTCGTTACAGGGCGAGGATGCGTTCATTGATGAATTGCCGCAGCCCTGGCGAGAGCAGACGTGGGAGGCCATCGCCAGCCGGGTTCCGCAAGCCGCGAAACTGGTCGCGCCCAGCCATTGGTATGCCGCGCACATGGCTCAACGATTGCGATGTTCGCCATCGTTGATCGAAACGGTTTACAACGGCATCATGCCGTCAGATGAAAGCATGGATGGTTTACCCGGCGCGATGACGCCCACCATGGGTTATCTGGCACGGATGCATCCATGCAAGGGGCTCGATTTACTGATCGATGCTTGGATTGCCTTGGCTGGCCGGCAAGACCGTTCCCCGGCAAAGCTGATTATCGCCGGCGCGATGACGCGGTCGGATCGGGGCTTCGTGAACGAGCAGCGGGCCAGACTTGATGCATCTGGCCTGGGTCACACCGTTGAATGGCGGCCTAACCTCAATCACGCCGACAAGCAGCGAATGCTGGGGCAGCTCACCGCGTTGTGTGTGCCGGTGACGGTTCCCGAAGCCTTCGGTCTTTATGTGATTGAAGCATGGAGCCGGGGTATACCGGTGGTCTTCCCGCGGATCGGCGCTTTGCCGGAGCTACACTCGATCGGCGGCGGCTGGCTTTACGATCCCCAGCAGCCCGCCGAGTTGGTCGATTGCCTGGACGAGGCCCTGGCTGATCCCGAGCAGGCTCGGCTGCGGGGTCTTCGGGGGCGCCAGGCTGTGGATGACCGGTTCACGGATCGCCACATGGCCCGGGATTTCGCCCGTATCCTGCGCGGCGTGGCCGCGACACTTTCCCCGCACCGTGAGGAGGGCTGATGTTGATCCACAGTGGTCCGAAAACGCGAATCGATCCATCAACGCGACCCGGCATTCCCAGGTGGGATCCGGCGACCTTGCCTGTTGTTTCCGGGCTCGTGCTTCGCTGCCAAGTCCGTGCCCGGCTTTTATCATGACCGTCATCGAACTGGACAATGTGGGTAGGTACTATGCGACGACGGCCGGCGCTTCGATCACCGTGCTCGACAGCATCAGCCTGCGCATTCTGTGCGGCGATGCTCTGGCGATCATCGGCCCTTCCGGCTGTGGTAAGAGCACATTGCTCAACCTCATGGGCGCGCTGGATCAGGCCAGTGCGGGGCGGGTGATGATCGATGGTCGTGATGTGGCGGGTCTTGATGATCGTCAACGGGCCAAGCTGCGCAATGAGCGGATCGGCTTTGTTTTTCAGGCTCATCACCTGTTACCACAATGTACGGTGCTGGAGAACGTATTGGTGCCCACATTGGTGCGTGGGGCCTCGTCGGCCGATCTGGCCCGCGCTGAGCAACTGCTCGATGATATGGGTCTGGCCGATCGCCGTCATCATCGGCCAGGTCAGCTTTCCGGCGGCGAATGTCAGCGCGTGGCCGTCATCCGGGCAATGATCAACCAGCCTGCGGTGCTGCTGGCGGATGAGCCGACCGGATCGCTGGATCACGCCAATGCATCCAGGCTGGTCGAACTGATGGTCAAACTCAATAAGCAGGAGCAGTGCGCGCTGATTATGGTGACGCACTCGGTCGAACTGGCATTACGACTGGGCGAGGTGCGCGAGCTTCGTGATGGGCGGTTGCATCCCTGGCGGGGTGGACCTTGAATCGCTGGTCACTGATCCGCGCAACACTCTGGCACGATCGCCGCACTCACCTCGGCGTGGTGCTTGGTGTGATGATCGCCACCGCGGTCCTGGTGGGGGCGCTTAGCCTTGGCGACTCATTACGCCAGAGCCTGCGCGCCATCGCCCTGCAACGGCTCGGTCAAACCACCGAAGCGCTGCTGACCGGCGACCGCTACTTCCGCCAGGCGCTGGCCGAAGAATTGATGGACCAGTTGGGCGACGACCTGAATGGGGGCTGGATCGCCCCAGCCATCATGACCCATGGCACCGCCGCCGACCCGGCCGGCACGGCCCCGTCCGTCGCGGTGCGACTGCTCGGCGTTGATGAGCGATTCTGGCAACTCGGCCGCGCGGCGATTGAGCTGCGATCCGATGAGGTGGCGTTGAATCGGTACTCGGCCGAGCGGCTTGGCGCCGCGGTCGGTGATGTGCTGGTAGTGCGCTTTGACAAGCCCGCGACGCTGCCCGCCGATGCCGTCCTCGGTGACTTGGAGGATCGGCGTGGATCGATGCGTGTGCGAGTGGCGATGATCGTCGACGATGACAACCTTGGTCGCTTCGATCTTGAGGCGAGCGGGCAACCGGTGGCCAATGCCTTTGTCGCCCTCCCGGCTTTGGCAGGGGCCATGGATCAGCACGGCCGCGCCAACCTGCTGCTGGTCGGCGGTGAACGCGCCTCGAGCGGTGAGTTGGACGGCGCGCAGTTCAACCGGGCGCTCGCCGCTCGGTGGCGGATCGAAGATATCGGCCTCTCGGTGACTGACCTCGGCGACGGGCGCGGCTATCAGCTCCAGAGCCGTCACGTATTCCTGCCCGATCACGTCCGATACGCCGTGGAGCGGCCGCTGGATGGCCAACCCATCCTCGGCTATCTGGCCAATGAATTGATGGTCGGTGATCGACGAGTACCTTACGCCATCGTCGCCGGCATGCCGGATGAGTGGTTCGCGTCTTTCGACCAAGGCATTGGGAGCGAGCTCGAAGGAGGCATCAAGAGCCACACGATCTGGCTCAACGACTGGGCGGCGGATGAACAGGATCTCGCCGCGACGGTTGGGGATGAGCTGACGATGCGTTATTACATTGAATCGGCCGACAGCCGTCTGGCGGAGCGCAGCGCGAGCTTTCGCATTGGCCGCATCGTGCCGATGGGCGGTCGTTTTGTGGACCGGGAGCTGATGCCTCCTTTTGCCGGCATTGCTGATGCGGAGCACCATGCCGACTGGAACCCGGGTGTTTCGATCGACCTGGGTCGGATCCGGCCACGTGATGAAAAATACTGGCGGCTGTATCGCGGCACGCCGCGCGCGTTCATCGCGATTGATGTCGCCCGTGATCTGTGGGGCAATCGCTTTGGCGACTGCACGGCGATCCGGTTTGATGCCTCGCGATTCGCATCGGTGGATGATGCGAGCCGGGCCATCGGTGCTCAACTCGATCCGGCGCAGTTTGGCTGGATGTTCCAGCCGGTGCGCCGGCAAGCGCTGGCCGCAGCCGGCCAGGGCCCAGCGCGATACTTTGGCGGCCTGTTCACCGGTCTGAGCCTGTTCCTCATCGGCGCCGCGGTCATGCTCACCGCCATGCTATTCGTCTTTGGTGTCGAGCAGCGAGGCTGGCAGGTTGGGCTGCTCGTGGCCTTGGGTTTTACCGGCAGGCAGGTGCGCCGACTGCTTGTTGCCGAAGGCGCTGTGCTGGCGCTGTTGGGATCGCTGCTGGGCATCGCCGCAGCGCTGGGCTACGCACAACTGATGCTGCTTGCCCTTCGCACGGTCTGGGCCGATGCGGTCGGCTCGACACCCATCAACTTTCATGCCAAGGTGGGCAGCATGGTGGGCGGAGCGGCGATCGCATGGCTGGCGTCGGTGCTGGCGATCATGTTGAGCACATGGCGACTGATGCGGACCGAGCCGGCCCAACTGCTGCGCGCACCCGGGGCCCATGTGGCCGACCTTTCTTCCCGCCGGGCTTGGTATGAATGGCCGGCGGCCACGATTTGCCTGGCAGGCGCGTTGGTGTTGGCGGCATGGGGTCATGATGCCACAGCGGACATGCAGGCCGCCGGTTTCATCGGCGCAGGGGCGCTCACGCTCATCGCCGCGCTACTTCTGGTCCGAAGGTGGCTCAGCCGGCTGGCCGAGGCCCTCGGAAGTGAGCGCGCAGTGGACAGCGGCGTGGGGGCCAGCGGCGCGGCCATGCGGCTGACGTGGGCGGGCCTGTCCTGGCGCGCGGTGGGAAGGCGGGCGGGCCGCAGCCTCACCGTCATCACCGTGCTCGCCACTGGGCTGTTTCTCACGCTGGCGATCGGGGCCAACCGTAAAGCGCCACCGAGCGATCCGCTCGAAGGCGCCGGGCCGACCGGCGGCTATCAACTCATGGTCAACCTTACGCATCCGCTGGCCCATCGCCTGAACCAGCGGCCGGATGGCACGGCCGATGCTGCGTGGGCGGGCAGCGAGGTGCTTGCCATGCGCCTGACCTCAGGACCGCAAGCATCGTGCGATAACCTCAACCGGCCGGCCCAGCCGCGGTTGGCGGGTGTGGACTCAGCCGCACTGGCAGCCCGGCGGGCCTTCAGCTTCATCTCGATTGCGCCGGGGTTGCGTGGCGAGGATCAGTCCTGGAACCTCTTGCATGCCGATCTGGGACCGGATGTGCTTCCGGCGATCGCCGATCAGCCGACACTTGTCTGGGCGTTGGGACTGGCTCCGGGTGATGGGCTGACGTTCACCGATGAACGTGGCCGCACCTTTGAGGTCAGGATCGTCGCCATGCTCGAATCCTCCGTGTTGCAGGGCATGCTGCTTGTTGATGAATCGCGATTGCTCGAGCGCTACCCCTCTCTTGAAGGTTACGGCCGCTTCCTGGTCCGCCGGCCGGAAACCGATCCGGACGACACGGCGCAGCTCATCGCCCGTGCCCACGCGGATCGCGGCCCGTCGATCGTAACAACCACCGAAGTGATGACCCGTTTCCAGGCGTTGGAGAACACTTATGTCTCGATTTTCCTGATGTTGGGTGGCTTGGGGGTGGCGCTGGGCAGTCTGGGTCTGGGTGTGGTGGTGTTGCGGCAGGTCATGGATCGGCGCGGCGAGTTGGGTCTGCTGCGTGCTGTCGGCTTCAGCCGTCTCAGTCTGATGTATGGCGTGATGATTGAGCATCTTGGGCTTGTGGCCATCGGTCTAGTCGCGGGCATGGCCGCGACGCTCGTGGCCCTGGGCCCGGCCTTGCGCGGCGGTCTGGACGTTCCCTGGTTTTCCCTGTCCCTGGTGCTGGCGATCATCCTGGCAAGCCTGATTGCATGGATCGGCCTGGCCGCATGGTGGGCCACACGAGGCTCGCTGCTTGATGCGCTTCGACATGAATGACCAAGCGGCCCCCGACGCTCACGGACGATGCCGCCGATCACGAATAATTAATCGCCGGTTGCGCTGCCGGAATTGTCGGCAGCACCCCGGGGGGGCTTTACGATGGGTCAACAGGCTGATCGAACAGGAGGGCGGCCAACGCGCGCTCACTCTCGGCCGACTCCTTCCTTGCGCCTCAATGCCCTCGGGCCCGCGAGCGAGCGCTCAGGAATCAATGGCCATCAGCGAACTCGAGCGCTTCGAGAATGCGCTTCGGCGCCTCGTGCGGACTGGAAGCCAAGTCAACGGTCAGTGGGCCGTCGGTATTGTCCAGCGTCGTGACATGGCCATCGGCATACAGGGTGTTCACATCCCGCGTACGGTGATTGGTTCGCGTACGTATACCGAAGGCGTGGAACGCCGATGGTGCCAGCAGGTTGCCATCCATCACCAATGCCCGCACCGGATCACCCCGGCGATTGATGCCCAGATTCGAAAGCTTGATGTGCTCAGTACTCGGGGGGTAGCTGAAACTGACGACTGAACCATGCCGGTAGAAGTAGCTCGACTGCACCTGGCGATTGGCGACCGCGGCGATCTCCTGTTCGGTCATGATCGGCTGATCATTGCCTGGGCAAAACAGTGCCTGGGGCTGAACCGCGAGGTACTGATCGATCAACAGTCCCAGGCCAACCGGTTGACCGCTCTGGAGGCTGATCAGATTGGTCACATGGCCGGTGAAGAGGTAGAGGTTGGTGATGATGACGGGTGGGGCGATGGGCCCGAAGGGGATGATGTCCCGGTGGTCGTGCGCGTAATTGTGAATGGCCGTGCCGATCTGGCGCTGTCCGGCCATGCAGGTCGTCCGTCGTGCCGTATCACGCACCTGCGCGGCCACTGGCATGAGCAGCCCGACCAGGACAGCGATGATGGCCACGACCACCAGCAGCTCGATCAATGTCAGGCCGGCCTGTCGGGGTGCATGATGCATGGGCCTTGCTCGCATCCTCCCGGACTCCGGACCCCGGACCCCGGCAACACTATTGCCGTCGTCGCCGGAGCAGTGCCAGGCCGGCCAGGCCGACAAGCGTCGCGGTCGCCGGCTCGGGCACTTGGGTTAGGCGCACGTTGTCCAGATTCCAGTAACCGCTCAGCCCCAGTGTGGGGGCGATCTCAATACCGATCGGCTGGCCCAGCCACGGGTCCGACGCATCGACCGTCGTGGAGATCAGTTCGAAGTCGATCATCACATTCTGCTGTACCTGCGTGCTCAGGACCGTGGCACTGGCCACGGTCAGGCGCTGCTGATCATGCTCATAGTAAAGCCGGAAGGTCAACTCGGCGGGTGGTGCATCAGGGTCGGGATTGTTGGGGTTGTAGGCCCGTGGGGCACTTGGGTACATCAGATCGCTCGCCGGCGCCACGCCGATGGTCAGCACATAGTGCTTGCCCTGCTGGTAGTTGTGGCCAAGCGTCTGATGGATGGCAATCGACGACTCACCGGACGGAATATTCGCTGGGTCCCGCGCAGCGATGAAGGCCATCTGCTGGCCATCAACGCCGGCCAGATGCATCGGCGAGTCCTCGGGCGGGTTAGTGAAGACGCCGGTGTCGAGCAGGCCGGACTGGTCGAATACGGGGTCCTCATAGCTGGGCCCGGACCGCATCCAGTCGTCGATCCAAGGTACGGCGGGCAAACCCTCCCAGTGCGGAGCGCTGGCATCAGGCAACTCAAAGGAATGGTTGGGCAGGTCGAGGGGTTGGGCGTAAGAAGCGGTGGCGAAGGCGAAAAACAAGAATCCGGCGGCGACAGCATCGGGCGATCGTGGCTTGAACCGTACTCCTCGCATGGCACTCTCCAATCTAAATCTCTTCCTGAATAACACTTAAGGCAAAGCAAAGCCGGCCCAACCGGCAGCCGGCGATGCCTGGACTACCATTATAGCAGATAATAAGATAGAATGATAATGAATTGTCACCTGGTGACGATTTTCTCAAGACAGGTACGCGGTTGCGGCCGCGGCTTGATGGGAGTCGACACAGTGAGCTTCCAATGGCTAACCCGTCGCGCGCTGGTCACTCGAACGCTATCACTGTTGGGGTTGGGTGCAATCGCCGGTATCAAGGCGGGCTGCGACCGCAGCGAAAGTTGCCCGCCACGCGAGGTTCCTCAGGCCTTCCGCTACGACATTACCCAGCTTGCCGCCGATGATGGCGGCCTGCCCCATTTCCAGAGCATCCGGTCGGTTCAGACCGGACTGATCGGCGCTGCGGCGCTGACCGCCGCGCCTGGTGGCACCCTTGCGGTTGCTCACGACCAGGAAGTGATCGTGCTCGACCCCGTTGGCGACATCGTACGGCGATGGTCCACCGATCATCGTGTGTTGGCTGTGCACGTGACCGACGACCAAAGCGTGCTGATCGCTGATACCCGGCACGTGCATCTCCATAACCCCGCCGGCCGACGACTGGAAAGCTGGATGGTCGGCAATGAGCGGGCGCGGCTGACCGGCATTGCGGCGGCGGGTGATGATCTCTTTGTCGCTGATGCGGGTAACCGCACGGTCAGCCGTTATCGAGGTGGCGATCGCGTCTGGCAACTCGAAGGCTTCCATGTGCCCAGCCCGTATTTCGACCTTGCCATCGGACCGGACAACCTGCTTTGGGTCGCCCACACCGGCCGCCAAAGGCTGGAAGCCTACAACCACACCGCCGACCTGATCCGCTCATGGGGAGAAGCGGGGTTTGCGATCACGGGCTTCAGCGGTTGCTGCAATCCCTGTCACTTTGCGCTGCTCAGCGATGGACGGTTCATCACCGCGGAGAAAGGACTGCATCGCGTGAAGCTGCACGACGCCGACGGCAAGGCCATTGCGCTGGTCATCAACGCTTCGGCATTGGGCATTGATGTCAACAAGCCAGTGGGCATCGCCGAGCAGCAGAATCGCGTTTCCCCCGGCCCGTTGGTGGCCGGACTTGGCCAAGACAGAGTCGCCGTGCTTCATCCGCGTAACGGCGGTCTTCACATACTTCAAGCTCCCGATGAGGTTTCCTGATGGACCGGTCAACGATCACCACTCGTCGTGCCTTCCTGGCCCGGCTGCCGCACCTGGCGGCGGGCGGAGCCCTGGTACTGATCACGATCGGTGCGATGGTGCGTGGCGGACGAAATCAGGGCGATTTCTGCCAGCCGACTGCGATCTGCCGAACATGTGGCGCCTATCGCGGTTGCGATCTTCCCCGTGCCCGGGCCGCGCGGGCCGTGGACCCGAAGGCCGAAAACGCAGAAGCGGATGGCGCGCAATCGCGAACGGAGGTGGCCGATGGCTGAAGCAACGCGGTCTGAACCCTCCAGCGATCGGCGCGGCTTCTTCCGTGGCATGGTACGCGGCATGGCCTTGCTTGCAGGAGGCGCAACACTCGGCTTACTTGCCACACGTGCCCAGGCCGCACGCACCGTCTGGCAGATTGATCCTCACAAGTGCACCATGTGCGGTCGCTGTGCCGTCGAGTGCGTGCTTATGCCCTCGGCCGTCAAGTGTGTCCACAGCCACGGCATGTGTGGCTATTGCGAGCTATGCACCGGTTTCTTCGAGCCTGATGCGCCCAATCTGCACGAAGGCGCTGAGAATCAGCTATGTCCCACGGGCGCTATCGAGCGGACGCTGATCGAAGAGCCGTACTACGAGTACCGCATCAAGGAGAATCAGTGCATCGGCTGCGCCAAGTGCGTGGCCGGCTGCGCGGCGTTCGGTAACGGGTCGATGTATCTCCAGATCCGTCATGACCGGTGCGTGGACTGCAACGACTGCGCGATCGCCCGCGCTTGTCCCACACAGGCGATCCGCCGCGTCCCGGCCGACCAGCCGTATCTGCTCAAACAGGTGAACGAACCGTGAAATCGGCGATCGGCCATTGGTTTGGCTGGGGGTTGGGGGCTGCGTTCTGGATTGGCCTGCCGGTCCCGACCGGGGCGATGCAACGCTTCCCGCCGCCGCAATTTGAAACGGATCACGCGCTACCCGTAACGACGACGCCGCCGCCGGATGGTCCGTGGCGCGATGTGCTGGATGTCGCGGTACTTGCCGGTGCGCTTGGTTTGGCCGCCTGGTTGGTGCTGGTCCGCCGCAGCAGGCGTGGCGTGCTTGCTCTGGTGGTCTTCTCACTGATCTATTTCGGTTTCTGGCGAGGCGGCTGCGTCTGCCCGATCGGTGCGATCCAGAACGTGACGGCGGCGCTGGCCGATCCGGGTCATGCTCTACCGCTGGTTGTTGCCGCGTTCTTCCTCCTGCCGCTGTTGGCGACGATCATGTTCGGCCGTGTCTACTGCGCCGGGGTCTGTCCGCTGGGCGCGATCCAGGATGTGGTGGTCATCAAGCCGCTGCGTGTGCCCATGTGGCTTGAGCATGCGCTGGGGATGCTGGCGTATGTGTACCTGGGCGCTGCGGTGCTGTTCGCGGCGACAGGCAGCGCGTGGATCATCTGTGAGTACGACCCCTTCGTAGGCCTGTTCCGAATGAGCGGGACGACATTCATGCTCGGTCTGGGCGCGGTGTTCCTTCTTGCTGGCATGTTCTTCGCCCGTCCGTATTGCCGCTGGCTGTGCCCCTACGGTGTGCTTATGTCGTGGATCGCACCGGGAGCGGTGTGGCAGCCTCGCATAGACCCGGTCGGCTGTATCCAGTGCCAGCTCTGCCGCGATGGCTGTCCGATCAACGCCATCGATGTGCCTGACGTGCCGTCACCGGCGGGAAGCGGAGGAACGGGCGGACCCATGCTCCCGGGGCCGGAAGCGGGCCTTCGGGCAGGTCCGGGGGTAGGTCCGGGGGTGGGTCCGGGGGCGCACCGTCGCGATCGCCGCCGTATGGCCGTATTGCTGATCGCGGCTCCGATGGTGATCAGCATTGGTGCGCTTCTTGGACACGGGTTGACGCCAGCGCTGACCCGGATGAACGAGCGAGTCCGCCTTGCCGACCGGCTGCTGGCCGAGGACATGGGCTGGGTCGAGGGTCATACGGATGCGACCGCGGCGTTTCGCTCGCGCGGTGATTCGCGAACCGAGCTCGCCACCGAAACCAAGCGAATCACATCGATCTACGCGTGGGGCGGCCCGCTGCTGGGGGGTTTCATCGGATTGGTGCTCGCCGCCAAGCTGATCCAGCAGGCCCGGCGCCGACGCAGTGATGAGTTTGTGATTCACCAGCCACGCTGTGTGGCCTGTGCCCGATGCCTTGCATTGTGTCCGCACCATCCAGGTAATGAGGCGAGGTTGGTCGAGCTGACCAGGGAGAAAGAGCCCTTGTGATGTTGCCCACGCTGCCCATCCCATCACCACCACACCATGCCACGACCGCACGACGTGTGGCGCTGATTCTGGCCGCATTCACATGCATCGTGGGCGCGATGCTGGTGTTTAACGGCTGGTGGTTGCAGCGGGCGAACCCACTGGACCATCCCGAGTTGATGGCGATGAAGAAGCAGTTGCGCAGTGAGCCGGGCAACGAGACGTTGATCGATTCATATCGCCGACTTGATGCCGAACTGCGCGGGCGCTACTTCCAGAGCCAGCGCGACTATGCCACCGGCGGCTGGCTGCTGCTGGCTGGTGTGGCGTTGGCGCTTCTGGCCGCGCATTGGCATCGGCCCGAAGCGCGGCCACCTACCCTGGCCGAACTGCGAGCACATCCAACCCCACCGCGAGTGCGGCAGGCACCGGCCATTCGCTATGCATTATCGGGTACGGGTTTGACCATCGCCATGCTGGCGGTGGTTCTGGCCATCGCGTGGCGAGGCGAACTGCGCGAACTCGACCGAGCGCGTATCGCGCTGGCGGATGAAGTGGACCAACCATACACCCCCGCCACGATTGATCCGCCGGATGCCGCCGATGGCATCGGCGACCAGAGCGGCCTGAACACCGCACAGCAGTGGCCGGGCTTCCGAGGCCCGCACGGCACCGGGCGCGCCTTTGATGACGATGCCATCACCTGGCCGGTGCAATGGGAAACCGACTCCGGAAGGAATATCCTCTGGCGCGCTCCGATCGACCTGCCCGGTCATAACTCCCCGGTGGTTTGGGGCGATCGGCTGTTCATCACCGGCGCTGACCAGCGCAGCCGGAAGATTTATGCCTTTGATGTTCGCGATGGCCTTCCACTTTGGGAGCATCGTGTGCCGGTGTTGCCCGGTGGCGGCGCGTGGCCGCCGGAGATTCTGCCCCACACCGGTTTCGCCGCGCCCACCTGTGCCACCGATGGCCGTCTGGTCTTTGCCATTTTCGCCAACGGTGATCTGATCGCCTGCGACATGCAGGGCCGCCGTGTCTGGGCCAAGCCGCTGGGCGAGGCGGAGAACATTTACGGCTACGCTTCCTCCCTCGCTGTCCATAATGGTCGCCTGTTCGTGCAGTGGGATCACCACAATGTCAACCGTATCCTCGCCCTCGATGCGGCAAGCGGGGACGAAATCTGGACGATCGAGCATGATGCCGGCGCATCGTGGGCCAGTCCCATGGTGGTCCAGACCGCCGATCGCATGCAATTGATCATCACCAGCCATAGGGCGACCATCGCTTACGATCCGGCCGATGGGCGTGAGCTGTGGCGTTGGAACGGTCCTGAAGGTGACATCGCTTCCAGTCCAGTGGCCGATGATTCTCGCGTGCTTGTCATCAGCCCGGCGTGGGAGATGTACGCCTTGCCGACGACCGAAACCGGTCCGCTCGATGACGATCGTCTGCTCTGGACGTTCGAGGATCACCAGCCGGAGATCGCCAGCCCGATCATCATCGGCGACCTGGCCATTGTCCTCAGTGATGGTGGGCGACTGACCGCGATCGATATGGCCGATGGGCGGGAGCGTTGGCATCATCGACTTCAGGGACGATTCGAGGCATCACCGGCTTCCGCGGGCACACTGGTGTACGTGACCAACGTCGATGGCCTCACCACCGTGCTCGATGTAAGCGGCAATCCGCCACAGGTGGTGGGCAAGGGCGAGTTGGGCGAGCCGACTCGGGCATCGCCGGCGCTTCTCGGCGGTCGCCTCTACATGCGCACCGGCAAGGCGGTTCATGCGATCGGGGGAAAAGAGCATGATTGACCAGCCTGATCCCCGAGCGTTCGTCGATCAACTGGTGGCGCGCTGCGGCCGGGAGCGCGACCAGGTGGTACCCCTGCTCAACGCCGTTCAGGACCAGTATCGCCATCTGCCCGCCGAGGCGCTTGCGCGCATCAGTCAGGTCACTGATATTCATCCATCCGATCTGCTTGGCGTCGCGACGTTCTACGACCGCTTTCGCCACCGGCCGGCCGGAGCTCACGCCGTGCGCATCTGCCATGGTACGGCCTGCCATGTGCGCGGGAGTGAACGGCTGGAAGAAGCTCTCCGGCGTGACCTGCGCATTCCCGACGGCGAGGACACCGATCCGGATGCGCGGTTCACGGTTGCGCGAGTGGCATGTGTTGGTTGTTGCTCGCTTGCGCCGGTGGTGCAGGTCGATGATCTGACCCTGGGGCACCTGGATACGCGGACGGTCACCGCGGCGGTGATGCGTGCGGAGGCGGAGCAACAGACGTTGGGTTGGTCCGATGATTCAGCGGATATCGGCAAGGAGAACGGCCAGTGCCAGGTGCGGATTCCGCTGGATTCCTGTTGCCTGGTCAGTGGCGGGGGTACGCTGTATCGCGCTGTGCTCGATCATCTGCGGCGGCGCCGCATGCCGGTCGGTGTTCGCCGTGTCGGCTGCTCCGGCCTGTGCCGCCATGGCCCATCGATGCAAGTGGTCGAGGCGAGCGGACGTACGCTGTCCTATGCCGGCATCGACACGGCGGATGTTGACAGTCTGTTGGACAGGCACTTTGCCACGGGCGTGCTGGGGCGGGGCCGCTTTTGGTTTGGCCGTGCGCTCGATTGGATGATTGCGGGCGCATCCGAGCAAACGGAGCATGCTCATGATCCAGCCTGTCGTGAGCCTGATCACGCTCGGCTTGAGGCCACCCAGGTCCGCATCGCCACCGAGCATTACGGCCGGCTCGACCCGCTGGACCTGCCCGGCTACCGCTCCTGCGATGGCTTTGCCGCCTGGCGGCAGGTCGTTGAGGTGGCCAACCCGGCGGCAACGATCGAGACGATCATCGCCTCGGGCCTGCGCGGGCGCGGGGGCGGCGGTTATCCGACGGGGCGAAAATGGGACACGGCCCGCCGTCAGGATGCGGGGCGAAAATTCGCCATCTGCAACGGCGATGAGGGCGATCCGGGCGCCTTCATGGACCGCACCCTGATGGAGTCCTTCCCCTTTCGAATCATCGAGGGTCTGGCGATCGCGGCCCACAGTATCGGCGCCAGGGATGGGGTATTCTACATCCGGCAGGAGTACCCTTTGGCGCTGCGCCGCATCCGCCGCGCCATCAAACTGTGCCAGGAGGCGGGCATCATCGGCACTGGCGCGATGGGCGGCCGGGTCGACCTGCGCCTATCGGTGCGTGAAGGAGCGGGTGCGTTCATCTGCGGGGAAGAGACGGCCATGATCGCCTCGATCGAAGGGCGCCGCGGCAATCCATCCCTGCGGCCGCCCTACCCTGTCGAGCGTGGGCTGTGGGGTGCGCCGACCCTGGTCAACAACGTCGAAACGCTGGCCAACGTGCCCTGGATCGTCCGCCACGGGCCCGCGGCGTTCGCCCGCTTCGGCACCGAGCGCAGCCGCGGGACCAAGGTATTCGCCCTTGCTGGCAAGGTGCGACGGGGCGGGCTGATCGAGGTGCCCATGGGCACCACCATCCATCAGGTCGTGTACGACATCGGTGGCGGCATCGTCGATGGGCGACGATTCAAGGCCGTGCAGATCGGCGGCCCCAGCGGCGGCTGTCTGCCCGCTTCGCTGGCCCATACGCCGATCGACTACGAGGCGCTGACCGCTGCCGGGGCCATTATGGGATCGGGCGGGCTGGTGGTGCTCGATGATCGCGATTGCATCGTCGATCTGGCACGCTATTTCCTGGAGTTCACACAGAACCAATCCTGCGGCAAGTGCAGCTTCTGCCGCATTGGCGCACGCCGCATGCATGACATGCTGATGCGCATCTGCCAGGGCGAGGGCGGGCACCAGGATCTGGACGACCTGCTCGCGCTGGCCGGTCAGGTCGCATCGGGCAGCCTTTGCGGGTTGGGCGCCAGCGCACCCAACCCGGTGCTGACCACGATGCGCTACTTTCGTGATGAGTTCCTGAAGCATCTGGAGGGCCGCTGTCCCGCCGGCCGCTGTGTGGATCTGATCCACTACCGCGTCACTGACCGCTGTACCGGCTGCACGCTGTGTGCCCAGGCGTGCCCCGTCGAGGCCATCGCCATGACCCCGTACCAGCGCCACCGCATCGATGATGCGGTATGCACCCGCTGCGACGCCTGTCGCCAGGTCTGCCGGGATCAGGCCATCAACGTGGAGTAAATCACCCATGCCGCGCATCACCATTGACCAGCATGTGATGGATATCCCCGCCGATACCACGGTGCTGACCGCCGCACGCCAGGCGGGAATCGATATTCCCACGCTCTGCCATTACGACGGTTTTCCGGCCCAGAACAGTTGCATGGTTTGCGTGGTCAAGGTCAACGGCGCCACCCGGCTGCGTCCGGCGTGCTCACTGCCCGTAAGTGATGGCATGGTCATCGAGTCTGAATCTGATGAGGTTCGTGCGGCCAGGCGCACGGCCCTGGAGCTGCTGCTGAGCGACCACGCAGGTGACTGCGTCGCGCCTTGCCGCAACAACTGTCCGGCGAACATGGATGTGCCACTGATGATGCGGCAGATCATTGATGATGACCTGCCGGGCGCGATCGCCACGGTCAAGGCGGACATCCCGCTGCCGGCGGTGCTCGGCTATATCTGTCCCGCTCCTTGCGAAGGAGGCTGTCGCCGCAAGGCCGGAGATGGGCCCGTCGCCGTCTGCCTGCTCAAGCGTTTCGTCGCCGAACAGGACCTTGCCGCCGCCGACCCCTTCCTGCCTGACTGCGCCCCGGCCACCGGCGGCCGCATCGCCATTGTGGGCACGGGGCCGACCGGTCTGTCCGCGGCCTACTACCTGCAACTGCGCGGGTATGCGTGCATGCTCTACGATGCCAACGATCAACCCGGTGGCGCCATGCGCTATGGGATCGACCGTGACCTGCTGCCGCTGCACGTGCTGGATGGTGAAATCGACATTATCCGCCAACTGGGTGCCAGCTTCTTCATGAACTGGCGGCTGGGCCGGGATGGGAGCGTCCACGATCTGCGCCGTGAACACGAGGCCGTGCTACTGGCGATTGGTGCGATCGATGAGCAGGATGGCGAGCTGAACCTGCCGACAACGCGTCGGGGGGTGACCGTCGATGGCCGCACCTTTCAGACGCACTGGCCTGATGTGTTCGCCGCCGGTGGTGCGGTTCGGCGCACGCGATTGGCCGTTCGCAGTGTGGCCGAAGGCAAGGCCGCGGCCAAGTGCATCGACCGCTACCTCGCCGGCCATGATCCGGCGGACGTCAACCCGACGGTCGGCGTGGCGATGGGGCGGCTGGAAGAGCAGGAATTGGTCGAGTTCATGCTCCGCGCCTCGCCCGATCGTCGCCTGACGCCCGCCGGGGGGCTTCAGCGCGGCTACAACTCCGATGAAGCGCGTAC
This sequence comes from Phycisphaeraceae bacterium, assembly GCA_020831765.1. Taxonomy (GTDB): domain Bacteria; phylum Planctomycetota; class Phycisphaerae; order Phycisphaerales; family Phycisphaeraceae; genus JAFIFY01. The sequence continues at coordinate 10,381 of JAFIFY010000041.1, read as the reverse complement.
CGAGGCCGCGCGCTGTCTGCAATGCAGTTGCGGCGGCGGTTGTGACTGCCGCATTCGTCAGCTTGCCACGGAGTACGGTTGTGACCTGAAACGTTACCGAGGTACGCGGCGGCCGTATGCCCGTGTCCAGCGTGAAGGTGGGGTTGTCTTCGAACCAGGCAAGTGCATCAGTTGCGGACTGTGCGTCACCATCGCGCGGCAGCTCGGCGAGCCGACGGGTGTGACCTTCGTCGGCCGCGGTTTTGATATCCATCTGGCCGCGCCAGATGGAGCATCGATTGCCCAGGGACTCGGCCACGCGGCACAGACTTGCGTGCTGGCCTGCCCCACATCCGCGCTCCAGTTTGATCCGTCGAGCCAGCCGGTTCAGATTACCACCAGCATCCCAGGCGCTGAGCCAATGCCCTGATCGGTGAAGTGCATTCCGTCGCCCCCGCCACCGCGTTCGCAGAACGATGCAATCCGCTGACCCCACCGGACGTTATCAGGATAAAATGGTATGTTTATTGAGTTTCTCCCGTGCTCCGATTCGCTTGTGCGAATCGAATCGGTGGGCTGTTCCGGGCCACTAAGGAAGGAATCACAATGTTCCGCATGATGGTGACTCTCGGCATCACGGGGTTGCTCGCGGCCGGAATGGCCTTTGCCACATCCAGCCCCGACTGGCGCGGACCGGACCGCACGGGGCAGTTCCCCGCATCCGATCTGATGCAGAGCTGGCCGGCCAACGGACCACCAAGAGCCTGGTCGATCGCCATCGGACACGGCTACTCAAGTGTGTCCGTCGCTGGCGACACGATCTACACTGCCGGGATCGAAGAAGGGCAGACCGGCTATCTCTACGCGATTGATCTGAAGGGAAACCTCCGATGGAAGCGATCCTACGGTCCCGAATGGACACGCAGCTATAGCGGGACGCGCTCCACGCCGGTCGTCTCCGATGGACGTATCTTCCTGGTCAGTGGGATAGGCAGAGCCGTGGCCATCGATGCGGCCAATGGACGTGAGTTATGGAATATCGACCTGCTGGGCCGATTCGGGGGCCGCAATATTCAGTGGGGTATCTCTGAGTCGCCACTGGTCTACGACGGCAAGGTGGTTTTCACACCCGGTGGCACGCGCGCGAGCATCGTCGCCTTGGATGTTCGAAATGGCGAACAGGTCTGGGCCACACCTCCCGTGGCCGGCCCCGGCGGACCGATGGTCAGCGCCTATTGCAGCCCGGCTCTGATCGAACATAACGGAAGACGGCTGATCGTAACCCACCTCTCGCATGCTCTGGTCGCCGTCGATGCCTCCGATGGCCGACTCCTGTGGAGCATCCCTTACCGCAATCGTCACGGTGTTCACACCACGACACCGTTGTATTACGACGGGTTGGTGATCACGTCCTCGGGATACGGGTATGGAAGCATGGCGGTGCGTTTGAGCGAAGATGGCTCAAGCGCGACGGTTGCCTGGCGGAATGACGATCTGGCGGTCCAACTCGGCGGATTGGTTGAGGTGGATGGCCGCATCTACGGTATGGATTCATCGCTGGTGGTTCTCGATGCGGCCAGCGGGCGCAAGGTGGGTGAAGCGGCGGATATCACCAAGGGCGCCATCGCCCGCGCCGATGGTCTGCTGTACTGGTTCGCCGAGCGAGGCGAGTTCGGAATCGCTCAAATCACCGAATCGGGAGCGCGCATCGTCGGCCGCGTCACTCTGCCTCGAGATCGGGAAAGATTGTGGGCTCATCCAACCATCGCCGAAGGTCTCTTGTTCGTTCGCCGTGGCTCCGATCTGATCGCCTACGACATCCGAGCCGACCAATAGTGGGGCGCAAGGCAAACAGGAGAGCAGGAGGGCAATCGAGCTCAGGCCATCACAAAGACCATCGCCGGTGCGCCCACCAGTCGCGGGGAAGCTCACAACGGACGCAATGACAACGCCGCAGTTGAGAAACCCGCCAACCCGTCCCCCGCATCACCGACGCAAAAAACAACGCGGCAACCGCGTGCAACCTTCGGAAATGAAAAGCAACGTAACGGGACGATCGTCGGACATCCGATCGCGCAAAGTTCAAAAAGTGCTGCACTTATCGCGAAATTTCGGGAGATTTCCCATACCAAACAAAACCCGAAAACTGGCCCGCGTGGACTCGAACCACGAACCTCCTGATCCAGAGTCAGGCATTCTACCGATTGAACTACGGGCCAAGGCAACGGTCATGCTATGAACGGTCGGCGAGGGCGTCAACCTTGTTGTGTGCTTCCACGATACCGGGCGGAAGTGCTTGATGCATCGAGTTGATGGGCCAGGGCCGTTGGGAACTGCGGCCTGGCGGTGCGTTGAAATCGCAGCGAGCCGGTCGATCGCACACGGGCCCATGGGAATGGCTGCTTCGGAAGGGTGTCTTGAGGTCCCGGTGGCTGGTGCATCATGCCCGGGTGCTGCGTGATAGTCTGTAACCGGCGGTGGGCAGGGGTTTGTTATCGATGTCGGAAAATGCCAAGGGTGATGGTCGCACAGCCGGGCGCGGGAAGCGCATCGGGCCTCACGGGGGCTCGTCGCGGGTTTCCAATCGCCCGCCGGTGATCGGTGAGCGAAACCCGGATGGCGAGGTGGGGGACGGCGCGATGGTCCGCAGGCCGGGGATCATGACGCTGTGTGCGCTGGGTTACATGCTGCTGGTCTGGTATCTGGCCCTGGTTCCGATGGAGTTTGAACGCTTCACGCTTGCCGAAGGCTGGCGTCAATTCACCGAGCTTCCGCTCCTGGCTCGCACGCAAGAGCGGCTCCCCGGGCTGATGACCCATTTGGTCGCGATGCTGCCGTTGGGATTCCTGCTGGCGATCGGCATTCTCAGTTTCCGTGATCCGGCCGCCAAGTTGGTCTTCGGTGCCCTGGCGTGGCTCATCATCGTTCTGTTCCCGATCGCCATCGAATTCACACAGCTTTGGGCCACCGTCCGGGTAAGCACCTGGAGCGATGTTTATACCGGTTGGGTGGGTCTGGTCCTGGGTTGGGCGGCCGGGGGGCTGTCGGGAGCGGCGATTCTCCGTGCTCTTGGCGCCATGGTCGATCCATTCCGCCGCGCCGAAGCGCGTAAGGCGCTGCTTTCGATCTACCCGCTGGCGTTGGTGTTTTTCCTGCTGCTTCCGTTCGATCTACGGCTCAATCTGAGCGTGCTCGAGCGGAAATGGAACGATGGACTGATCATCCTCCGTCCCTTCGCTTATGACCCGGATGCTGCATGGGCGTGGTGGTTCTACCACATCAGGAAGCTGTTGATCTGGCTTCCGGTGGCTTTGTGGCTTCGATTGGGCTGGGATTACTTCCGCCTCGGCCCTCGAACCCTGGGCGAAACGGCGGTGTTGATGGCGGTGTTCACGGTGATGGTGGAGATCGCTCGGCTGCCACTGGCGTCGGCGATGAGCGATGTGACCTCGCCGCTGTTGGGCATCATGGCCGCGCTATTGGCCCACCTGTTGATCGGCCGTGTGGTGGATCAGCGCGGCGGCCTTCGCATGGGTAAGCACTGGTCCAGTGGGTTGAGGTTCGAAGTCGGGATGGCTTTTGGCTGGCTTTATCTTGCGGTGGTCGGCGGCCTGCTGACCCGGCCCTGGCGGCTTCGCCTGGAATGGAGCTATATCCAGGAACGCTGGATGAGCATGATTGACTGGCCGTTTGCTTCGATGTACTGGGCTGGTGAATGGCGGGCGTTGCAGAAGTTCACGATCATGATGTTGCTCATGGCGCCGGCCGGAGCGTTCTTCGCGTTCGCCCTCGATGGCAGGCTCAGGCCGGGCCGGGCAATTTGGCTGGTGGTTGGACTGGTGTTGGGCTTCGGGTTGGCGGTGGAGATGCTCCAGGGTGTGATGGAGTCGGATCGCTACGGTTCGCCAACGCCGAGCCTGACCGATTGCATCGCTTACGGCGGTGGGGCGGCATTGGGTTGGCTTGGCGCATCGGCTTTCCTGCCGCGCCGAATCTCGGCCAAGCGAGATGTCGCCGATGCTTCATTGGCCGTGGCCGGGGTTGATCGCTCCTGACCATCGGCCGCCCTCGCGGGCGTGGTGGCATCCCGCGGGCCGTCGCGGTCTCGCAAGGGACGGACCAGCAGCTTGCGCAGCACGGCGAGCATGGTGGAGGTGTTGTCCATGTAGGCCGGGGGCGGCCGCCAGTAAACGGTGTGCTGATCGATCAAGCTGGTTCGTCCGGGCGCGTGGGCGAACAGGGGTTCGAGCTCGCGTGGCTGGGCCGTGGTGAAGATCAGGTCCTGCTGATCGCGTTTGAGCGAATCGATGCGATGGATGGCCGTGGCGACGCGGAGTTCGACCAGATCGATATAGAGCTGGGCGACCGGTGAAGGCTCGCCGTAGGCCTCGATCAGCGCGTTGATGACCTGGTCAAGGTCGGTCAGGGTCGCGGCGCGGCCGAGTCGGCGGTAGGCATCCATGCGGAACTTATCGCTGCGAATCCAGGCCTTATCCAACACCGCCGTGATGCCCAGCTCCAGATGCGACGACGGCGGTTCGAGGGCCTCTTCATTGCGGAGCTTGCCCGCTTCCCGTTCCAGCAGCATGCAGTACATCTGATAGCCCACGGCGGCAATGTGGCCGCTCTGTTCTTTGCCAAGGAGGTTTCCGGCGCCGCGGATTTCCAGATCCCGCATCGCGATCTTGAACCCGGCGCCCAGCATGGCGAACTGCTCGATCGCCCGTAGCCGCTTCCGCGCACTGTCGGTCACGGGCCGATCCTCGGGCAGCAGCAGGTAGCAGTAGGCCCTGTTGCGATAACGGCCGACGCGGCCACGAAGCTGGTGCAGATCGGCCAGGCCGAAGTGATCGGCCTCGTGAATGAACATGGTGTTGGCGGTGGGGATATCGATGCCGCTTTCGATGATGGTCGTGCTGACCAGGACATCCGCCTCGTGGCGCATGAACTTGAGCATGACCGCCTCGAGCTCGCGGCTGGGCATCTGGCCGTGGCCGATGACGATGCGGGCCTCGGGCACCAGTGCCTGGATGCGGTCGGCGATCCGCTGGATGTTGTGGATGCGATTGTGGACGAAGAATACCTGGCCATCGCGGGCAAGTTCGCGGCGAATGGCCTGTTGAATGTGATCGCCGTTGTAGGCCATGACCTCGGTGACCACCGCGCGGCGGTCGGCGGGGGGCGTGGCCAGTGATGAGATATCGCGGAGGCGAAGCATGGACATGTGCAGTGTTCGCGGAATCGGCGTGGCGCTGAGCGTCAGCACATCGGCGGTCAACCGGAACTGGAAGAGCCGATTCTTGTGTTCCACCCCGAAGCGCTGTTCCTCATCAATGACCACCAGGCCCAGGTCGGCGAATTTCACATCCCCGCTCAGCAACCGGTGCGTGCCGATGATGATGTCCACCCTTCCCGCCGCCAGTTCGGCCAGGATCTGGTCCTGTTCCGATCCGGTCTTGAACCGGCTGACCGACTCGATCCGGAAGGGATACTCGGCCATGCGTTCGTTGAACGTGCGTTCGTGCTGTTCGGCCAGCACCGTGGTGGGCACGAGAACGGCGACCTGCCGGCCGCTCTCGACGGCTTTGAAGGCGGCGCGGATGGCCAGCTCTGTCTTGCCGAACCCGACATCACCGCAGATGAGTCGATCCATCGGCCGCGGATCGGCCATGTTCTTCTTGATTTCGGCCAGGGCGGCGAGTTGATCTTCGGTCTCCTCATAGGGGAACGCCGCTTCAAACTCGCGCTGCCAGCGGGTATCGGCCGGATAGCTGATGCCCGGCATGGCGTTGCGCGCGGCCTGAATCTGAAGCATCTGCCGGGCCAGATCACGCGCGGCATGGGCCGCTTCCTGCTTCTGGCGCGACCAGCGCCGACCCCCGAGCACACTCAACGGCGGCGTGGCGTGCATGCCACCGACGTATTTCTGCACCTGCTCGATGTTGCTGACCGGTACATGCAGAAGGGCTCCGCCGTGGAACTCGAGGGTCAGTACCTCGTGCGCCTCTCCCTTGCGGCGCAACGTTCTCAAGCCTTTGAAGATCGCAACACCATGGTCGATGTGTACCACCGCATCGCCCGGTTCAAGATCAAAAAAGACATCCATCGGCCGATCGGGCGTCGGCAGGCCGACGGTGCCCAGGCGCCGGACGCGCCGCCGATTCTGGTAACGATGGAAAATCTCCGCGTTCGAGACCAGATGCAGATCGCCCCAGACAAAGCCCCGGTGCAGTTCACCCGGCTCGATGGCCGGTCGCGGATCCACATCAGGATGATGTTCATCAATCAACTCGCCAAGCCGCGATTCCTCGGCCGGCTTGCCGCAGAGCACCACCAGCCTGGCCTGTTGAGCGCGTTGGACCAGTTCATGGATGGTGCCGGTTCGATCCTGATCGAACGGCTCGAGCGGACGGACCGGCAACGTCAGCGGCTGGGTGTTGGTCCCGATGATCATGCCGCTGACCTGGGCATGAGCGCCCCGGGTGAGTTTCTGTAGCACGGCGGCGGGGGGGTAGATGCCCCGTGGATCGACAAGACGTTCGTAATAGCCTCGGCCCTGTTCGGCCAACTCCATGGGTTCAAGCAGAAGGCTGATGTGATCCGAAGGCAGCAGATCGATGAGGTTGACGGTTCGGGCATCGGACTGCAAGGCTCCGGCCGAGGCGCCGATGATGCGAATCTGGTCGAGTTGCCTGCCCGATCCCATGGTCTGTGTGTCGATGATGCGGATCGATTCGACCTCATCGCCGAAGAAATCGAGCCGGATGGGTAGCGGTGCCGAGGTGGTCGGATCGTCCTCGTCGACTTGGGTCGAGGGTACGAAGATGTCGATGATCCCGCCGCGCATGGCGAAGTCGCCCGGCTGTTCAATGGCTTCGGTGCGCTGGTAGCCGGCGCGGTCCAGCCAGTCGATCAGCGCGCCGGGCTGAAGCGGCTGATCGCGGGCGATCTGAAATTGGAACGAGCCGAGGTCTTGCGGACAGGGCACGCTCTGCATCAGGGCGCTGATCGATGCGATGACCAGACGCGGCTGGGCTTCCCTGGGTGCCCTGGTCAGTTGGTCGACCATGGCCAGACGTTCGCCGACCAGTTCCAGGCTGATGCCTGTCTCGCCGGGCAACTGCTCGAGGGCGGGAAATCGCATCAGGGGAATCGGTCCGAGGCGGGCATCCAGGAGCCGGGCATCTTCGTAAGCATCCTCGGCCTCATCGAGATGGGCGACGGCCAGAAGGATGCAACGGCCCAGCTTTCGAGCCAGGAGCGAAGCCAGCAAGTGGCCGCTCGACCCCGCCAATCCGCGCACAGCAACTTCCTGGCCCGCCTGAAGACGGCTGGCCAGTTCGCCGGTTTTCTCATCGGCCAGAAGCATTTCCGGCCAGCTTTGGGGCGATGCGGATCGCATGCTTGGTGGTGAAGGATACGGGTGCGCGGCGTGGCTGTCACTGGGCGCGGCGGTCTGTGGCCAGCGATGAGCGTGGTCCGGGCTCCTGGGAGCGGATATCCGGCCCTGAGGAAAGAGCGTTATGAACGACTTGAACGTTATGATTGATTTTCTCCGGGGTCGGGGCTAACGTTCTCGGAGGCAAGCGTCCTCCAAGGAGCTAGAAAATGGAAATGTTTTTTCGATTGATCCCCGCCGTCGCGGGCCTGGCCGCTGCCGTGTCCCTTTGCACATTCGCGGCGGGTATGGCCCGGGCTTCGGATGATGCCCGTGTCCTGTTCGATTTTGCGGATGAGCGGCAATCCGCGGTATGGCAGACCGTTAACGACAACGTCATGGGCGGGGTCTCGCAGGGCGGCTTTCGAATAACCTCATCCCGGACGCTGATGTTCGGCGGCATCCTTTCGCTGGACAACAATGGTGGGTTCTCGCAGATACGCACCCGTCCGATGCTCGACGGTCTGGAGGATTTTGATGCCATCCGAGTCCGTGTTCGCGGGGATGGCCGAAGCTATTGGTTCGATTTGAGAACAACCGATCGTCTGGCGGCAGGCTCATATCGGCAGTCGTTCGCCACCGAAGCGGGGGAATGGTCCGAGATCGTTCTGCCGTTTTCGAAGTTCCAGTTTTCAGTGTTCGGTCGGGAAGTGCGGCGAGCACCGGCCTTGAGGGCACGCGATATCCGTTCGCTGGGTTTGACTATCTACGATGGCAGTGACGGTGCCTTCCGATTGGAGATTGATCGAATTGAAGCGATCAGACAAAGTCCGGAGAACGCGGCGGGCTCAGCACCGGATGCGACGGAGACTTCGGCAACGGACCATGCAAATGGGGACCATGGTCGGCGGGTTGCTCTTTCAGTCGTTGAAGGTGTGAAGGCTGACCCGGAACTGTCCGTGCTGGCTCAGCTCCTGACCGCCTCGGGCCTTTCCGAAGAACTGGCCGGACGGGGATCGATCACACTGCTTGCCCCGGGCGATGATGCCTTTGGCGCTGTTGATGGAGCGACTCTCGAATTTCTGGGTTCGGCGGCGGGTCGCGATCAACTCCGCGCTTTGCTTCTGAACCACGTGGTTTCCGGCGAACTGCTGCTTGGCACTGAGGCCGTCCGCACCCTGGGTGGGCGGGAGGTTGAGATCGCGGCGGCTGGTACGGTCAAGATTGGCGATGCGAACGTCCAGGAATATCGCCGGAACCCCGGAAAGTGGGTGATTGTCCGGATTGATCGGGTGTTGCTTCCGGCTGAGTCCGCTATAGAGCCGGCCAGCCAGATTGAGCGGATGCGCTCGATCATCGAACTGGCGATCCGTCGGGGTGTGCCGATCTTCAATGCCGGGCAACACGAGGCTTGCGCGGCGATCTACGAAGTGGCGATCGAAGGCTTGATCGGCCAGGTCCGGGATATCCTGGGCGAGCCGGCGCACCGTCAGGTCGTCGAAGCCTTTGGCCGCGCCCGGGCGATCGAGAATGATGCCCAGCGGGCGTGGGCGTACCGCCGAATCCTTGATTCGGTCTACCAGCTTGTCAACGAGCAGGCGCGTAGATGGTCGGCAAAGAACTCGGCCTGGCAAACCGTCGGACCATCATGAGCCCGGAATCTGGCGACGTGGGAGCACTTCCGCTCTGGCTCGGTATTCACCGTTATCGGTCGTCAGGTGCTCAAGGGATCGCCCCCTTGGGTGAATCAGGGAAAGCCCCGATTTTGTGGTTAGGACTTAATGAGGCTCCCTTCCAAGACGAAAGAATTGGAAGATTAGCGCCTGCGCCAGAGGCAGCCGTTCTGGTTTATGGTCATCTGGTTCGGCGGCAGGCAGGCCGGCCGGGTATGGTTTCAGATCGCGGCTTCCGGGTTGTTTCCCACGGAATCTCGGAAGCTCAATCCATGGACTATACGAGCTTGCAGAACAATCATAAGTGTCAGGACCTGCTTCGACTTTCCGACAGGGAGCAGCATGAAATACTGAGGCGATTGGATTCACAGGCCGGCGTCGCTTCGAGCACCAGTCGCCGTGAGGACCCCCGTTACCCGTTTCGACCGGCCGGAGGGCTGATGGTGGGGATCGAGCATCCCGGGCGAAGCCAGCTCCGGTGTCTGGTGCGACCCCGGAGCCTGAGCCGTTCGGGCATCGGGTTTCTACACGGCTCGTTCGTCTACCCGGGTTCACCTTGCTTTGTGATTCTCAAGAGCCGCGCGAATGGCGGCTCGGCGGCGAATGGGGCCGAGGTGGTGAGAGGGACGGTGCGCCACTGCCGACTGATTGGCGGTCGCATTCATGAAGTCGGGGTCAAGTTTGATCGGCCGATCAATCTTGAGGATTTCCTTGATCCGGAGGATGCCGAATCCGGTGGTTTTGCCGACACCGGGCCGGAATCTCTTGATGGCCACATCCTGTTGCTTGATGCTTGCGATGTACAACGCGAGTTGATGCGGTTTCAGCTTGTTGAAGCCGGGGCGCAGGTCCAGTCGGCGGCCAACGCCCAGGAGGCCATGCAACGGATCAAGGAACATGAAACCGAGCTACTGGTTGTCAATCTTCGGGAAGTAAGCGGAGAGTCGCTGGCCAATATCAAGGCGATCCGTCATGTCGGCTACTCCGGCCCGGTGGTGGTCTGGCTGGCGACGTGCAAGCCGCTGATCGCTCGGCGATTCATGCAGTTTGGGGCTGACCTGATCCTTGACCAGTCATGTGGCTTTGAGACGCTGCGAGGAGCGTTGAACCGCTTTCTCCGCAAGACAGGCCGAGGCGGGCACGATGGTTCAAAACTGCTGAGCACTCACTGGACGAACGAAGCAATCAGGCCATTGATCCTGCGTTACCTTGAAGCGCTTGAGGACCTGCTGGTCAAGCTCGAGGAGGCGATCAGCGGCGGTTGCCACGGGCGCGCGGACAAGCTGTGCCAGGAGATCGCAGGCCAAGCGCAAACATTCGGCTTCCCGGCGATCGTCCAGACTACGCGCGA
>JAFIFY010000039.1 GCA_020831765.1 Phycisphaeraceae bacterium | reverse complement strand
CCATGATGCGCTCCTTTGTCGGTTCGCGGTATTGCTGCGTGGCCACGCGTGTAACTGAGGTGAGGTGTAGCCGATGCGCCCGGGGAGCGCAAACGACTATCAAGTCCTTTTATGCGCCGGGCCTACATGCGTTCGCCCTGGCTTCAGGGTTTGGGGTGGAATTCAAGAATCGCTACACTTCTTGCTGCGCAAAATGCGGTGTCGGGCTTTTTGGCCAAGCCGGCGGTGATCGAGAGCATCGGGGCGGGGCGCAAGGGTTGGGGCGGCGGCGGGGCCGTACGGGTTCGGATGTCGATACAAAAGTCATAAAACGTTATTTGAAAAATACTTATGAAGCTTCAAGCCCCCAAGGGAACGCGCGACTTTTATCCTCGGGAGATGGCCTGGCAGAATTTCTTGTTCGATGCCTGGCGGAAAGTTTCGGTCCGCAACGGGTTCGAACAGGTGGATGGTCCGGTGTTCGAGTCGTTGGACCTTTACAAGGTCAAGAGCGGTGACGGGATCGTCAGTGAGCTTTTCCACTTCGAAGACCGAGGCGGGCGGGGCATGGCGATCCGGCCGGAGTTCACGCCGACGCTGGCGAGGATGGTGGCGGATCGCGCTGCTTCACTGCCCCGGCCGATCAAGTGGTTCTGCATGCCCAATTTCTGCCGCGCCGAACGGCCGCAGCGGGGCCGGCTGCGCGAATTCTGGCAGTGGAACATCGACATGCTCGGGCTGGATAGCCCCATCGCCGATGCCGAGGTGATCTACACGGCCGTGGACTTCCTCCGCGAGGTCGGGCTGACCTCCAGCCACGTTCGCATCAAGCTCAGCCATCGCCAGACGGTGCAGTCGATCCTGGGCAAGCTGGGCGTGCCTCTGGATCGGATGACCGAAGCGTTCGCGCTGCTGGATCGGCGGGACAAGATCGAAGAGGACCAGTTCGCGCAGCAGGCGGCGGTGCTGGGTCTAGATGCGGACTCTGCCAAGCGATTCGATGAGGTGTGCCGGATGAAGTATCGCGCTGGGGGGTTGGATAAGCTTCGCGAATCATTGGCGATTCATGACACGCTGGATGACCTTCGGCAACTGGATGAACAGTTGCACGCCTTCGGCATCGCCGACTGGTGCGAATATGACCTGGGCATCGTTCGCGGGCTGGCGTACTACACCGGAACCGTCTTTGAGATCCATGAGACGACCGGCGCGATGCGCGCGATCGCCGGTGGTGGGCGTTACGACCGGCTGATCGAACTTTTCGGTGGCCCGCCAACGCCGGCGGTGGGTTTTGGCATGGGCGATGTCGTGATCTCGCTGGTGTTGTTCGATAAGGGCCTGATCCCGGAGACGATCATGCCAAGGCCGGATGTCTTTGCCCTGGCGCTTACCGATGCCGCGGCGAAGCAACTGGCCGCGCTGTGCATCGATCTGCGTCGACAGGGCCTGCACACACGCTTCAGTTATCGCTCGACCCGATCGCTGGGCAAGCTGCTCAAGGAAGCCACCGCATGCAATGCCCGTTACGCGGTGATCCTGGATGACAAGATCATGGAGCGCCAGGTTGAAGTCAAGGACCTGGAAAGCGGCGAGCAGTGGGCGGTGGGCATCGATCAGTTGCCACAGGCGTTTTCGGGCCGGGCGCGGGATGAGGATTGATGGGGAAATGGAGGCGGAGTCGGTACGTTCCCAGGTTCGGCTCACGCAGTATCAACGGGCGTACCTGTCTTTTGGCCATGCCCATTGCATTCATTTGTGGTAAGTCGGCTCTGAATACTTGCCTGAAGGCCGTTCATCGGGCAGAGTTGAAGCCATGAAAACCAGCCGTCCAACCCGCCTCGCCCGTATCCTTCTGGTGGCCCTGTTATCTGTGCTCCCCATCGTCGGCGGTGCCAAGGTTCAGGCTCAGATCATCTACGATGCAGCGCTCGACACCCTGCCCGATTCCCAGGGCTGGTGGTATCTGACTAATCCGTTGTTCAACGCCAACACCACCCGGTCGGTATCGGGCGGCCTGCTGACGGTCGATTCAACCACCGTTCGTACCGAGGCGGCGGGATTCTTCAACAACAGCCATCCCATTCGTCCGACGCTGGATCGGAATGAAGGCTTTGCCCTGGGCTGGACGTTCCGCATGCTGGAGGAGATACACGTCTCAAGCCATCGGGCTGGCTTCAGCATCATCGTGCTGGATCAGTTCAACCGGGGAATCGAGCTCGGCTTCTGGGAAGATTCGATCTGGGCTCAGGACGATGACCCGCTATTCATCAAAGCCGAGAGCAGTGCGTTCGATACCACGGCTGATCTTGCCCGGTATTGGCTGGCCATGGTCGGCGACACCTGGACACTGACCGTCGATGGGCAAATCATCCTGACCGGCCCGGTGCGCGATTATTCGGCGTTCACCGGGTTCCCCAATCCGTATGTGCAGCAAGACTTCGTTTTTTTCGGCGACAACACAAGCAGTGCTTCGGCCAAGTGGCAGATGGGCCGGATGGCATGGTACGAGGCCGGGGACTTCGACTTTGATGGTGTGGTGGATGCCGATGATCTCGATGAGCTGGGCAGGGCGATCGCCGGCGAGGTGGAAGGCTGGATTTACGATCTTGATGGCGATGGAACCGTCGATTACGACGATGCGCGATGGCTGCTTGAGCATATCCTGAACACGCGACCGGGCGATGTGAATCTTGATGGCAAAGTTGATGATTTTGACCTCGCCGTGTTGCAGGCCAATCTCGGTCAGCCCGGCGGCTGGGCGGACGGCGCGGTGGGGTTGCAGGGTCGCTTGGACCTTCGCTCAGCGTTCTTGTTGTTTGAGCACTACGGATACGAGCAGTCAACACACACGACGATTCCCGAACCGGGCGCGGCGGTGATGATCGTCGCGATCGGCTGGCTCGGTTTTCGACGGTCACAGCGTGAAAGCTAACCACAGCGACCCCCGCCGCCCCCGGAAGCCATCCCCCCGGAAGTCACCCCCGGAAGCCACCCCGAGTCAACCCCCTGAAACCCCAGCACTCCCGAACTCGGGGCCCTGGCAATGTCTTGAGCACCCCACAAACCGCACTCATGCCCGGTGAAGGCCGGACGCTTCTCCCGTTCACCATGAATACCTGGCTTGTTCATCCACCGTGCAATAGCACCGCGACGCCGGCCACCGCGATGCAGGCGCCAGTCACGCTTCGCGCGCTGACCTTCTGGCGATAGAGGAGCACCAGGCAGGGGAGGATCAGAACCGGCACCGTGGCCGCCAGGGTCTGGGCGATGCCAGCGGGCACCAGTTGGGCGCTGCGGAGCAACAGTGCCACGCCCAGGAACGGCCCGACGACAGCGCCCAGGGTGATCAGCCCCAAGCCGGATGGGTGCCGACACGCGGCGATGACCTTTCTTCGCTGACCGGCCATCAAGAGCAAGAGCAGAAAGCAAGCCGTCGCCGAAGCCGCCCGGACCTGAGTCGAGACCAGGGCGGAGACCTGTTCGATCGGCTCACCGGCGATGCCGACCGCCGCCTCCTCCGCGCTGCCGGCCATGGCCACCTTGGCCATCACCAGGCCGATGCCCTGCCCCAGAGCGCCACCGATTCCCAGGGTCACGCCCCAGGGTGATACGTGTTCCAAGGATCGAGCCCGCTCCTCGGGCGTGCGGGTTTCCAGGATGACCCAGGCCACACCCCCCAGCGTCAGGGCCATGCCAAGCATGCTCAGTCCGCTCAGACGCTCATCGAGCCAGAACCAGGCCGTCAGTGCGGCAAACGGTGGTGCCAGAGCCATCAACAGCGAGCTGAGCCTTGGCCCGATCAGGACGAAGGCGCGAAACAACGCCAGATCACCCAGAAAAAAGCCCACCACGCCCGAGAGGCTCATCCAGAGCCAGAAATGCCCGGATAGCTCCAGCGCGACCAATCGCCCATCGAGGACCATGCAGGCCGCGGTCATCAGCAAGAGCGCCATGACCATGCGGATGATGTTGACCGCGATCGAGCCGACCCGTCTGCCCGCGGAGGCGAAGGCGAGGGTGCTGATCGTCCAGCACCCTGCGGCCAGCAGTCCCGCGAGTTCTCCTTCGCCCGTGAACATCGAGGGAGGATATCAATCGGTGACTGATGTCGCCGCGCCGGTTCGGGGGCTTGAGCGACTGGTCACTCCAGTCCCTGATTCGGACTTGTTATACTCTTGATCGTCGGAGACGAATCCCGCCGTCGGGATGTCCCTTGTCAACCCACGCAGCGAATCGCGGCCCGGCCCGGTGGCCCCGGCCGTCACGCCCCCAGCCCAGGAGAATACCGCCATGAGCCAGACCTGTATCGGCGCCCAACTTTACACCGTTCGCGATTTCACCAAGACCGCATCCGACTTCGCCGCCACCTGCAAGAAGTTGAGGGAGATCGGCTATCGTTCGGTGCAAATCTCAGCGCTGGGGCCGATCGACGATGCGGAAGTGGCCAAAATCCTTGACGGCGAGGGCATCATCTGCCCGGTCACGCACGTCAGCTTCGACAAAATCAAGGACACCGAGGGGTGCTTGAGCTATCACAAGACGTTCAACTGCGATCTGACCGCGCTGGGTCATTACCGAAGTGACAAGCTGGCCGATTGGAAGCAGTTCATCAGCGAATTCGGCGAGGCGGCCAGGAGGCTGGCGGCCAAGGGATTTCGCGTGGGCTATCACAACCACAGCCACGAATGGGCCCTCATCGACGGGGTACGGCCGATCGATCTGATGATTGAGACTTTCGGCGAGGAAGTCTGGTTCGAAATCGACACCTACTGGGTGGCGCATGCCGGCGGCGATCCTGCGGCCTGGATCGAGCGGATCGGTCAGCTCAAGGGTGATCGCATCCCGGTGATTCATGTCAAGGACATGCATATCAGTCTCGATCGGCAACACAAGATGTGTGAGGTCGGAAGCGGCAACCTCAACTGGCCGGCCATACTCAAGGCCTGCCGCGCGGCGGGAGTCAAGTGGTACATGGTCGAACGCGACAGTGGCGATCTGGACCCATTTGAGAGCCTCAAGATCAGCTACAACAATCTCCGGGAGATGGGCCTGGAGTGATCCGGGCCGGCTGGGGTTCGGAAGACGGCCGGGTATTGCGTTGAACGCCGCGAATCCATCCTGATGCCGAATGCCTACAATCGAGCCATGAAGCTCTACACCCGACGCGGCGATGACGGTCTGACGGACCTTTTTGGCGGCCAGCGTATCGCCAAGTACTCGCTTCGTGTGGAAGCCTATGGAACGGTCGATGAGGTCAACTCAGCCATCGGCCTTGCCTTGGTGTGCGCCAGGGATACCGAGCTTGGCCCGGTGCTGCTGGAGATTCAAAGCCGACTGTTCGATCTGGGCGCCCACCTGGCATCACCCGCTCGTGAGGAAGAATCGTCTTCCGACAAAGGGCATGTGAGGCGACTCGGCCAGGCGCATATTGATGAGCTGGAGGCGCGGATCGATCAGGTCAGCGCGAGCCTTCCGCCGATGCGGCATTTCATCCTGCCGGGCGGGTGCGAACTGGCGGCGCGTCTTCACCTGGCCCGTACAATCTGCCGCCGCGCCGAGCGCCACCTGGCCGAACTCGCCCAGGAAAGTGCTTCCGAAGCCCTGCCACTGGTTTATCTCAATCGACTCAGCGATCTGCTGTTTGCCATGGCCAGACGCGCCAATCAACTGGCCAAGGTTGAGGATATTCCGTGGGTGCCTGAGTCTCGCTCCAAGTCATCCGATGTCCAGTAACTCGCTTTTGTCTGTTGGCGACTCGCCGGGCCGCCCGGTCTTCCTGCTTCGGCCATGCAACCGCACACCGAATCGCGGGTAATCCCCATGATGCCGCACGCCTGACCGCATGCTTCATGAGGAGATTGCCATGAAAAGCAGCGACAGCGCATCAAACCGCACCTCGACATTTCTGTTGATGATCTTCCTGGTGGTGTCAGCGGGCATGGCCACGGATGCGCGGGACGAGCGAGTGGTCGCCGAGGATTCGCCCGGCGCCATCGAGCGGACATTGTTTCCTGATCGCACGGACCTGTACGGAAACCTGTCGCCAGGCCCTTACAGGATCGACAGCCAGGTCGGCCCGACACTCAAAGATGAGGATCGTGATCGAACCATTCCCATCCGCATCACCTATCCCGTTGAAGAGGGCCGTTATCCGGTCCTGATCTTCTGTCACGGCGCGTTGGGATCGAAGCACAACAACCGGCCGCTGACCGATTTTCTGGCCGGTCACGGCTACATCGTGGTGCAACCGACGTTTGGTGATTCCTACTCCCTGCTGAGTGAAGAGGAACGACGAAGGTTCCCGGGGTTTGGTGAATTGCTTCGGCATCCGCGGACGCTTGGGCAATGGCATATCCGGCCACTGGATGTTCGTTTTGTGATTGATCAACTGCCCCGGCTCGCTCGTGAGGTTGAATCGCTCAAGCGTGCTGTGCCGGATATGGATCGGATCGCCGTGGGAGGGCATTCGTTTGGAGCCCATACTTCGATGCTCCTGGCCGGCATGAAGCCGCGCGTCGGTCCGAGATCGACGATCGATGTCGATGAGTTCGCGGACGAGCGCATCAAGGCGTTCGTCGCGATCAGTCCCCAGGGCACGGGACTGATGCTCACGGAAGCGAGCTTTCGAGCCATGCGTGGGCCCATGCTCATGGTCACCGGCGATGAAGATGCCCAGCCTTTCGATGATCAGCGCAAGGGAGCCTGGCGTCGATCGGCATTCGATCACGCGCCCGATGGACATTTCTATCTTCTTTGGCTCGACGATGCCCATCACGGATTTGGCGGCATCAGTGGCGACACCCGCTGGCCGGGCGCGGGACCGACACGAATGGATCATGTCCTATTGATTCAATCAACGATGCTGGCGTTTCTGGATGCCCACCTGCGCGCGGACAAGAAAGCGCTTGAGTACATGGCCGAGGCGGACCTCGATGAAAAGGCCGCCGGCATGGCCCGGATTCACCGCAAACCCGCGGTATCGGCAAAGGATGAAGGCGATAAGGCTGAGGAGGCGTCTCCCGAATCCTGACTTTCTACCTGCAAGTGTTCTGTGATGGTGCCTGTTGCTGATCGGACCGCTTGCCTGAAATCATGTTGATCATCGGTCCTTTGGGTGATAGCCTAAAGTCATGGCTGATACCGAGAAAGATCATTTTGTCGGAGAATTGCTTGGTCCGGATATTGGCGATCTGATTCGGAACAAAGAGAACCGCGCTGCCCGCTCGGCACTGATCGAGCTGATGGAGCCGGAGATCGCCGATGCCCTGATGGCCATGGAGCCGCCGATCCGCGCCGTGGCATTCCGGCTGCTGCCGCGCGATCGACAGGCCGATGTCTTTGTTCTTCTTCCCGAGGAGCAGCAGGAACAACTGCTCAATGATCTGAACACCGAACAGATCGTTCACCTGATAAACGAGATGGAACCGGACGACCGGGCGACGCTTCTGGAGGAGATGCCCGGTCAGCTTGTCGCCAAGCTCATGGGTCTGATGAGGCCCGAGGAGCGGCGGCAGACGCAGACGATCCTGGGCTATCCGCCTGAAAGCGTCGGGCGACTGATGACGCCCGATTATCTGACGGTCCGTCCGGATTGGACTTGTCAGAAGGCGATGGAACACATCCGCAAGCGTGGGCCGGAGATCGAATCGATCGACACGGTCTATGTCACCGACGGCCGCGGCAGTCTTGTGGATGATGTCGGGCTGCGGCAGATCGTTCTGGCCGATCCCGAACAGACGATTGAATCACTGATGGATGGCATGGCGCCGTCGCTCAAGGCCACCGATGATCGTGAAGAGGCCGTGCGGGCGATGGAGCGATACGATGTGCCGGCCATTCCCGTGGTGGACCGGGACAATGTGCTCGTGGGCATTGTGACGTTCGACGATGTGGCCGATGTGGCCGAAGAGGAAGTCACCGAGGACTTTCACAAGATGGGCGGTGTGGCCGTTCTGGATCAACCTTATATGGCCTCATCGGTCATTCACCTTGTCCGGAAGCGTGTTGGCTGGCTGGCGATTCTCTTCGGCGCGGGTCTTTTCACGGTCGTGGCCATGCAGGGCTACGAGGAGAGGATCGAAGAGATGACCGTGCTGGCATTGTTCGTTCCGCTGATCATCGCCACCGGCGGCAACAGCGGTTTCCAGGCCGCCACGGTCATGACCCGCGCGTTCGCTGTCAAGGATGTCGAACCGCATCATTGGAAGCGCGTCTTCGGTCGCGAGATGGGCGGTGGACTGATGCTGGGCCTCCTCCTGGCGATCCTCGGATTTCTATTGGGCACGGGGGTCGGCATCTGGCACTACTGGGGGCAGGAGGAACTCATTGCTCAGGCGATCCGGGTGGGCATTGCCATCGCGGCTTCAATCATCGCGGTGGTTCTGATGGGCAACATGATCGGTTCGATGCTGCCCTTCGGACTGCAACGGCTGGGTGCCGATCCGGCGACAAGCTCCACACCGTTCGTGGCGACCATCGTGGATGTCGTGGGTTTGGTGATCTATTTCACCATCGCATCGGCGATCCTCATGTGGTGAGGCATGAAACAGGATGGAGCCGGTCTTCGAACCGGGCGTCTCATGCCGGAGGACGGGGCAGGGCGGAATGCTCCATCGGCTTCCGGCCGAACCTCGCCATCAGCGGATCGAGAGTCATCAAACGTGAAATCCGTCCCGCGGTCTGCTAGTATCAGCGGATCAGGGAGTCCGAACGGCTGCTTGCTCGGGCGACGCTTCCTGGCCGGCCCGCATCTGACGGTCGGGCCTTGATCATTTCGGAGCGGTCCGCTCGCCTTTCGCTCGGAATGGACCGCTCCCGGTTGTTCCGCTCTGGAGGTTCCCATCATGGCAGACGATCCGAAGAAACGCGCGACGGATGATGAATTGCTGGCCAACGCCATCCCGATCAGTGATGACGACGATGACGATCTGGACGAGCCGATCGAGGTTGACCTAGAGGGCGGTGATCCCGATCCGAACCTGGCGGCCAAGATTCGCTCATTCGGCGAAGGTCGCGGGCGGAAGGAGCTTCAGTGGAAACGCACGCCCGTCCAGACCGGGCAGGGCGCCTGCCACGTCAAGACCTTCGTGGCCAAACTCCGGCTCGATGCCATGGATCATCTGGATGAGATGATCAATGACTGGATGGATGCCCACCCGGAATTCGAGATCAAGTTCGTGACCACCAGCGTCGGCGACCTCAAGGGCAAGACCACCGAGCCGGCCCTGGTGGTCAACCTCTGGATCTGACCGCGCGGCGTGAGTGGGGGCTGGGGCTTGCCAGGTGGTTCCGGAGGCGCGGGATTCCTCTTGGCGTCAATGATTTTCCGAGTTCCGCCAATGCCGCCAAAGCGCCACGATCGGCTTGGTCCGGTACTTCGCCGAGCGCTGCAATCGTGCCCGGACCGGCGTATGATGCCTTTCGGTCGTTAGCGGCCACACCGAAGGGCCACCGAGTATGAGCCGATCCGGCGACACATCCGAGCAAGAAGAAGACCCATTTGCCCTCTGGTCCGAGGTCGAGGTGATGGATGTCGCGGATCGGGCGTTCCGTTGGCAGCCAAGCGGTTTCCACCCCGGAGAGTCATGGGCCCCCTCGATGAACACCTTCTTTGCCCGGTCGTCCAAGCGATCGCGGATGGTGGTGGTTATCGAACTGGCGGGGCTGGAACCGGACGATCTGAAGATTGAAATTCACGAGCATCGATTGGTGGTGCGTGGTTCACGCCGGTCCCCCGAGCCCGACCGGGCCGCCGGCGAAACGGTTCAGATTCAAAGCTTGGAGATCGACCATGGCCGGTTCGTCCGCTGGCTCCCTTTGCCGAGGCGGGCACGTCCCGAAGGCATGACCTGCCGGTATGAATCGGGGATGCTCTGGATCGAGATTCCCCTTTCACCCACCCGATCCTCCCCCACGAAAGGGCCCGTGGCCCAAAAGGAGACTTTTGGCTAAGCGTCAGCAATCCCGTAACAAGCGCGTCGCCCGAACCCGTGAGCCGGAAACCGAGCCCGAATCAGCGCGGGGCGATGAGATGGGCATGGCCGCGATCGATGACCAGCAGTCGATCCCGGCGATTCTGCCCATCCTGCCGATCCGGGGCACGGTTGTGTTTCCGGGAACGGTCATGCCGTTGGGCATCGGCCGACCCAGCAGCCGCGCCATGCTCGATGAATGTCTGCCCCAGTCCAAGATCATCGCCCTGTTCACCCAGCGTGATGAAGAGATGGAAGACCCGCGGCCCTCGGACCTGTATCCGGTGGGTGTGGCGGCCGCGGTGCTCAAGTTGATGCGACAGCCCGATGAGACGGTCTCGATCGTCGTCCATGGGCTCAAGCGCATCGGCATCGAACGCATGTTGCCGGGGAATAAGTACATGCGGGCGAAGGTCAAGGTGCTTGAAGAAGTCCCTGGTGAGGGCAAGCTGTTCGAGGCTTCGGCAAGGCAGTTGACTCAGCAGGCCCGCCAGTTGATCGAAATGTCGCCCAACGCGCCCGATCAGGCCCTGACGGTTCTGCTCAACATCGAGAATCCAGCGCATCTGGCCGACTTTCTAGGCGCCAATCTCAATATCGATCTTGCCCAGAAGCAGGACCTGCTTGAGCAGACCATCGTCGATAAGCGCATCCGCTCGGTGCTGGTTCATGTCTCCAAGCAGCTTGAGAATCTGAAGCTCCAGGCCAAGATTCAGGCCGATGTTCAGAGCTCGATCGGCAAGAGCCAGCACAAGATGTTCCTCCGTGAACAGCTCAAGGCCATTCAGCGCGAGTTGGGCGAGGATGAGGATTCCAACGCGGCGACCATACGCGATCTGAAGCAAAGGCTTGAGGCCGCCGCGCCGCCCCCCAAGGTTATGGCCGAAGCCCAGCGTGACCTGAACCGCCTAGAGAGCATCCATCCGGCAAGCCCTGAGTTTTCGATGATGCTCTCCTACCTGGAATTGATCGTCGATCTGCCGTGGTCGGTATCCGGTGAAGAGAAGATCGACCTGGATAAATCCCGACGTATCCTCGACCGCGACCACTTCGATCTCGAAAAGGTCAAGCGGCGCCTGATTGAGTACCTGGCCGTCCGCAAGCTCAACCCTGACGGTCGGGGCCCGATTCTCTGCCTGGTGGGGCCGCCGGGCGTGGGCAAGACGAGCCTGGGCCAGTCGGTGGCCGATGCGCTGGGGCGGCGGTTCGCCCGGCTATCGCTGGGCGGCATTCGCGATGAGGCCGAGGTTCGAGGTCATCGTCGCACCTATATCGGCGCCATGCCGGGAAGGATCATCCAGGAAATTCGCCGCGCCGGTCAGAACAACCCGGTGATGATGCTGGATGAACTGGACAAACTGGGATCGGATTTTCGGGGTGATCCGGCCTCAGCGCTTCTGGAAGTGCTCGACCCGCGTCAGAACAGCGCTTTTGTGGACCGCTATCTGGATGTACCGTTCGATCTTTCGCGGATTCTGTTCATTGCCACGGCCAATTACATGGGCAACGTGCCTTCGGCCTTGAGTGATCGGATGGAGGTGATCGAAATCCCGGGATACAGTGATCACGACAAGGTTCAGATCGCGCGGCGATTCCTGGTGCCGCGCCAGCTCAAGGAAAACGGTTTGAAGCGCCGCCAATGCACCTGGCTCATGCCCGCCCTGCATAAGGTCATCAACGATTACACGCGGGAATCGGGTGTACGTGAACTGGAGCGGCAGATCGGCGCGGTTTCGCGGGCGATCGCCGCGGAAGTGGCTCAAATCAAGAAGCCCACGAAGCGGACCTGGCGCGTCGATGCGAAGCTGGTGGCCAAGTACCTGGGTCCAGAGAAATACTTCCGCGAACTGGACTCCCGCACCCGGACGCCCGGGGTGGTCTGTGGCCTGGCCTATACGCCGGTGGGCGGCGAGCTTCTGTTCATCGAAGCCACCAGTTATCCAGGCCGGGGCCGCGTGCAATTGACGGGGAAGCTTGGCGACATCATGAAGGAATCGGCTGACGCCGCGCTTTCCCTCTTCAAGTCCACCGCCAAGAGCTTTGGCATCGATCCCCGCAAGATCAACCGCCGCGATCTGCACATCCATGTGCCCGCCGGCGCTGTGCCCAAGGATGGCCCCTCGGCCGGCATCGCCATGTTCACCGCCATCGCATCACTGATGCTGGATGTTCCGGTGATTCCGAAGCTGGCCATGACCGGTGAACTGACCTTGCGAGGCCGGGTGCTGCCCATCGGCGGCTTGAAGGAAAAGACATTGGCCGCTTCACGCGCCGGCATCGCCGAGGTGATCCTGCCGGAACTCAATCGTCGCGATCTGGCCGAGATCGATCCAAGGGTCGCCAAGGCGCTGCGTTTCACATTCGTCCAGACCGTTGATGAGGTGCTTGAAGCCTCGCTGGGCAAGCATAAGCTCAAGGAAGCCGTCCAAAAAGCCACACAGGCGGGCATGGCGGTGCGCGCCATGCGGGATAAGACATCATCACTGGGTACGGGAATGCACTCATGATCGATCCTTTCGCATCCGCATCCGGATTGGTTCGATTCGTGGGGTTGATCGGCCTTCTGCTCGTTATGCCGCTGGGCTGTGGGCCGATTCAGTTCACCATCGGTAGCCGCGCGGCGGATCAGCGACTGGTGGAAACCACGATCGCCCGGGACGCGCCCCGCGTGCGCGATAAGGTCGCGGTCATCGATGTCGAGGGCTTTCTGATCAATGCCGAGCGACCTGGATTCCTTCAGACTGGTGAGAACCCTGTTGCCTGGCTGGATGACCGGCTCTCTCGCGCGGCCGGCGACTGCAATGTCCGCGCGGTTATCCTGCGCATCAACTCACCCGGCGGCACCGTCACCGCCAGTGAAATGATGTACCGCTCGATCACTCGATTCCGGGAAACGACGGGCAAGCCGGTTGTGGTGCTGATGATGGAGGTGGCGGCGAGCGGGGGATACTACATCAGCGCACCGGCTGATCACATCGTGGCCCATCCCACAACCATCACGGGTTCGATCGGCGTGATCCTCCAGACCATCTCGTTTCAGCCGGGGCTTGAGCGATTGGGCGTCATCACGCGAACATATCGCAGTGGCGATGCCAAGGATGCCGGTTCCCCCCTGGCCCGGCCGCGCCCTGAACACGATCCGATCTTTCAGGGACTCATCGACGGCTTCTTTCACCGTTTTCAGGAAACGGTGGATCGCCATCGAACGCATATCGCCGTGGAGCATCGAGAGACGGTGTACGACGGCCGCATTCTCAGCGGGACCGAAGCGGTCAAGCTGGGGCTTGTCGATGAGATCGGCGACATCGAGGAAGCCTGGCACGCGGCTAAACGTCTTGCTGGTGTCCCACGGGCCAACCTGGTGCTCTATCACCGGCAGGGCCGAGTGCCCCGTCGGCCGTACCTGCCCGGACAGGAGCGATACGGTTTTCCGCCATCGGTGACCGGAAATGGGGCGGCGATCACGTCTACTTCAAGTCAGGCCGATGGTGGCCCGACGCGTTTTCAACTCAACCTGATGCAGATCAACCTGGACCGGTTGCTGAACGAGACCGATAGTGGTTTCCACTATCTCTGGCTGCCCGGCGAATAGGCCCTTCGGTTCCGCGCGGCCAAGAACCAGGCAATCGGACCGAGCGACGGAAAGTCGCGCATCTGTTGACGATATTTCTTTGGTAGGAGCGGACCGTGATGCCGAAACGAATCTCCACATGGCTGGGTCGCACTTGGGTTGGGCTGGCGGTGCTGTGTCTGGTTGCAACGCTCTCGGCCGGCTGTGCTTCGGGTTTGTCAGCAACCAACTCGGTCCTGGCCGCCAAAGCGCCCGCCGCCGACCCCGCCGACCATGTCATCGATTTTTCCCGACATGATCAACCGCTTGATGCGGCCATCTTTGGACGCATTGTCGAGTACCTGGCGTCGGAAGAACTCGAAGGCCGTGGTCCGGGCACGCATGGGCTCGACCTGGCACGTGAATTTCTAAAGCTTCAGTTCCAGGCCATCGGCCTGGCGCCCGCGTTTCTGGCCGATGGGGCGGGCTCAGACCGCGCACGGACGAGTTGGCTCCAGCCGGTCACGGTTCCGATTCCCGGCCATGTCGAGGAGGCTTCGATCCGGTTCGAATCGACCGCCGAAGGTGCCCCCGAGCCACAGCCAGAGGCCGACCGGCATTACCGGGTTCTCTCGGACAGTCCGACCGCGGAGGTGCGCGGCCGGCTGATCTTTGGCGGTTACGGGATTGTCAACGAGGAAGACCGATACGACAGCTTTCGGCGGCATGGAAAAGCCATCGAAGACGGCACACTCGAAGGTCAGATTCTGGTGATCTTTCGCTATGAGCCCATGAATGAGCAGGGCCGATCCCGCTTCACAGGCGGAAATTGGTCATCACACGCGGTGATTCGGCGGAAGGCGGAATTGGCCGCGCGGTTCGGCGCTGAGGCGCTGGTCATTGTTGATCCACCGTCACGCCGCGGACAAAGAGACGGCTGGCTGAGGTCGACGGGCCGATCAGTCGCCCCGTTGCCTGTGATTCATCTTCAACGCGATCGATTTGAGGCCATCCTCGGTGAGCGGGGCGCGGCGATGCTCGAACAATGGCAGAAGGCGGCCGATGACGGGGAGCTGGAACTCACGGATATCGATCACTTGATGCTTGATCTTCGGGTTCGCACGCGCGGCGGTACGCATGACACGCATAACGTCGCCGGCATCCTGCCCGGCGCGGGCGAACTTGCTGATGAGTGGATCGTCATTGGTGGCCATTACGATCACCTGGGCTACGGCCACTTCGGTTCGCGCAGGCCCGGCTCGAACCGCATTCACCCCGGCGCGGATGACAACGCCTCGGGTACCGCCGGTGTGGTTCAACTGGCGGCGCACTTTACCCGACTGGCCGCCCGAGATGATGCGCCCGCTTCGCGCCGAACGCTGATGTTCGTCGGCTTCACCGGTGAAGAACTGGGCCTGATCGGATCGTTTCGCATGGTCCAGCGCCTGGAGCAGGAACTCGGTCTGAATCGGGAGCAGATCGTCTGCATGTTCAACTTTGACATGATCGGTCGAGTGCGCGATCGCCGACTGTTGCTTTTGGCCGGCGATTCCAGCCCGGACTGGTCGGCGATCATCCAGCGTGCTTCGGCGGGCAGCCCGCTTGAGGTTCGTCCCAGTGGCCGGGGACTGGGCGGCAGTGATCACATGCCGTTCCTGCGGGCCGGCATTCCCGCGCTGTTCTTCCACACCGGCCTGACGCCCGAGTATCACACGCCCGATGACACCGCCGATACGCTGAATAACGCCGGCGCTGCGCAGGTGCTGGAGTTCGCCGCCAAGCTGATCGAGCCGATCTGGAACGGGCGGGACTCGGTCCGACCGGCACCGAATCTGGGCCGGGGCGCGGCGGCTGGCGGGGTTCGAGGCGACGGCCGGGGCGTCCGCCTGGGCATTATGCCCGACTATGCCGCCGAGGGAGCGGGCGTTGCGATCGGCTCCGTTTCCGAAGGCACGCCCGCCCATCGAGCGGGTCTCCGCGCCGGTGACCGGGTCACCCATATCGGGGATGATGAGGTCTCGGACCTTGGCGCTCTTGTGGCCATACTCGCCAACATCGAGCCGGGCACACGGACCACCATCACCATCAACCGTGCGGATGAAGTGATTCAACTCGACATTGCGTTCTGACCCGTGGCGTTAGTTTTCCGGTTGTGGTCGAAATTCCGCCAGAGTGGGTTCCGAGGAAATCGTTCGATCGCCGCAACAGCATGAAGATCGGATTGTGAAGCGATATACCATCCGCGTAATCAGTGGTGATCGTGCGATTGGCTTTAAGATCGTGAAAGGATGGCGATGGGCATGAACTCGATGCATCTTCGATGGCTGGCTCCGCTCGCACTGTGGTTTCCGGTTGCTTGGTTGTTGACGATATCGGCCGGGCGGGAAATCCACGGAGCCGAGGTCCCGGATGTGGCGGGTCAGGTGATCGTGCTGACGCTCGAAGACGCGGTGGAACGTGACAGGCCGTTGCGATTGCACCTGGATGTGACCGGGTCGCGGATTAATGCCGCCTTTGTCTCCGGTGCCAACGCGGTGCTCCATGATGTGGATGCCAGGAGCCTGACGATCGCTGATCGGCGAATCGAGGGGGAGATCGAGGTCACGATCAATCCCGACAATTTCGTTCCCACCGATGGGCAGCCGGTGTCGTGCCGATTCACGCTGAAGGTTAGCCGTGCCGAAGACGGGATCACGGGCGAGTTTGAGGGAATGTATGGTGAATCGGCCCGCAAGGGTGCTGTCACCGGCCAAGTCACGCCGCGACCTGACTATGCCGAGTCGTATCGCCTTCGAACGCGGTTCTTCGGCGCGCTGCATCGACTTTATGTGGCCCGTGGTCCGAGCTGGCGATACGCGTTGGACATGAATCTGAGCTACCGGGCTAACGATGGCCGCGCTGTCGGACCGCGATTTGAATCGATCGTTCCCGACTACCGCCGCTACTCGGCGATTGTCGAGCATGTCGATCTGTCCGTGGAGGGCAACGAATTCAAGGGCGAGTTCCGGGCCCGCGTCGATTACGGCGGGCAGGGCGCTGCCAGGCACTTCCGCGATCCGATCGAACTTCACACCTTCACCCTGCGCGGCAAGGTGATCGGTGATGTCGTTGGAGGGACCTATGAAGTTAAGGTCGGCGAGGATCACAAGGGGACGAATCTGCGCTTCGCTGGGTCGCTGGATTTTGCGCCACCGCCCGACCCCAGGCAAAGCCTTGCTTTCATCCGCCTGCACGATGCCATGAAGGAAGGCCCTGTCCTGCTCCACCTCAGCCTCGCCAACGAGAACCGCATCCACGGCCTGGCTTACGCCAGCGGATACAACCACCAGCCGCACAATGTGGATGCTTCGGGCCTGACCCTGACCGACAATGCATTGCGTGGCAGGGTGAACGTGTCGATCGTGCCCGATGTCTACAAGACGCCGGAGTGGTTCACCCTGCCGTATGAGCTGGATGTCCGCATCGAGGGTGATTCGATCATCGGATCATTCACCGGAGATGATCGTGACAACGCGGTCAAGGGCACGGCAACCGGTGAGTTACGCGCTAAACGCGCCACCGAACGGCCGATCAGACGCGATGCCATCACGGCGGTTGAGCTTCAGATGGGCTACAGCCTGCACGCGGCGGGCAGAGCCACCGGCGAGTGGGCGAATGTGCCGATCAATCACTCCCACATCCGTTTTGCGCTTGACGAGGGCAAGGTGAAGGATGTACGGGTGTTCAATCCCGTCAATGCCCGGACGTTTTCCGCTGAGGTGGTGGAATCATCCCTGAAGATCGATGGCGACCGGCTCACGGGAAGCGTCTCATACGACCTTCGTTCGGAGGTGGTGCAACCGGGCCGGCATGTCTTTACCTTCGAGGCGATCATTGATGGCGATCGCCTGATCGGATTCTGGCGGGCCACACGCGATGGTCAGCATATTCTCACCAAGAGCGCCAAGATGGGTGGCCGGGTTCTCGTCGAGTAGCCTTCATCGAGTCGCCGTCGAACGCGTGTTCGAAGTCACTCGCCCAGGTACGGCCGGATGATCCCGGCCAACTCGCCGCTTTCGATCATGTGGAGCAGTTCGAGGTTGATGGCCTGGCGCTGGGGATCGCCCAGCGGCATGGCCAGGCCATACTTCTGCTGCTCAAAGCTTTGGGGCAGGACGCGCAGCGATCCGGCATGATCGATGTTGACCAGGTATTGCAGGATCGGCGCATCGTGGACCACCGCCTCGATCTCGCCCGCGGCCAGGGCATCGAGCGCTTCGCCCGGACTGGTGAACGTTCGCGGCTGGATGCCGCGCTGGCGAAGGTATTGGTGGCTGGTGGTTTCGGCGATGGTGCCCACACGGACCTTGGGCAGGTCATCCGGGCCGGTGATGCCGGTTTCCAGTTGGGCGACGGTCAGCGCGCTGGTGATCGCAGCGGTGATGCTCGAGATCACAATGATCGCGCCAAACATCCAGACCAGCGCTACCAATCTCCCGCCAATGGTGATCGGCGCTTTGTCGCCATAGCCGACGGTGGTCATCGTCACCGCCGACCACCAGAACCCAGCGCCGATACCCGAAACCGCATCACCACCGAATTGCTCGGCATTTCGCCGCCGCTCAAACAGCCACACCAACCCACCGAAGAACAGCAGCACCAGGCCCAGAACCAGCATGACCTGCAGAAACTGAACCGAAACCAGCCCCCGCATGACCGCCAGCCAGGTGGCGGTGGGCTTGGCCTGCGTCGCGATGCCCAGCCCGGAGTAGAAGAACGGATGCGAAAAATCGACGCGCTCTTCGCGCTGGGCGGTGATGCTCAGCGCCGCCACGGCCAGGTCGATCGAGCCGTCCTCGACCCCCTCCAGCATGCCGGCGATCGACCGCTCGACATATTCGTGCTCATGCCCCAGCCTCGCGGCGATCCGGTCCCAGAGTTCGATACTGATCCCGCGCCACTGGCCCGCATCATCCTTCATGGCGAACGGAGGCGCCTGCCGCGTCGCCACGACCAGTTGCCGCGCTTCCTCGGTCGCCCCCGTTTCGGCAAACGCCACGTTCCACTGGCTCGGGACAACCAAAGCAAGCCAACAGCCAAGAATCGCCGCCCAGGTCGCTCGATCATGCATCGCAAACCTCCGTGATCGGTAATAATCGTACCGAATGGTACCCACAACCCTGCGATAAGGCATCATGTTACAGCCTTCCCGTGGAAGTTCGCGGACCATTCAGTGTGT
This sequence comes from Phycisphaeraceae bacterium, assembly GCA_020831765.1. Classification (GTDB taxonomy): domain Bacteria; phylum Planctomycetota; class Phycisphaerae; order Phycisphaerales; family Phycisphaeraceae; genus JAFIFY01. Next base: position 4,106 of record JAFIFY010000039.1, on the reverse strand, counting down.
ACCCACGCTCATCACGGTACAAAGTGATAACGCCATGCTCGATCGCCGGGAACCCAATGGCTGTTCGAAGGGTTCCCGGGTGGTGTCTGCCGTGGTTGTGTGGCGTTGGCTGCGCGGCTAGTGATCGGCTTTGTCAGTCTTCGGATTGGATACGCAGGCGGAAATCCCGCAGGTGCAGTTCGCCGCGCCGCATCCAGATGAAAATGTTCGGCATCGCCATATCCTCCACGATCACACCCGACACAGCCAGCGGAACCCACTGCTGCTCACGTACAGTGATGCTCTGACTTGTCAGTTCCTCTCTGGCTTCCGAAAGGAACTGCATGCCGACAAAGCCAACGGGGTTGCCTTCAGCCTCGATTTTCGCTTCAAAATGAAGCGTCAGGCGCTGACCGGGCTTCAGATTCATGCCTTCAACCCGCTGCATGATCCCGCTGAACTGCCTGACCGCCAGATGCCGCGAGCCATCTTCATTTTCGATGAAACGCACATCCTCTTCCTCGGCCTGCCAGCCCTTGATGCCTTCCTTGAAGGAGGGGTTCTGAAACTCGGGGGCAAAGACGGCATCGTGGACGAACGTGGCGGTCACCTGGACATCGCCCCGGGGCATCAGAAGTCGAGTGGTCGGGGAGTAGACCGACTCCAGGTCTTCGACGTCACCAATCCACTTGTCGAATACAGCGCCATCCGGAATCTCCGCGCGGATGGTCTGGAAGGTCGCTTCGGTCGCCTGATCGATTCCGATGCCGTGTTCAACCGTTAGCGTGAAGGTTTCAGCCAGCCGATTAACGGCTTGAATCTCGATCCGGTCACGCCCGTGGATGTCCAGTCGGGTGGAAGGTGATTCAGGATCCTCGAGCGTCTGGACATCTCCGGCCCAGTGATCGAATACGCTTCCCTCTTCAGGAGCATCGGCCTGGATCGGCACGCCTCGGGATCCGGTCAGATAGCGGCCCGATCCGGTTCCACCGACGATTTCCAGCTCCGTCATGCGCGCCTTGGCGCTCCGCAAGCCGAACGGCTGTAAGTGTGTCTGGGTATCGGCCTCGCCCATCAGCACGACGCGCACATAATCTCCAAGATTGGCGGATAGCGGCAATCGTTTACCACGATGAATCTCATGGCCATGACTGATCCAGATGACCTGATCATTATCACATGAGACCGTCAACTCGATGGCCCGCGAAGATATGTCGATGCGTTCAGGAAGGATGACCTGTGTGGTGTCCCGGGTCGGGTTGTGTACGGCGACGAATCGGCCCTCCTCAAAGGCCTGGCGAAACTCGGCCTCGTTCAGACCGCCGGGGGGAAGAAAAAACACGTTGAAGCTTCGTGCGAAGTGCTCCATGCGATGAAAATCGTCATTGGCCATGGCCCAGACCGGTCGATCCGGCATGAGTTGACTCAACACGGCATCGTAGATCGCGCGATCACCGGGATAGCGGTCATTCTGATTGAACACTTCCATCCCGATCAGATGTGGAAAGGTCTGGTAGAGATCAACGTACCAGTCGGTTGTCCGGCGGTGGGCATAGCGGCCGGGATGAAACATGACGGCCAGACCGGCGCGATCGCCGATCTCCACCAGAGCATCCGGCACCGATCGCTGCTCACGGTCGCCGTAGTCATTGAAATAGCTGCCAATGTGGTCCGGCCGCGAGATTTCGTTGCCAAGGATCGGCAGCATCCCGCTTGATTCAACATCGATCCCATATTCCTCCCATGGCCATGTGGGCTTTTCCGGCTCATGGGTATCATGATCCGTCAGTGCCAGAATGGTGTACCCGGCATCGGCGTACAGGTTGACGACTTGGGCCGGTGACAGCACGCCGTCGCTTTCGGTGGTATGAGTGTGAAGATTGGCCTTGTGCCGCTCCAGGTTCTCCCAATCAAGCCCGGCATAGGGATTGATGACGACCCGGGAAGAGTGAGTTGTGCAGCCAAGGGCGAGCAGAGCGATGAGCAGCAGGGGAGAGCAGAGGCGAAGATTCATGGTTTCAGTCACAGGAAAAAGTGGTGAATCAGGATCAAAAGATAGCTTGGTATCCTACGTGAAACCAACACGCGCGGTCAAGGTTCAGACGCGAGCTACAGCCCCAAGGACTCGCGTTTCGTCCCGGTTTTCTCGGGTTCAGGATGAGTGACTGCAAGGGCGAAGTCGAAGAGCGCCCGGCCGAAACGCTTGTGCTTGGCGCTTCCGTGAAGATTTCTTCGGACCGTTCTTACTCGGCTCGCGGCGATGGACTGGAAGCGCGGATCACGCGTTGGCTTTTCGCTGCTGCTGGCCCGCGCACCACCCCGAAAATGAAAGATCCCAGCCAGGTGGCCGGGATCTTTGCGGGGGCAGGGGGTAATGGAGCTGAAGGGAGTTGAACCCTTGACCTCTTGCATGCCATGCAAGCGCTCTCCCAACTGAGCTACAGCCCCATGGTGGGCGCGGCAGGGCGGTTCCGCCTTGCCGGGCGACTTATCTTATCGGCAATCGGAGGTGATTCAACTTAGCCATCGTGGCCGGGCTGTCCGGCGTCAAAAGACTTGTGTGTCCCCAAACGCCCGCCGCCCGGCGGAGTTGTGATATAACGGTCGGATCGTTAACCTCTCTGGCCCTGAAACCCCGCAGAAGGACCCTTGGAACATGGCCAACACCGGCACCATCACGCAGGTTATCGGTTCAACATTTGACGCCCGATTCAGTGAAGACGAACTCCCGGAAATCTACAACGCCGTTACCGTCACCGGCTCGCACAGCGGCACCGAGATCAAGCTGACCGGCGAGGTTCAGCAGCATCTGGGCGGCGGGCAGGTCCGGGCCGTGGCCCTGGGCTCGACCGATGGGCTGATGCGGGGCATGGAAGTCGTGGACACCGGCTCGCCCGTGACCGTGCCTGTGGGTGAGAAGGTTCTGGGCCGGGTGTTCAATCTGCTGGGCGAGCCGATCGACAAGCTACCGCCCGTCACCGATGCGCCGCGTCGACCGATCCATCGCGATCCGCCGGTCTTCACCGATCTGAACCCCAAGACCGAAGTGCTGGAAACAGGCATCAAGGTCATCGACCTGCTCTGCCCGTTCGTACGCGGTGGGAAGATCGGCCTGTTCGGTGGCGCTGGTGTGGGCAAGACCGTCATTATCCAGGAGATGATCGCCCGTATCGCCCGCGAGCACGATGGGTATTCGGTGTTCGCCGGTGTGGGTGAGCGGACGCGCGAGGGCAACGACCTGTGGCTGGAGATGGGTGAAGCACAGTTCACCGATGCCCAGGGGCAGACGCGCCACGTTCTGGATCGCGTGGCCATGGTGTTCGGCCAGATGAATGAGCCCCCCGGCGCGCGACTTCGCGTGGCCCTGAGCGGTCTGACCATGTGCGAGGAGTTCCGCGATACTTCGGGCAAGGAGACGCTGCTCTTTGTGGACAATATCTTCCGCTTTACGCAGGCCGGCTCGGAAGTGTCAGCGCTTCTGGGACGCATGCCCTCGGCCGTGGGTTACCAGCCGACGCTCTCCACGGAAATGGGTGAGTTGCAGGAGCGGATCACGTCGACCAACAAGGGCGCCATCACCTCGGTGCAGGCGATCTATGTGCCCGCCGACGACCTGACCGATCCGGCGCCGGCCACCGCTTTCTCCCACCTCGATGCCTTCGTCGTGCTTTCGCGCGGCATCAGTGAGAAGGGCATCTACCCCGCCGTGGACCCCCTGGCTTCGACCAGCCGGATTCTCGACCCGAACATCATCGGCGAACACCACTACAACGTGGCTCGCAAGGTGCAGACGATCCTCCAGCGATACCGCGATTTGCAGGACATCATCGCCATCCTCGGCGTTGAAGAGCTTTCCGAAGAGGACAAGCTCACCGTCAGCCGCGCCCGCAAGATCGAGCGCTTCCTCAGCCAGCCGTTCTTCGTGGCCGAGCAGTTCACCGGCTTCCAGGGCATTTATACGCCGCTCAAGGACACCATCGAAAGCTTCAATCAGCTCTGCGAGGGAGCGGGCGATGACCTGGATGAGGATGATTTCCGGTATGTCGGGACGCTCGATGACGCCCGCGCCAAGCACGAGAAGACAGCGGCCGCCGTTGGCTGATCATCGGCTTCCTGAACGCCGCGGG
>JAFIFY010000033.1 GCA_020831765.1 Phycisphaeraceae bacterium | reverse complement strand
TTTCTGATAAAACGTCCGCGTGATTGCCGCGGTCGAGCCATCGCCATTCATCGCCGTCGGCACAGCGGGCCGGGTCACGGTGAGCGTCTTGATGGCGTGGGAGTTATCGTAGAACTCATATTCGTATGTCGTGACACGCTTAGAATCATGATCAGATTTGTCGGTCAGGATCGGATAGTGAATCACTTTAGTCGGGCGTTTGACGGTGATGTCGTTGACGGTGGTCTCTCCACCTTGACCGTATTCAGTTTGGCTCACCCAATGTGGGATTCCGGTGGTACCTTCCTTGCGCTTGCGCTCAACCAGGTAGTCGCCATCGTACTTATAGAGTTCCACGACCCCTTGGCTAGAGTCTACAGGCGTGACGACCCACTGGGCGGAGTCGACCAAGTAGTTGGAACATGCGAGGACGCCACGTCGCTCGATCAGCCGATTCGCTTCGCTATAGATGTTGTGCTCGATCCAGAAATTCTCAGATTGCACCTCATTTATCACGTATGTCGTGATTGTAAATTCGACCAGGCCATTTTCACCAGTTATTGTGACCCTTCGCAGGCCGCTCGGCTCGGTGATCTCCACGAAATTCTCGCCATACACATAGGTTGCCCCGCTTACTGCGCCATTCGGACAACTCCCACAACCGCCAGGGCCGAAGGAGATGCGCTCGGTGACCCGTCCCTGCGAGTCGTACGACACATTGATGTAGGAAGCGTATGCTTTGAGTTCATCGTCCGTGATGAAGGGCTTGCTTCCTTCTTCCGCCCAGCGATCGAGTCCGCACTGATCTTGCGGAGAAGGAGAATCTCCCTCCGTCTCCGTCTCCGTCTTCTCGATGACGCCCGCGTTGAGTTTTTCGGTAGCCGCCAGCATTCGGGCGACGCCGGCCGGACCGACTTCGAACCAAAGGCGACCTCGCAGATTGGGATCGGGATTTGAGAAAGGATGATAAACGTAAATCGTGGAGAAAATCGCTCCATCCGAATCAACTGTCGTAACGCGGCGACGCCGAAGTTGCCCCCCATCTTCGCTGTCGCGGTGGTATATCGTCTCAAGCGTGCTACTGTCGAGCTTGCGTTCTATAATCCGCACTCCCGGTTCAGATTCGTCGTATTCGATCAGCTGATTACCGACTTCGAACGAGTTTTGGAAAATCTTCTTGAAAATAACCCGCCCAGTCGGGGCGGTGACTTTACCGGTCGTGATTCGATAACCACTGGGGGTGTAAAGTACGGCGGTATCGTTCTCGTAAACTACCGTGGCATTTACATTGGGATGAGTCGGCAGGTATTCTCCAACCGGATCGCCGTTCTCACCCTTGGCTTTTCGGAAGGCAACATCGAACGGCTTTCCATCGGGAGTGGTGCCCCACTTGAGTCGGATGCAGTAATAGTCCGAATCGTTCAAATCGATCGTCGGCCCCTCAAGCGTGGGCGATACCGGCACAGCGTCCATCGAATGGTCGGGTGCGAAATTACCAACCTCGGGCAATCCCTTGAGGATGATGGCCCGCAATTCGCACGGACCAGCGCCACAGTGGCTTACGGCACAGGACAGACATTCCTGTGCAGCCCGACCGGTTTGGACCACGACAACAGAAACGGTCAGAATGAGCACGGACAAAGCCAGTCGGAAAGCTAGTTTAGGGGTGGCATTCATTTTCGGACTCCCGATGGCCGCGCATCACGATGTGCGTTGATGGCCAGCAATATAGAGTTCAGTATTCCAGTCGATTCAACGATTCAAAAGACAGATATCCAGATACGCAGATGTTTTGGTCCTCAAGGCATCATTCCTGCACCCGATGATCACATGCGGAATGCCGCCATTGGGGTCAGGGTTCCAGTTCGGTATCGAGCGCTTCAATCGCATTGCGTAGTCGCTCGGCTCGTTCCAAGTTGCCCGCGGCCTCCACGATGGCCAATCGGCGTTGGTAGTAAGCGCGGCGGGCCTCGATCGCATCGCGAGCCCTTTGCTCGGCCTGATGAGCATGTCGCCGCTGGGCTCGCTCCTGGGCTCGCTCGGTCCAGGCGATGGCCTGATCGATGCGCATCAACAGGGTTTCATTGGTGAACTGCCCCCTTACCGATCGATGCAAGCTCTCAGTGGCCTGCAACTGCCCCAGGGTGGTGTAGTAGGAGTGCAGTTGCCGAAGGATCAAGAAGCGGGCTGTCTCGCTCTCCGCGATCGCGAATGCTTGATCGAGATCGGATTTTGCCCGCGTGAGTTGACGAGGTACGGGGCGCAAAGATTGGGCGTGACCTCGCAGGACCAGCCAGAGCGCTTGTTGATCGGCGGTCAGCCCCTCCCTGGCCAGTTCGGTATTGATTCGATTCTGCCACGCGGTCAGTTCACCGGCGTAGCGGTAAGCCCAACCAAGAATCCGGCCTGCATCGACGCGTGGCGTTCCCTGGGCATCAAGCAGTTGGGCCTCCAGGATCGCCCGGCTTTGCGGAGCATTGACCATGTAAGCGATTTTTCGCCGCTGCCAGCCACGACCTGAAAGCTTGCCGTCGGGCCCGGTCCACAGGCTTCCACGCAGGGCCAGCACAGCCAGCGCTTGCGCGTAACCGATGTTCTCGACACCAGGTCGGGAAGCGCCCGTATCGTGCATCATATGTGCCATTCGGCCGAGCAGATCATAATTTGGATTCTCCGGATTGACAGCGCGCTCCAAGGCGCGATTTGCCCAGACACGTGCCGGTTCGTACGCCACCTGTCTTGACCAGAGTCGGGCGATCGCTTCACATTCGTTGATGCCGAGGGGCTGATTGTCGTGCCGCTGCGACCAGATGGCATCGAGCTTATTGAGTAGATCGATTCGATCGGCCCGCTGTGGCGTGGCCGCGCCATGGCAGGCACGGCCCGCCATGGCGATCAGATCGCCGGTGCGGATCTGCTGCACCTTCGCCGGTTCGGCCTCGGCCAGCCAGGCTGCGGCAAAACCGCCGGCCACCGCCTCATCAAGGCGACCGAGAGTTCGAACCAGTCGCCCGACATCAGTGGCCGACAGGGCTTGACGTTGCTCGCCGGATTCGGCAAAGGCCTCGACAAGGCGATGCGCCCACTGCCGACGCTCAGGTTGATCGACAACGTCGTGGAGAAACCGGCTGAATGGATCCCAGTAGACCAGCGCGATCTCCGCCGTCGCTGCCGCATCGGACGCACGCGTCTGAAGCATATGGTGGGCCACGCGCGCACGTTCAGCTTCGCCGCGCGATCCGAGGGGGTTACCCACCCTGGGGTCGTTGAGCCACTGCGCGATCTTGCGTAGTTCATGCACGGTCGCCTCACCCAAACGATCCGTGTCGGCCACCCACTGACGGTACGCTTGCTGAGCGCCTTGCTGGTC
>JAFIFY010000032.1 GCA_020831765.1 Phycisphaeraceae bacterium | reverse complement strand
TTTCTGATAAAACGTCCGCGTGATTGCCGCGGTCGAGCCATCGCCATTCATCGCCGTCGGCACAGCGGGCCGGGTCACGGTGAGCGTCTTGATGGCGTGGGAGTTATCGTAGAACTCATATTCGTATGTCGTGACACGCTTTGAATCATGATCAGATTCGTCGGTCAGGATCGGATAGTGAATCTTTTTAGTCGGGCGTTTGACGGTGATGTCGTTGACGGTGGTTTTTCCCTCCGTGTCAGGATCTTCGCTATATACAGTCCTGCTGACCCAATGCGGTTCACCGAGTGTGCCGTTCTTGCGCTTGTGGGCGATCAAGTACCCTTCGTCATCATACTCGTAAAGGTCGACGATGCCTTCGTTGGAGTCAACCGGCGTGACGTTCCAGTTCGCCAAGTTAACATCATAGTTTGAACATGCGACGACGCCTCTTCGCTCAGTCAGCTGATGCGTCTGCTCATCATAGATGTTGTGCTCGATCCAAAGGTCTGACGACTGTACATCATCTTCGACGTAGGTCCGGATGGTGTACTGGACCTGGTTGCGACTGTTGTAGATGGTCACCGTGCGCAGGCCGCTGGGTTCGGTGACCTTGGTGAACCTTGGCGAGGTGCCGTAAACGTAGGTCGCTCCGACCGCTTCGCCACCCGGGCAGCTCCCGCAGCCGCCGGGACCAAAGGAGATGCGCTCGGTAACCCGTTCATTTTCATCATACGCCACGTTGATGTAGGACGCGTGCTCCTTGAGTTCATCGTCGGTGACGAAAGGCTTGGTTCCTTCTTCCTCCCACCGATCGAGTCCGCACTGGTCCTCGGGTGAGTCCTTGATGACTCCCGCATCGAGCTTGCCGTTGGCCACGAGCATCCGGGCAACGCCCGCCGGGCCGACTTCAAACCAGAGATGCCCCGCCGAGTCTTGGTCGTCGCCATCGGATGGATGATAGACGTAAATCGTCGAGTGAATCGCGCCCTCATGATCGATCGTTGTTACACGTCGACGATGGAGAACACCATTGACCAGGCCATCGTGGATCACCGTCCGAACATGCACATTCTCTTCATCGTTCGCGTCACTCTCTGTGAGTTCAACCCAATCGGATGTTGTCGGGCCACCCGTCGCCGAAGGGTTCGTGCCTTCGTTCCTTTTGAGTTGCCGTGTACCGGAAACGATTTTTCGCTGGTTCCCATCCGGAGTTTCGTGATGTATCAGACGGCCGGAGGGGTTGAATATCTTGATTATACGGTCATCATGCTGGCCTTCCTGGACCACATACGAGCCATCCACGCCGAACAACTCGAATTTGGCCGGCGCGCTCGCAGCGTTATAAATCAAGGTTGCCCCGATCTCCGGATCGATCGCTGTGTAGATGTGTTCGGTGGCTCCCGAGCCTGATTTGAACAATCGTCGAAAGGGCACGGAGTCCGTCTTCCCGAATTGCGAGGGGCCGGTGCCCCACTCGACCGTGATCGTCCGGAGAGGTGTTTCTTCCGTCACCGTACCATTCACCTGTTTATGCTCGATTGGGGTGGACTCTGGAAGTTCTGAAAGCGTAAAGGCGATCGTCTCGAAATCCGCCAACCCGGATGGGTCCTGGCGTCCGCCCGATCCCGGCGTCACCCCACGAGTGAGCAGAATGCTGGTCTTGCCTGAGCAGGATACGCAAGTCCCTGAATCATTGAGCTTCTCGGGTGAAGGAGATTCGCCCGCGAAAGCGGATGCGGCGAAGAGTCCGATGATAACCGCAAGCAGGTAAACGCAACCGGCTTGGCTGAAACCAACCGCCTTGGTCCGAACACCCTGAATCGGACGGTTGAGGCGACCTGGTCGATAGATGGGCCAGGAGGCGACATCGGAGTTGGACATAGATGATCGAAGGCTCAACATCGGTGTATTCCTGCGATATTGTGGGTTTGGATCAAGAAAATCACGGACGATACATCTGGATTCGAAATACTTCGCCGCGCTCGGCACGGCGGAGATTGATTCAGGGCTGGTTATGGAGGGCGGCCTGTTCACGCGCTTGCCTGGCGGCGGCGGATTCAATCGCTTGACGCAGCGTCTGGAGCGACTGTCGGCGCTCTTCGTCGAACTGGGCCTGGACACTGTCGATCAGCGCCAGGGCCGAACGGTAATTGCGTACTTCTCGATAGAGGGAGACGAGTTCAACCAGCAGCCGATAGCGCTGCGATTCGATCTCCGCAGTCCCAAGCGCTCGGCGAACATCGACGATGGCCAAGCCGATCCGGGGGTTCTGGCGTGCGTAGACACGAGCGTACGCCTCGGCAACGTCCCAAAGGGGCTGAGACGGCTGCTGGGCTCGACTGGGCGCCGCCAACTCGCTGACACGCACGCGATAATCGGAACTCGTGGTATTGAGATGGTGGGCGTGGGCCAGCAGACGAGCGAGTTCCAATCGGGGTTGGCCTTGGTCATCGACAAGGATGCCCTCGATCTGGTCGCGGGAGTCGTCGTCGAACAGGAGATACGAAGCCAACTCCAGCTCGGGATTCGGGTAAGCGCCATCCAGGGTCAGCCTGACCAACACCTCGACCAGTTCAGGCCGAGGGCGATGGATACCGACCTCGGCGAAGTGGTAGCAGTGAAAGAGCAACTCATTGAAAGTTCCCCGTGTCGCGGCTTGGCGCTTTTCAGGCGTGCCCAATGCAATGTCGTACGCATGGTTAAGCCAATAGCGGGCGCGTTGTGGATTTCTCGCGGTATGGTAGATCATCATGAGTTGCAGCGCGGTGCGATAGTCGACCGGCTGACCACCGGTGCGAGCATCCACCAGCGTCTTGACCGCGACCATCAACGCTTCTCGATCGATCTCCCTGGCAGCAGGCGCCCGCACCGCGTAACGCGCGATGGTCAGAAGATCATTGCCGTGTTGGCTGTCGTAATCGTCGCCCTGAGTCTGCATCCATCGCCATGCAAGATCGTTGGAAGCCACTCGGTCGAGCGGCGCGATGGACGACCGCAAGCGGTTGGTCGCCTGGGCGTTGAGTGCCCCAAGGGCCTGTTCGTCCGGAGCGAACGCCAACAGCAATCGGTCTCGCCAATCGGCACGGGTATCGGGATCCAAAGTCGCCGCGGCGGCGGTGATCGGCCCACGCAACCCACCAGGACCGGTGGCTCTGAGCGCTTCGAGATCACCCATGTACCGAGCTTGCAGATGCTCACCAATGTTGCGGCGAGCCCGCTCGACTCCATCAAGCGTCTCCTGGGATGGATCACTTCGCGCTACACGACCGATCTCTCTGACCAGCCAGCGCATCTGGCCGGTACTTACATCGTGGGGCACCTGGGCAGCGCCGGCAACCCAGATCACAAACACTTCAGATTCCGAGTCAATCGCCCGGAAGCCGGCGAGCATTCGTGCCAGGGAATGAGCCTCCGGGAGCGGCATCTGGTTTACGGTCTGCGGAGACTGGATATAGGCCTCATGAAGACGCTGCCGCCATTGGGCACGTTGGTCGTCGGTGGGCGAGCCACCCAGAAACTCAATGAACTTGGTGTTGGTTTCCAAGCCGATCGCGCGAATCGCTGAGGCATCGTTCTCCAGCAGCCGTTCGATCAGCTTACGCCGCGCTTCAAGGCCTGCCTGGCCAGACATTCGCGCAAACCAAGACAGCACCCGCAAGTCGGCGGGGTTCAACTCGCTGTAAGCTTCTGAGCCATCGATCCATCGGGCAATCGCCTGTCCAGCGCGCGGACGATGCTGCATGGCCACCAGGGCGCGGCCAAGTGAGTCCAGCGCCGCAAAATTCATCGTAGCGGCCGTTTGCGCATCCGGAGCCAATCGAGTGAGCAGGTCATCGGCGACCGTCAGCCGTGTCGGGGCGGGCGCGTATCGTCCGGCAACGCGGATCGCAGCCAACCACGCACTCGGATCAAAACCCTCCTCAGTGCGCGCCGCAAGATACGCATCGGCCGTCTGAGCACCGATCGCGTCTCGTTGTGCTTGAGCCTCCGTACCCTCGGCTGCCACCGCTTCAATTTGCTGAATGAATGTCGCAGGATCCGAAACCGAATCGGCCAAGGCAGCGCCCGGCCCCAGCAGAAGGGCTCCTGAAAGGCATGCGACGCGAACCCCGGACATCCTGGATTTAATGCGATTGGTCATCGGAACGGTCCTTGGAAAAGTATGACAACACTCACACCGCTTCCGCGCACAGATCACTGTGGCGAGAAAGCTGCGTTCAAGACACACCAC
>JAFIFY010000029.1 GCA_020831765.1 Phycisphaeraceae bacterium | reverse complement strand
GATAACCCAGGTCCAGAAGAATGTAGAGGAAGTGCTCATCGGCGACGATGTTGGGCTGACCGGCCCAATCCTGAAAATCGCCGTCGATCATGATCCGGTCGCCCGTCCCGATATCTTTGACCTCACCGGCGCTGGAACCATGTTCCGAGCATCCGGCAATAAACGCCAGGGCGGCGGTGACCAAGATGAGCAACGCCGCCAGCGGCAGCCGCGCCGCCAGCGCAGACCACCACGGACCGTCGCTCGCTGCCATCAGACGAAGACCGAGACTGGAGTCAATCGTCCCCGGTACACGCGCAAAACCTCGCATCAACATGCCCTTTCACTTTCAAACATGCTTCGGAGCGTGCCCGACGCCCGAGCCGACCCGATCAACCATCAGACCGCCGGTTGGGCGCTGATGCTACAAATTCGACGGGACAAAATGGTGAGCGGCGCGCAAGGCTGAATCTGGATCACCCAGTGCCCGAGATCAAGCGGGCAGGGGCGCATTTCTGTATATCCAGATCATTATATCGTTTCTTGTGGTTTGATCTTGCCTGACCGGTCGTATACAACAAAAAGAGAGAAACACGTCGAGTACCCACCGGGCATGTGCATCGGAACTGGGCTCGACGATCCGGTGATGGAGTCAACACGATGAACTTCTTAGCTCGTTTTGGATTCGTGGCGGCCGTGGGCTGCCTGGTGTTTGCCCTGGGCATGACCACGGGTTGCGGCAACGACAATACCACGCCCGAGGACGCGGCCGAAAAGACCGAGGAAGCCGCCCGGGAGGCCGCGGAAAAAGCCCGCGATACAGCCGAGGAGGCCGCCGAGAGGGCTCGTGATGCCGCTGAGGACGCCGAGGAGGCCATTCGCGACGGCGCTGAGGACATCCGCGAACGCATCAACGATTAGTGCCAACCCGCGCGAGAAAGTCGCGCGATTCGGGTACCGAACCACCAGCAGGCCGTGCAAGTCGCGCGGCCTGCTGTTTTCGTGGAAGAGCCCAAGTGGTCCAATTCACCGCCGATACCCGATTCCGTGGGACGTTTCCTTCTTGCTCAAACGATTGTTGACGAACAACCCCTCGAGAATGAACTCCACCGCACATGCCAGCATCTGGGGATTCTTCGGATCAAGCTCCATACGCTGGGCCATCTCGACGGCCGCATCTTTCAGGCCCTTGACCAGTTTCGCGTTCTCGATGATCTCGCCGGCCGGCGACTGATCGTTGATCACCAGAGTCAGCCCATCCTCGAACGTCTCGATGATCGCTTCAAACTCCTCGACCTGGGCGTAATGGTTGAAGACATCCTTGACCGCCTCGCCGATCAGGCTCAGCACGACCCGGTCCTCCCCGGCCGAACCATCCTCGGCCATCATCAGTTCGATCTTGCCGCGCGTCGATGCCACAAGATGCGCCAGATCGCACATCCGCGGCACCACCGACTTCTCCCCGGCAAGAATGCCTCGGCGTTCAGCGCTTGACACCATGTTCTCCAGACAGGCGACCGATGCACGAACGCTGACGCCGGAAGACTGGTTGATGTGTGTGCTGCTCCTGGCCCGGGCGACCGCCGTCTCGATGATGCGGTGCATGAACTCGGGAACGATGACATCCGGTGTCGGATCGCCGCCTTCGGCCGCTTGGCGCTGCACCCATGCGTTGAGGCTGGTGACGGCCATGGCCTCTTCGGTGGTCTGGGGGTAGTGGGTGCGGATGACGCTGCCGATGCGATCCTTCAGCGGGGTGACGATCCGGCCCCGGTTGGTGTAATCCTCGGGATTGGCGCTGAACGCCAGGCAGACATCCAGGCTCAGGCGAATGGGATAGCCACGAATCTGAATATCCCGCTCTTCCAGAACATTGAACAGCCCGACCTGAATCCGCGGGGCAAGATCGGGCAGCTCGTTGATCGCGAAGATGCCTCGGTTGGTTCTGGGGATCAGGCCGAAGTGCATCGTCGATTCATCGGCAAGGTATCGGCCCTCGGCGTACTTGACGATATCAACCTCACCGATCAGATCGGCGATGGTCACATCCGGCGTGGCAAGCTTTTCGTGATACCGCTCATCGCGATGCATCCAGCGCAACGGAGCATCATCCCCCTTCTCGGCGACCGAACGCCGGCCCAGCGTCGTCACCGGATGGAGCGGATCGTCGGGAATCTCGGCATCGGCGAGCACCGGTATCCATTCATCCAGGAACTGGGGCAGCATTCTCAGCATGCGTGTCTTCGCCTGGCCGCGCAGACCCAGAAAAAGCATGTCGTGTCTCGAAAGGATCGCGTGGATCACCTGCGGCAGGACGGTTTCGCGATATCCCAACACCCCGGGGAAAATCTCATCGCCGGCTCGAAGTCGGGCGATCAGATTCTCCCGCAGTTCCTGCTTGACCGATCGATATCGATATCCGGTACTGCGTAACTGGGCCAGAGTAGCGGGGCTGGGATGATTGGTCATTGAACCGGACCTCAAAGAGACCCTCGACGGTAGGGGCATCTCAGGCGACAGTCAAAAATCCGGATCCGCCAACCTGTTGCCGCCGCGACGAGCACTTCTTAAACCCAATAATCGGTGAAACCGACCTGCCCCCAAGGCGGCTCGCCGAAGCCGACGCTTATCGATCAGCCCATCGAGTTGCAGCGGCATATCACGCCGACGGAGCTGCCGACCAGGCAATACCCACATAGGCGATGTCGTAAAGGGCATGAGTCATGGCCACAATTCCAAACCCCCGAAGCGCAAAGACCACGCCGAGGTACAGACCCGCCACGAAGTAAAAGCCGAACGCCGGCCACGAGAACGGATTTGTCGGCGAGAAGTGATAAAGCGCAAACAACACCGAACTGACTCCGACGGCCAGGGCAAACGCCCAGCCCGCCGACAGCTTCAGACAATCGGCGGCCAGAAAATGAACCAGCGTGAGGCACCCGAGTCGGAACATCAGTTCCTCGTAAAGCCCGGCCCCGATCGCCAGGGTCGCCCCCAGTGCCCAGTTCACACTCACCGTCGTTGAGGAAGATGCATCCAGCAATCCCCACGGCGCGGCCCAGAGCAGCGCCGTGGGCGACGCCGGCTCGCCCGCCGGAAGACCCACCACGGCGAACCACGTCAGCCCCAGAACCAGGAGCGGCAATGTCCAACAGATGGTCTCAAGAAGCATCAAACCATAAAGCGAGGGCTTGACCCGCCAGGAATCGCCTCGAACCAGATGCCAGACGATGAAAATCACCGGAATCAACAGTAGCGGCAAGTGGCTGGGGCTGAGGCCGATGTAATCAAAGAACGTGTAGACCAACCGCCTGGAGTGAATATCGATTGTCGCCGGCACCTCGTGATGGCGGCGCAAGAGCGGCAGCGCGATCTCATACGCCACGACCAGCGGCAGGATGAACATCAGCACATGCCAAGGCCGGCGCGAAAGCTCGACATAGCCGGGCGTGCGCGGCTGCCGGCGACGGGCTGTTGTGACCTCTCGATTCATGAATACTGAAGCACGGCGTGGAGTTCGCCATACTGGTCCAGCTTGCGGCGACCGGTGAGAAACGCCAATTCGATCAGAACCGTGATGCCCACCAGATCGGCGCCCAGGTTCTGCATCAGGCGACAGCACGCCTCCATGGTGCCCCCCGTCGCCAGCAGATCATCCACCAGCAGCACCCGCTGTCCCCGGGCGATCGCATCGGCATGCACTTCCAACCGGTCCGTGCCGTATTCCAGTTCATACTCGATGGCGTGAACGCGGCGCGGCAGCTTCCTGGGCTTGCGAATCGGCACGAAGCCCGCCGATAGCGCCTGGGCGATCGCCGTGCCGAAGATGAACCCGCGGCTCTCGGCGCCGGCGACCAGTTCGATCTGCTTGCCACGAAAGGGATTGGCCATCTGCTCGACGGCCATGGCCAGGCCCGCCGGATCGCGAAGCAGTGGCGTGATGTCCTTGAAGACAATGCCGGGCTTGGGCCAGTCCGGTACATCCTGGATCAGGGGATTCAAGTCCAAGTTTCGGCTCCGTGGGGGGTCGCGCGATGGCCAGACGCCGCAGTGTAGTCGATCGGCATCAGGGGCCGACACCGGGGGTGGCGGGTCGTCCGGGCCGTGGGTCGGGATAGAATACCCCGTCACAAACCCAGTGGTCTCACGGACGCAGGTGAACCCATGCTTTGGACGGGCAAGCAATGCTATGGCCGCACCGATGAAGTGCCCGGGCTGTTCCATGTGCGGACGCTGTTCGGCCACTGCTGGTTCTTTCCGATTTTTCCCATCTGCTCGGTGGTCCGCGTTCGGCGCAACCGGCTCGGCTGGACGGACGTCACCATCCGCCCCTCATTCAAGTCCTGGCTTTTGGCGTGGGCGCGGGCGGTGATGTGGATCGGCAGCTATGTCTTCGGCGTGCTGGCCCTGGTCCACTGGGGTATTGGCCATCCGCAGTACATCATCTCGACCTCCATGGCCCTCTCGTGCATGGTGACGCTTCTCCTGCTTTATCGAGCACCCAGTCTGCGCCTGGCCCGCTATGAGCGAGCGACCCAACTGGCCGACTGGATTGAGCTTCCGGACATCGAACGAGTACTGCTGGAGCTCCACTTCAAACACATCACTGAAGCCGAGGCCGACGAGTTGATCCGTGGACTGCTGATGAACCAAGCCCAATCCAGCCCTACCCCCCTGCCCATCAAGATTCGTGATGGATTCAGCGACCACGAACCCACCGGCTGGGAGCCTCTGGCTTCGTTGATTCCGGAAACCGAGCCGGTCAGGGATGTCAGCGCACTGCCGCGCCGGCGCGATGATCGCTTCGCTTAGCCGGCCTGGCCCAGCGTCGATCCCCACGACCGACAAACGCCCTGGATTCGGGTCGTATAGCAATCCGCGCCAGTCCCGGGGATGAACCCCGACCCCGTCTGCGATCAGCGGGTGTTGGCCTTGATGCCGCGCGGCTGGGGCTGGAGGCCGGTGGCGTAAAGATGGGAGACATCGCTCAGGCCGATGCATCGGGGTGTGGCGATTCCCTTGCTTCGCTCATCCATCAGAATCGTCGTCACGGAACTTGGCCAGAGGAAAAAGCTGCTCCACATCTGCGGAAGGGGAATGCGCAACAGGTGACTCAGCCAGGTCAGGCCGAATCCGCCGTGACAGAACAGCGCCACTTTCTCCTCATTGCCCGGCCGGGTCACCTGGTAGTGCGTGCCCTGCCTTCTGTATCCCAGCTTGGCCATGAACTGATCGCTGGCATCGAATACCGCATCAATGGCTTCTTTGAACTCCGGAACATCAAGCGGCGGATAGGTGTGCCAGTTTTCCAGATTCGGCGCCGGTTCCATCGCACGAAGCTGGTGACCGTTGATATCCCAGGCCATGAGCGTGGAACCTTTCTCTCCCTCGAAGCGTAAAGTGCTCATCTCGGCCGTCCAGTCTTCGATCACCGGCTCGATCTTCAGGCGATCGGCGGTATACCGCATCGTGGCCTTGGCCCGTCCCATGGGCGAACAGAAGATTCGATCCAGGCCGATCGACTGCATGCGAACGGCCAGCGCCTTGGCCTCGCGATGACCCTGGAGCGTGATGGAATCGAGGGCGTAATCGGGATCGGCGTGTCGAATCAGGAATATCCGCATACACATCTCCGTGGGGTGAATGGCTGGCAATTTATCAGGTACCGTATGGGCATTGAATCACGATGATCGACGTTGTAAGGACACTCGACCGTGTGGGTCGGGCACGAAACCCGTTTTTTTGATTGTTCGATTCAGGAGTTTGCGCATTGGAAGCACGAGTATTGGGCAAGACCGGCTGGAAGGTTGGCGTGATCGGATTCGGTGCCTGGGGCATCGGGGGCCAATGGGGCGAGGTGTCGCGCGATCAAGCGATGGCCTCCATGAATCAGGCGCTGGACAGTGGGATGACCTTCTTCGACACCGCCGATGCCTATGGCGAGCCCATGGGCATCAGCGAGATATGGATGGGCGAAGCGCTTCGACCCCATCGGGACAAAGTGATCATCGCCACCAAGGTCGGCAACTGGGGACGCCGCATCGGCCATCCGCTGCCCTACACACACTGGAGCCATGTCGAGCTCTGCTGCGACGCCAGCCTCTACCGCATGAAAATCGATGCGATCGACCTGTATCAGTCTCACATCGAACGACCTGACGAAACCACGGCCGAGGTACTTCTTGAAGGTTTCGATCGACTGCTGGAAAAGGGCAAGATTCGCGCATTCGGGCTGAGCACGCGGTCCGTGGAGGGCTGCCAGGCGCTCAACCGAGACGGCAAGCTCGCCTCCGTCCAGTTGGATTACAGCCTGCTCAATACCGCACCGGAGCAGGATCTGTTGCCGTGGTGCCTGGAAAACAACGTCGGGGTGATCGTGCGCGGCCCCCTGGCGCAGGGCGTCTGCGCGGGCAAGTTCACGCCTGAGAGCCGGTTTACCGACTGGGTTCGGCGACGGTGGAACGAGGGCGAGGGCCGGGAACGGTTTCTGGCCCAGCTCCGGGCCATTGAAAAGTTGCGTTTCCTTGAAAACGAGCGGCGAACGCTCGCCCAGGCCGCCCTGCGGTTCGCGGTTCACCACCCGGCGGTCTCGGTTGCGATCCCCGGAGCCAAGTCCCCCGAGCAGGCGGCGGCCAACGCTCAGGCGGGCCGCGATCACCTTTCCGAGTCGGAACTTGAGCAAATTCGCCGGGTTCTGGAAGGGCGGTGAGCCGATGGATTCGGCATCGGGCACCCCAGCGTTCCCTCCGGGGGCCGTCAAGCTGGGGAAAAGACGGGCTTGACCGCTGACGCCGCGCGATGAACAATGGGTTGGTTCCCGTCCGACCGCTTGAATGTCGGCTGCGAACCGGACCGAAGCCCGGCGGAACGACCCCCCAAGAGGATTATCCATGAACGAAGTGAATGAGGAGCCGCGCCTCCAGGACCGAAAAATTCTGGTGGTGGATGACGATCCGGAGGTTCTGGCCAGCATTGACCAGGCTTTGCAGGCCGAAGGGGCATTGACCCAGACGTGCAGTGACGGCAACACCGCTGTACGCATCTGCGAGAGCGATCCGCCGGACCTCGTGGTCCTGGACATGATGCTGCCCCGCCGAAGTGGCTTTCTGGTCCTTGAAAAAATCAAGAAGCAGGAACAGCACCCGTTGGTCATCATGGTGACCGCCAACGAGGGCAGGCGCCATCAGCAGTATGCCGAAGCTCTTGGGGTGGATGGGTACATGCTCAAGCCGGTCCGGCTCGAACGACTGATTACCCACGCGCAGGAATTATTCGCCAAGGCGGACAAAGCCTGATCGGTGCCCGCCCCCTGCCGGGATCGCGCGGCGATGCTCCGAGGGCCCGCACCTGACCGGAGATGTTTGAAACCCTGCATTCTTCGCACTCCGGCGGATTATTTCCGCTGGTTCATGCGTTAGAATCAGGCAGACGAGTGTTAGATGGCCGCCCAAGCGCATGAACGATGGGCGCTTGCGGGAATCCCGACGCCGATCCGCTTTCGGTGCAAAAATTCGCTGATTAGCGGCGACAGGCGGGGGTGGGCAGTCGGCAAACGTGTCACGGTCCGCGGGCCGATGATCAGCGAAGATGGTGCAGGAAGTGGTCAATGCCCACGATGGCTCCTGTGGCCGGGGGCCGGGGCCGCTGATGAATCCAAGGTCTGGAAGGAGTTTCGCCCATGCCGAACCCAGCGCTCTGCCAACTTCGTCAATGGTTCACCGGTCGAACCGGCCTTTTCGTCGCGCTGGGGATATCGGCCTTCGCGATCGGCGCGGTCAATCTTCCTCAGCCGGCCGCGGCACCGTCATCGATGTCGGCCCAGCAGCCTTCGCCTGACATGGATTACTTCGAAGGCATGGTGGTGCTTAGCGACGGCGGCGAACTGTTCGGGCATGTGGTGGCCCAGACCTCGGAATGGCTGGTGATCGAATCCGAAGGGCGACGCCTGACCATCCCCCGATCCGAAATAGATTCTATTGCGTGGTTTATAGACGAACGGGGTGCGACGACCGATCCTGCGTCGCAATTCGCGCAGCGGCGCCGGGCCATCGATGACGGAGACTACGCCGCGCGATTTCAGCTTGCCCAATGGGGCTATGAGCGCGGGCTGCTCGATCTGGCTCGCGTTGAGGTCAACGATCTGACCGACGTTCGGAATCGGATCGAAGATCGGGAGCTGCGAGAGCGGATCTCATTGCTGGCTCGCGTTGTCGAGGCTCGAATTCGCGAACGAGATGAAACGGCTCGACCGCGACCGGACAGACCGGACGGGAACGGACGTGCGGCGGCTCAGCCCCAGACAGCGCCCGAGGAGATGCTGACCGATGAACAGATCAATTTGATCCGGGTTTATGAACTCCGCCTGTTCGACTTTACGGTCGATCCCCCACGACCGCTTCGGCCACGCCTGATCATTCCCCGGGAGACGATTGACCGCTTCCTGCAGGCATATCGGAGTGAGGAAGAGGTGCCGCGAAGCCGGGAGGAGATGAACAGATTCCGCCGCCTGCCCGCCCATGAACAGGTGCAGCTTTTCTTCAGGGTTCGAGCGCGTGAGTTCTACAGCCAGATTCAGGTCGTCGATGATCCGCCCGCCCTTCTGACCTGGCGCAGCCAGATTCATCCCCGGTACATCCTCAACGGCTGTGGGACGACCGAATGCCATGGCGGCATGGACGAAGATGGTCTGCCGCGCGGCGGATTCCGAGTCTTCCACACGACCGATGCGCGGGATCTGCGGACCGCCTACACCAATTTTTACCTTGTGGATCGTTTCGAGAACAACACCGGGCTGATGATCGACCGGAACCGGCCGGCCGACTCGCTCCTTGTGCAATATCTCCTGCCCAGGGAAGAAGCACGGTTCCCGCACCCGGATGTACCCCAGTTCCGGGGGAGACTTCCGAGAAACTACGAAAACCATCGCGAGTACCGGCAGTTGCTGGAGTTCATCGGAAACCATCTGATCGTGCCGCGCGTCGGTTACGGGTTCACCTACGTTCCACCCTGGGAGCGGGCGGAAGAAGAGGATGAGCAGCCGGCCGACGGTAATGACGCGCGGCCGACTCCCCCCACTCCTCGTCCACCGCCACCGCCCGTGCGTCCATCGTCGCCCGCGGGGTAATCGGTTGGCCCACCGCCAATATCGCCAGCCAAGTTCGCCCATCGAGTACCTACTCGTGGGGTCGAACACTGGCCATGCCCGGACCAATCCAGCAGGATCGCCCATGCGCGGCGGCCCTGAGGTGAAGCTGGACATCGGGCCGGACTAAAATCAGCTTGAACCTACATGGAGATGATCGATGGCGGGCCACAGCAAATGGGCGAATATCAAGCATCGCAAGGCGCGGCAGGATTCCAGGCGAAGCAAAATCTGGAGCAAGTGCGCCAAGGCCATCATCGTTGCCGCGAAGAACGGCGGTCCCGACCCGGCGGCGAACCTCACACTCCGCTACGCCATTGATGAGGCCAAAGCGGAGAACAT
The DNA here is from genome assembly GCA_020831765.1 of Phycisphaeraceae bacterium. GTDB lineage: Bacteria > Planctomycetota > Phycisphaerae > Phycisphaerales > Phycisphaeraceae > JAFIFY01. Next base: position 49,559 of record JAFIFY010000029.1, on the reverse strand, counting down.
GCCCAAGGACACCATCGAAAACGCCATCCGCAAAGGCTCGGGCGAGGCAGGCGGCGCCGATTACGAGAGCGTGGTTTATGAGGGATATGGACCCAACGGTGTGGCCGTCATGCTCGAGATTCTGACCGACAATCGCAATCGAACCGCCGGTGAGCTGCGAAAGATTTTTGAACGGCGAGGCGGCAATCTTGGAACAAGCGGATGCGTGTCTTACATCTTCCAGCCCCAGGGCATCTGCTACGTCGCCAAGTCCGCCTGCGATGAAGAATCACTGATGAACGCGGCCCTGGAAGCCGGGGCCGAGGATGTGCGGGATGAGGAGGATGCGTGGATCGTCGTCTGCGAGCCGGCGGCGTTCATCGCCGTGCGCGAGGCCATCGAAGCCGCCGGAATCACCATCGAGACCGCTGAAATGACCATGACGCCGAGCACGACCGTTCAATGCGCCGGTGACACCGCCCAAAAGGTCCTGGCGATGGTCGAGGCCCTGGAAGACCATGATGATGTGCAGAAGGTCCACGCCAACTTCGATATTCCCGAGTCCGAACTCGCCCAACTCCAATGATGCGCCGGGTGGACAAACCGAGCGGACATCATGACACGTTTCAAAGACGATTCCAGACGGCGGTGGACGGTGCGCTATTCCGGGCACGTGCAGGGCGTCGGCTTCAGGTACACGGTCGTGCGATTGGGCCGTGGGTTGCCGCTGAGTGGCCATGTGATGAACCTGCCTGACGGCCGAGTGGAGCTGGTTGTTCAGGGCCGCCCATCTGAAGTCGAACCATTTCTCCAAAGTATCCAGAACGCGATGGCCGATTACATCGGGAGCCGGGAAATCGACATTCAGCCGATTGCCGGACATGAGCCCAGGGCTCAACCGTCGGGTATCGAAATCCGATACTACTGACGGCTGTCCATGGCCAGGTTTTTCGTATGTCTTGCAGGAGATGTGGGCATGCACGTTCAGCACGCCGCCCATCACACGGCCCGACCGACGGTAGCCGACTGGTACGCGACGATCCATGAGCCGGCGATGTTTCCGACGGCTTACACATGGTTCGTCGTCCTCTCGGCGTTCGATCTGCTCCTGACATCGCTGATCCTGCACTTGGGCGGAAGGGAAGTCAATGTCATCGCCAATGCCGTCCTGATGCAATGGGATCTCCTGGGTCTGACCATCTACAAGTTTTCCCTTGTGCTTCTGGTCATCGTCCTCTGCGAGATGATCGGTCGGCTCAAGGAGCACCTGGGCAGAATGGTGTCTGGGCTGGCCGTGGCGATCACCGCCTTCCCGGTCGTGGCCGCGACCGTGCAACTGGTGCTCTACTATTTCCACTGATTATCCGGGGCATTCGGCCAGTCCGTAGCCGTGGCGCTATTATCCGGAGGCACTGGCCTGGGTCGCCATTGCCGCGGGATCCGGAAGGATGCCTTTCCCTTGCGGCATGGGCCACGACGATGATGTGGCCGACCGTACGTCCGAAAAGCATGGGGGCATATTCAGCGAACGCAAAGGTGCGGCGATCAGGATAAAATCGGCCAATCGGGACATGACCCGAGACCGTTCCGGCTTCCCCCTAACTCACTGGGCAGGACGATGTCATGAAGCCTGTTGCGACCGACAATGAGACGAAAGCCGCGCAGGTCGTCGCTCAGGCGATTCCCTACCCGGAGCTTAAGCGCGTGGTGGTCATGGTGCCTCAGGGGTATACATCCACGGGCAAGATCATGCGCGGGATATTCCACTACGCCCGGCCGCATCGACCCTGGACGTTTCGACTCAAAGCCTATGTCGATGATCTGGAAATCGTCAACGCGTGGCAACCGCACGGCATCATTGCCTATCCGTTCAACGAAGAGCAGATCGTCGCCTTACAGTCGCTCAACGTTCCAGTCATCTGCGTCAGTGAGCGGTGCAACCATCCCGGTCTGGTGACGGTCGCCACCGATGGCGCTGAAGCAGGAAGACTGGCGGCGCGGCATTTGATGGATCGGGGCTATCGCCATTTCCGTGTTATGGCCGATCAGACAAACATTGTCTCCTGGCGGAGAAAAATCGCATTCGAGCAGGAGCTGAAGTATCTCGGCTTTGATTGTGAAGTTTTCGACCTGAGTGATCAATCAGCCAGCGGCCGCAGCTTGGCCGGCCTGACGGGCTTCGATGTGGACCGTCGGATCATCGAATGGCTGTTGGAATTACCCAAACCGTGCGGCGTCTTCTGCTGGCATGACACCTTGCTTCCCCGGGTGATGGAAAGTTGTCACGAATCCGGGCTCAACATTCCCAACCAGATCGCCCTGATCGGCGTGGACAACGATGAGACGTTCTGCGAAATCTGCTTTCCAGCCGCATCGAGTGTGGCCATGCCGTTTGAGCAGGTCGGATACAAGATCGGCGAGATTCTCGACCAGTTGATGAACGGCGATCCTCCCCCGGTCGAGCCGATTCTGATTCCCCCCAGGCACGTGGTCGCCCGTCAATCGACCGAAGGGCTTGCGGTCACCGACCCCTTGGTTCGCGAGGCGACAAGCTTCATTCGCAATCACTGCCACGAGCCGATCACCATCGACACGGTGCTTTCGCAACTGGGTACCTCACGCCGATCGCTGGAAAATCACTTTCGTGAGGCCCTGGGCCGCACCCCTCTCCAGGAATTGCACCGCATCCGCGTCGAGAGGGCCCAGAAGTTTCTGGCGCAGTCAAACCTGACCCTCAAGGCCATCGCTCAGGCCTGCGGCTTCCGATCGGTCAAACGTCTGAACGCCGTCTTCGAAAAGTGGACCGGCGTGACCGCCGCCGAGTTCCGCCGGGCCGTTCGCCCCGGAAATTGAAGCCATCGCAGCACGACACGGCGATGAAACCGCCTAAGCCTCTTTTTGTCAACATTTTGCGGAGTTGACTCTGCCTCGGACCTCCGATGCCGGACCAACGCATCACTTGAGTCTGGCTGCTGGGAACACTGGTATTTTTTTGCGTCTTCTCCTCGCTCTGAGAATAATCGAAAAAATCGCCTGAGTCGGGTTAAGTCCCCCCCATCTCCCAGTCGAAACAAACCGAAGGACGTGCCAGGGTGGGTTACCCATCACCCCGTTGCCGATGATCGGCCGAAAATCGGTTTCCTAAGGGAATCCGAAGGCGAAGGTCGATAATGTTGACAGGATGTGGAAAACGGCCCGGCGATTAGAATTTGGCCAGACCAGAGGAGCGCAGCTTTCATGAGTGAGATTACCCCGCTGGGTCGCCCGTTGACTCCGCCAAGTGTCAATGGCACCGAGAGAAATCGAACCAACCCCGGAAGTCATACCCCCGGAGCTTCCACCCCCGCAAGTCCTACGCCCGGCGGTCCCGGGAATCGGGAGCCGGTGGACCGGGCTGATCTCTCTGAGGAGGGACTGAACCGAAGCCGCGGAGAGTCGCAGGGGACGATTCGCTTTGACCTTGTCGGCAGAGTCCGGGCGGAAATCGCCGAGGGACGATACGAGACCCCCGAGAAACTCGATGCCGCCATCGATCGGCTGTTGGCTGATCTGTAACTGAAATCCACGGTTGCCGACTCGATTCGAGGGCGAGCCTTGAACGATCATCACGCAACAATCCCCAGAAGTACCTCTGCTGCCACGCAGCCACCCCAGGCCGCGTGGCACTTTTTGAACCGACGGCGCCTTCCGGATGGGGTTTTGCCGCCCGCCGGCGACACCTGGGCCGAACCCTTCCATGGCAAGGCGGCCTTCTCGCGGCGAGATGGCTTCCGTGCGGACGACCGGCGGTTTATCCTCGATTCATCGCCTGGGTGCGATAAGATGATGTAATGGGCGAGTTTGATGACGACATGGGTGACGAGGGCGATCTATTGACCCTCAACGGCTTCGAGGCCCCCACGCTCACCCAGCTAAGTTGCTTTCTGGCCAATCGTGTCGGCAAGCTGCTGGAGCTGGTCGGCGTGTTCGAGGGTCAGTATCTGGAAGTCGCCGCGCTCACCGTCCTGGAGGCATCCGATCATGCCGTGGTCCGGCTGATCACCTCGCGAGCCGAGTTGGCGCGTCGGCTGCTGCGCCGCAACAACATTCCCTTCAGCGAGGCCGAGGTGCTGGCCGTGGAGATTCCTTCCGGCAAAAGCTTCAGCGACATCTGCAAAGCGCTGCTCTCGGCCGAGGTCAGTATCGAGTATTCCTACCCCCTTCTGTCACGTCCCCGAGGGCGGCCGGTCATGGTGGTTCATACCGACGACCAAATCCTCGCCGGTCAGTTATTGCGGCGCAAGCTGTTTACCCTCGTCTGCGAGAACGACCTGGGCGAAAACGCGACCGGCTCGGACCCCGCCGATTGCGGAGCATGACCCGACGACGAATCCACACCCGCTTGGCATGGCGTCTCCAAGCCGCGAGACGCAGCGCCTAAGCCGTCTATAATCGGCCCATGAGCGGAAAACAGAAACCACGTCCCGTGGTCGAACTGAGTCGCACCGTTCGATTTTGCATCGGTGGCGATGAGGATGAAGAATCCGCGCCGGTTGACAACAGTTTCGCGGCATGGCCCCCGATGCGGGGTCTGGGCCGGTTCTATCAGATTCACTTGCTGGCGAGGGGCGAACCTGACCCCCGAACAGGCTATTTCATCAACATCACCGTGATCGACCGTGCGGCGCGCTTGCGCGCCTTGCCGCTGATGCGCCAGGCGATCGGCGATGATCCGCATCAGGGCCGAACCGTTGCGCTTGGCCGCCTGCTCCAGGACATGTTCCAGGCGGTTGACGAGGAACTGGAAGGTCGGCTTGTCGAGCTTCACCTTGAGCTGACGCCTTATCTTCGATTCACTTCAAGAGGGGAATCCATGCCATACGTCACCATCGCGCACCAATACGAGTTCTCCGCATCCCATCGCCTGCATGTTCCCGAATTGAGCGATCGGGAGAACGTTGCGATCTTCGGCAAGTGCAACAATCCGGCGGGACACGGTCACAACTATCGCCTCGAGGTCAGCGTGCGGACGCCGGTCGATGAGCGCGGGGGCCTTCCCGAAGTGTCGCGGCTGGATCGGATCATCGATCAACACGTTGTTGATGTGCTGGATCACAAGCACCTGAACAGTGATGTCGAACACTTTGCCAATCTCAACCCGAGTGTCGAGAACATCGCCCGCATCATCTTCAGCCTTCTCGAATCGCCGATCCGGAATCTGGACGATGCGGGGCGGGCCGAGCTTGAGGCGGTGACGGTCTGGGAGACCGGCAAGACTTCCTGCACTTATCGCGGCGATGATTGATCGTTCCATCTCCGACCGCGAGGCATGGTTACAATGTCGCCCGACCATGGCCAAGCGATCCGCCGCATCAAGATCCACCCGCGATCCGGAGCCCACCGCGGCTTGGCGGATGGTGATCCTGCACGGTCCGGAGGAGATGCGCAAGCGGGAAGTCCTGACGGAACTTCGACGCGCCATCGCCCAGGAGGTCGGTGAGGTCGAACCCAAAGTTTTTGATGGCGCTTCGGCCGAACCGGCTGAGCTATTCGACCACCTTCGCACCCCCTCGATGTTCAGCCCATTCAATCTGGTGGTGGTTGAGCAGGCCGAGGAGTTCGCCGGCCGCCACCGTGAACTGCTGGAGCGCTATGCCGCGGCACCGGCCGACAACTCGTGCCTGGTGCTTCAAGCCTCGACCTGGCGACCGGGCAATCTCGACAAGGCCGTCGCCCGTATCGGTGCCAAGATCAAATGCGAGCCGGTCAAGCAACCCGAAGCCATCGCTTGGGTCACCCGCCGCGCTTCGGAGCATTGGCAGGCCAAGCTCCCACGCGAGTCGGCCGAGCGACTGGTTCGTCGCCGAGGCACGGACCTGATGCGTCTGGATGTGGAATTGGCCAAACTGGCAACCGCCGCCGGAGACAGTCGGTCGATCGAGCCGGAACTGGTCGATGAGCTGGTGTCCCGCACCAGCGATGAACAGGTCTGGGCGCTTCAGGATGCCCTGCTCAATGCCCTGGCCGCCGACCGGCCAACCGGATCGAGGTCGCATGCCGGCATGGTGATCGAAAAGCTGCATGAGATCATCGATCTGTCCGGCCAGAGCGAAGTTCTGGTCAGTTATGCGGTATCGGATCTGGTCCGACGTCTCTGGCTGGGCGCCAACCTTCAGCACCGGGGGGTACCGGACAGCGAGATCGGCGCGAAGCTGAAGTTGTTCGGGCCTGGCCGTGCGACGTTCCTGCGTCTGATGCGACGCCTCAACCGCCATCAACTGGTGCGAATGTTCGATCAGTGCATCGAGGGCGACCGTCGCTCGAAATCCGGTTACGGGACGCCGCTGAGCAACCTCGAATGTCTGTGCATCAAAATGGTCGATGAGATGGGCTGAAGCCGGCCTGAGCAACGGATCGCCGACCTGATGACGGCCTGATGGACGGGTCGCGTCGGCTCCGGGCCCCGGGCCACGACGAGGATCGTCAACGTGCCGGCCCGAAGTAAGTCACATAAAATCGTCTTATCACTATACTTACGTATTCCCATCCTTCTGGGGGTTGCCGTTGTGCTTTTCCTGGCAGGGTGTGCAACCGGCCAGCGGATGCAGTCCGAAGATGCTCGAAACCGGGGGCTGGATGCCCTGACCGAGCCCGACGAACCCGTCCCGAGCAGGCTGGGCAGTTCGTCCGATAACGGTGATGAGGAATCTGACGCGGCCACCGCATACCGCCGGATGCTGGCCGAATTCGGCCTCACGCCCACGGCGGCACCCGGAAATCTTGAGGACAAGGCAGGCGACGAGGAAGGCCTGCCCATGCCCGAACCATCAGCGCATGGCAGCACCGTGCTTCGACGAAATCCTCCGAACAGCGGCTCGGACCGGACAGGGCACGCCGACGAACCGATCGAGCGGGCAACGAGCGATGATGCACCGCCCGCCACCGTGGAGAACGCCGCGCTGGATGAAGAGGAGCTTCGAAAACTGGCTCTGGAGTGGCTGTCCGAACAGTTCAAAGATCCGCACATGGCCGCGGCACTTCTTGAAGTCGTCCGGACCGAGGCCGGCGGAGCGCAAAAGGGCAATGCCCATTCGCGCCTGAACGACGAGCAGCGGCGCGCTCTGGAGTTGCTCAAGCCCACGCTACGCCGCGCCGACTGGCGGCAGCTTGTTGCCGAACTGCGTCCGACCGGCGACTCACCGCCCGCCGGGACACAGGCCGCCCGAGAACCCGAGCCGGAGCCGAATGCCCCGGTTCGAATCAGTAAAGCCCGGCTGACCCGGCAGGTCGGCGGATTCGGCATCTACGAGGCGTTGCCCCACACCCGGTTCACCGCCGGACGATCTCATTCCTTGGTCACCTATCTGGAGCTTGACCGCTTCGAGACCGTTCGCCGGGGCGAACTACATGTGGTCAATCTGCTTCAGGAAATAGAGTTATACAGCCAGTCCGCGGGACATGAGCCCATCTGGCGAACCGAATCGGCCCGACTGGTCGACGAGAGCCGCAACCGGCGACGCGACTTCTTCACCGTGCAGGTCGTGCGGCTGCCTTCCCTGGCCGTGGGCCACTATGTACTCAAAATTAGAATCACCGATCAGGCCAATCAGACCACCGATGTGGCGTCGATCCCCATCACCATCATCGAGCGGGATCGATCATGAGCCGCAAGCGTGGCGCGGCCATGGGCCAGCCAGCCGCCCATCGGAGCCGCCGGTCGACAGGCGCGCATCACAAGGTGCCATTCCCCGATTCGAAATTGGATGTCGGGAACCCGCTCGATCAATAGGCCGGACGCAGCAACTGGCTTCGGAACTTGCCCTCTTCGGCGAAGTGCCAACCCTCTTCGACAAGTACATGCTCGGGTGGAATCGAAAGCGCGGCCTGCAGTTGACGGACCAGTTCCACGAGCGACTCGAACTGGGCTTCGGTCATCGGACTGCGCCGGGGATCGCCTACGATCGCCACCTTGACCGCCGAACCCAGTGATGTTGACCCTTGCGCACTGATCCGTGCGGCGGCGATCTGATCTTTCCAGCGGTACCCCACGGCGACATGACCATCGCCCGTCGGCCGGCCGTTGAGCAAGACAAAATGGTCGGCGAGACCTTGAAGCCCCATGGAACGATGGTGCCGGTCCATATCCTCAGCCGTGCCAGACCCCGAACCGGTGAATCCGATGTGAATCTCCCGCCATTGCTCGGGCTTGAGAGGAACCGAAGTATCCCGGACGATCGGCACTTCCTGACCGTCGGGCGTGGCCACCATAAGGGATCGCAGGTTGCCGATCTGGCCCAGGGCCCGGCCGCTGGGCTCAAGAACGAGCAACAGTAGCGACGTCAGCGTCATCGCCATCGTCAGCGAGCCGAGCACCAGGATGGTTCGCCTGGAGACTGTCAGCATTCCCGAACCTGTTCCTCTCGTCGGTTACGGCCGGTCCAATCCAAAACACCCTGTTCAGGTTATCGGCATTATTGGGCCACTAAGATTAATTAAAGCAACCCTTACCTTTCAGCCAACCCATCAACCCGTGTCACGGGCTCCACTGACCCATCAACTCCGGTCAACATTGCCGGCGACGGCCCGACCCCGGATTCGCCCTCCAGGGCCGCGTTCCATCTGGCAAGCCCATCAGGACCCAAGCACGGATCGGCCGGCCACCACCGCGGGGGAACGGGTCACCGCTCCTGAGTCAGCAAGCGCTCGCGAAGGGCCGGCTCCTGGCGACCGAATGGATCGCGGCGAAATCGCTGCGGCTCCTCGCCTCGCAGAATACGGTATCGATCGTACTGCGAGACCTCGCGATCATCGACAAACAGCTTGTCCGTACAGCCCTGGCTCAAGAGAGCCAAGCTCAGCAAGGATCCGAAAGCCAGAATTGTCATCATCCGAACCATGCTTGCGAAAGTATAACCCATAATCCGTCCATGAAAAGTTCAGCGCCGGAAAATCGGGCTTTTTTCAAACGGAATCGGCAAAAAGGTGTCGAGGATCAGGCCGGTGAAGGCACGACGCCGGGCGAATCATCGGATTCGGAGCGCGGCGACTGGGCACGATCCTTGCCGCCGGCGTCCTTCATCTTCTCCCGCTCGGCCCGCAGCAGATCACCCACCGTCGGCTTGTCCAGCAACTCGCCCTTGAGCAGGCGGTCCACTTCCTCGCGCGACAGGGTCTCGTACTTGAGCAGGGCCTCGGCCAGGCGCACCAGTTCCTCACGATGATTCTCGAGCATCGTGCGGGTCTGCTGGTAGGTCTCCTGGATCAGCCTGCCGACCTCATCATCGATCAGCCGGGCGGTTTCCTCGCTGTAGTACTTGTCCGGCTGTTCCCACGGGTTCTTGGTTTCGTCCGAGCCCAGCAACTGAAAGCCCAATTTCTCGCTCATGCCCCATTGCATGACCATGGCGCGGGCGATGCTGGTGGCCTGGCGGATATCCATGGCCGCGCCGCTGGAGATGTCGCCGCACTCCATTTCCTCGGCGATACGCCCGCCGAAGGTGACCCGAAGTTTGGCCAGCAGTTGCCGCCGAGTCCAGATATGGCGATCCTTTTCCGGCAGCGAGAAAGTGACGCCCAGCCCCATGCCGCGCGGAATGATGGTCACCTTGTGCAGGGGTTCAGAGTCCTCATCGAAGCACATCACAAGGGCATGACCCGCCTCGTGGAAGGCGATGACCCGCTTTTCATCCTCATCAACCCGGTGGCTCTTGCGGGCGCGGCCCCACTTGACCTTGTCGCGTGCCTCTTCCAGATCGGCCTGCTCGACATAGTCCTTGCCCTGAAGGGTCGCGCCGATCGCCGCCTCGTTGATGATCGCCGCCAGGTCCGCACCACTGAACATCGGCGTGCCTCGGGCCAGTTTCTCAAGATCGACATTCGGGCCCATCTTCACGCGCTTGGCGTGAACTGAAAGAATCTCGGCACGGCCTCGCAGGTCCGGGAGCGGAACATGGATCTGTCGATCGAACCGCCCCGGGCGCGTCAAGGCCGGATCCAGGACATCGTTGCGGTTGGTCGCCGCCATCACGATCACCTGGTCGCTGGAATCAAAGCCATCCATCTCGACGAGGATGGCGTTGAGCGTCTGCTCACGCTCATCATGGCCGCCGCTGGAAAAGCCGCTGCCACGCTTGCGCCCGACCGCATCGATCTCATCGAGGAAAATGATGCAGGGCGAGTTATCCTTGGCTTGCTTGAACAGGTCACGGACGCGACTGGCGCCAACGCCGACGAACATCTCGACGAAATCGGACCCGGAGATCGAGAAGAACGGCACATCGGCCTCGCCGGCGACGGCCTTGGCCAGCAGGGTCTTGCCGCAACCCGGCTCGCCGATCAGCAGCACGCCGCGCGGCACGCGACCGCCCAACCGCTGAAACTTTTTGGGGCTCTTGAGGAATTCAACGATCTCGTTGACTTCGTCCTTGGCCTCGTCGATGCCGGCCACATCGTTGAGCGTGACGTTGGAGTGCTCCTTGTTCGTCACCTTGTGGCGGCTTCGTCCGAAATTGCCCAGCATGCCCGCGCCACCCCCGGCATTGCGAAGACCGCGGAAAAGGAAGAACCAGATGAGGAACGCGATCAGAATCAGCGGTCCCCAGTGGAGAAGAAACGGCATGAGGATCGAATCGCCGCTGCGCGCCACGTGGTCCTGATTGGCGCGGTTGAGCTGATCCAGATACCAGACCTTGCTCTGCCGATCGATCTCAAAGGAAACCCGGCGCGGGGACGCTGAGCGCGTCGCCTCGACGCCGCGGGTCTCGGGCTTGAGAATGCCGGTGATCCGGGTGTTCTCGACCAGGACCGGCTCCTGGAAATCGCCGCTCTGGGCGTGGTGCAGAAACGTCTGCCATGGGACCGACTCGGCCCGATTCTGGGCGTTGCTCATCAGCACGAACAGCAGAATCACCAATCCGCCGAGCAGAATCCAGCCCATGGCGGTCTTGGAGATGAAGTTCTGCGGCGGCTTCTGCTGGTTGTCCGGGCCCTCGCGTTTCTCGGGCTCGGAGGAATCGCGCCCGGAGGAATCACGCCGGGATTTCTCTTCGTTTTCGGGACCTTGTTCTGCCATGGAGTTCACTCAGATTCCGGTCGGTCGTCATCACCGCACAGATCGGCGGCATGTGACAAGCCAATTGTAGCCGTCGCCGACCCGGCAAACCCATCGACGATCGCCGCGCGGCCACTCGGACTCTCCTTCAGGGACGCTCCCAATCCCTCCGCATCAAAGAGACCACCGTGTCCGCCATTCGATCCACCGCCATGTCCAACCCGAAATCCAGGGTCTGCGCGGTCTCCCGCGTCGGCAAATAGCGGCCGACCTGGACCAGGCCCCGGCGCTCGCGAAGTACCTCGCCCGAGCGTCGATCCCTCCACACAAAATCGATGGTCAGTTCGACCTCCGTCTCGCGAACCGTGCCCACCGTCCGGGCGCGGGATAGCACCGCCTGGCGGACATCGGTGATCTGACCCTCAAGAATCGTGTCGGCGTTCCTCGAATCCGTCACCTTGTACGGCGTCTGACGCTCGATCTTCTTCTTGATCGCCTCAGTCAGGCGAAACTCGGCATCGGGATACATCACCGCGCGGCTGGTGAAACTCATCACCACCACCGTGTCCACATCCTCGAAATAAAGCGATCGGGCGGAGTACCCGCAGCCCGCCGGAAGAGCCAGAATCAACAGGCCGGCAAGCAACACACCGCGGACTCCACGAACAAGTCGCGTGGCGGTTACCCATTGCTCCTTTCCGGCCGTAGGCATGATGTTCCCTGTAAATTCCGCACAACCATCGGGCCGAACCACCGACCCATGGGTGTCGCCCGGGCGTGCGGCACTAATCGGCATCCCGCTCCACATTTTCCGGTGGCTGGGCTCCGTTGTCCGTCGCGGGCCGCTCAGCGGGCTCGGCGGAGGGAGGTGACGGGCGAAGGCGTTCAAGCCTTCGCTCGGCGTCGCGGGCCGCGGCGGTCGCGGGATACTCGTGAACCAGTCGCTCATAAAGATAGACGGCACTGAAGTCCTTTCCCCGCCGTTCATACCACTGGGCGGTGTCCATCAGTTTCAGCGCCAGACTTTCTTCAATGCGCACCATCAGCGCCTTGACGCCGAGGCGCTCGGCGGCCGCGGGAAACTCGGACTCGTAGGCGATCAAGCGTTCGCGGGCCTCGATCAATCCCGAGGCATCGAAGCGCGGCCCTTTGAATGAGGCGAGGCTGGCCTGGATCAATCGACGCATGGCCAACTCGCGCTTTTCGCTTCGGGGGAAATTGATCAGGAATATGTCGTACATCTCCGCGGCCAGACGCATCCGCCCACGATCAAAGTAGTATTCGGCCAGTGTGAACGCCGCGCGCTCGGCGATCTCGCTGCCCGGGGCACGTACTTGAATGCGAATCATGACCTCTTCAGCTTCAGAACGAGCCGGGAAGATCCTGAACGGCACCAGCCATGTGCTCCTGAGCTTTCCATGCAGAAAAAGCTTGCCCACTTCGTAGAGCCGTTCCAGGGCGATCTCGAATTGCTCGGTCCCCGGAAATCGTCGCGCGACGTACTCATAATCGTAAAGGGACCCGTAGTAGTCACCCCTGGCCACCTTCGCATCGCCCCGAAGCAGCCTCGCTTCGGCCATCAACGGATGATCAGAATACACCGATTCCCACTGTCCAAGCTCGCGAATCGCATCGCGGGGCTGATCCTCGGCCAACAGCTTGCGGACGGCCTGCAGGCGACCCTCGGGGGAATCCGGCGGAGCAACCTGCTGTTGCACCCATGGTTCGGTCGCTCCGGGATCGAAATCCCGGACAGGACGTGTGCTGTCAACGCCGGCTTGGGCCGCGGCAAGCCAGGCACCCGGCATCGCAAACACAGCCAAAGCAAGGACAAAAGCCCGAATCGGCCATGACCGTGAACGCCCGACCATCGCATCGTTGGATCGAAACATGACTGTATCCTAATTCGATCGGCGAGCGGTCACAATTCCGCGCGGCCGAGGGAAATCATGATCCATCGGCGGCCGGGCGGTCCAGATACCAGACCATCGGGCTGGCCACGGGCCGCACGCCGAGGATGGGCAGTCCCCGAAAGGCATCGGGACGATCCGCGGCATCGGCCACGCGCCGCAAAGTCGCGTGCTTGCCGGCACCCAGCACCAGCGCCGCCACTTGGCGGGCATGGTTGATCAGCGGGTAGGTCATCGTCACACGATCCGGCGGCGTCACCGTCGGCCCGCTGCTCTTCACAAAACAGCGATCCTCCACCTCCAACGCCGACGAACCGGGAAACAGGCTCGCCGTGTGGGCATCGTCACCCATGCCCAGCACGACCATGTCCAGGCTTGGAAAACCTTGGTCAACGCCCAGTGCCAAGCGAAGTTCCGCCTCATATCGCACCGGTGCATCTTCGAACTCCACCGGCACCGGGTGGCAATGATTCTCGCGGACCGGAACCCGATCCAGCAGGCAATGGCGGATCATCCGGTAATTGCTCCGCTCATCCTCCAGCGATACCCACCGCTCATCGACCAGCCACACCTGAAGTTGACTCCACGGCAACCTGGCGAACTTTTTACTCGTGCCCAGGAGAAGGAGCAACGGCTTGGGCGTGCTGCCTCCCGAGAACGCCACATGGGCCTGGCCTCGCGATTCAACGGCCTCGCTCACCGCTCCGGCAAACGCTTCAGCCAGATGCGCAACAGCCTTGTCGGCATCCGACGCGACCATTGCAGTGCCGGGTAGACCCCCGACGTTCGAATCGCCAGACATCATCGTCCCCCGAAAAGCCGGACGGCATCGTGGAACGTCACCACCAGGAACAGCGTCACGATCAACGCCAGACCAATGATATTGGCGGCGTTAAGCACCCTCGGATGCACCGGACTGCCTTTGATCTTCTCCACAAGCAGAAACACCATCAAGCCGCCATCCACGATCGGAATGGGCAGGAAATTGATCACCGCCAGGTTGACGCTGATCAGCCCGAGGAAAAACAACAGGTAAGGCCAACCCTGGCGGGCGATTCGTGTGCCTTCATCGGCGATGCCCAGGGGACCACGCATGTGCGAGGGCTTGACCGTGCCCTGGAAGAGCCGCGCGATGGTGATATAGACCTGGATCATGAAATCATGGGTCTTCTCGATCCCGAGAATGGCCGCTGAAATGGGGTTGTCGCGGCGAAGCGGTACACGCAGGGTCTCGAATCCGGCCATCGCAAGCCAGTCCGGCGCGGTCCAGCCCTTGGCCAGAACTTTCGAACGGGATTCTTCATCGAACTCCACCCGGGTCTGGATCGTCGTCTCATCCGCACCCAGGTTCAACTCCACCGTGACCGGAACCGATCTCGATCCATCTTCGGCCAGAGCCTGCACGAACGCTTCCTGAATCTCGGCGAGTGTTGTCACCGGCCGGCCGTCCACTTCGACAAGCCGCGACCCCGGTTCCCAGCGCAGCGAAGCCATCGGCGACCGATCCAAGACCGTCGCGAAGCGGTTTGAGCCGGTGGCCAAGCCCTGGATGATGCCGATCCGGCCGTCACGCCCGACACGCGACTGAAGCACCAAGCGTTCTTCACCGCGGATCACTTCGATCTGGACCGTCCGACCCGCGCGGGCGGACACTTTTTCCACCAAAGCGGCCTGATCCGGAAACGGCGCACCATCGATCGAAGCGATCACATCGCCGGACCGGACGCCCGCTTCCTCGGCTCCCGAACCGGCAAGCACCTGGCGAACCTCAACCACCGGGATCAATCCCATCCAGTGCCGCAACCAACTCCGCGCCTCTTCGACCTCATCGCCCGCGGCACGGGTCTCGGGCACCGGCCGGACACTCATCACCACCTCATCACGACGCGGGGCGTCGAAAACCAATTCGACCGGCTGCCCATCACTCCGGGCAAACACCCGATCAACCTGGTCCATTCGCTCGACCTCGCGGGTACCAGCGCGTACAAGCTTCATGCCGGGCTCGACCCCCGAGTCGGCCAGGCGGCCATCCAATCGGCTGCCGGCGCGGTCCAGAGCGCGTTTGGAGATCAGTTGCGTCGAGGTGGGCGGAAAGATGCCGATATTCAGTAGGCCCTGATCCCCCGGTCGCGGCACCATGCGGAAGGTCAATGGCTGCCCATCCCGTTCAATTTTCAAATCCACCGGGGCATCACGTGACGCCAGGGCCACGCCCACGCTCACCCCGACAAAATCATCCACCTCCCGACGGTTGAGTTTGAGAATCTTGTCGCCCGGCTGAAGCCCCACCAGTTGCTCATCTTCCGGAGCATCAATGGCTGAAGCCGTCGCCGCCGGGCTGTCGGGCACCACCGCGCCGACGATCGCCGGCGGAAAATCCACGCCCTTGAGGAAGCAGATGGTGAAGAACACCAGGCCGAAGATGATGTTCATGACCACGCCCGCGCTGATGACACACGCCCGAGCCCACACCGGCTTGTTGTTGAATGCTCGAGGGTCGGGACTGGTCGCTGTCGGGTCCATGTCCTCCTGCCCCAGCATCTTCACATACCCACCCAGAGGCATCCAGTTCCAGCGATACTCGGTTTCACTCAAACCCAGCGCTTCGCTCGCCTCGGCGATCTGATCCTGGCCGAACTCCGGCTCCTGGTCGGGCTTGGCCTTTGGCGAGATGCCCTTGGACTGAAGGTACTCGGTGATCCGCCGGGCATATTCGGCCTCGGTCGTGCCGCGTCGAAAGCCCATGCCCTTGCGATAGGCGAACAGAGCCTGTCCAAAGCCGATGGCGAATTGCGTAACCTTGATGCCAACGGCCTTGGCCACGGCGAAATGGCCCAGTTCGTGGACAAAGATGACAAAACCAAAGCCCAGCAAGATCAGGACAAGGGCGAAAATCGTTTCCAGTTCCGGCATGAATCACTCACTTATTGCTTTGATGATCAGCGGGGCGGACTCCAGCCATGCCCGCTGACCGAACTCATTCATCGGGACGCAATCCGCTGCTCCACCCATCGGCGGGATGCCTGATCGGCGGCCAGAACCGCCTCGAGGGACCGCGCTGGCTGGATGGGAATCGTATCCAGAGCCTGGGCCACCAGATCGAAAACAGCGCCAAATTCGATGCGTCGCTCCAGGAAGGCCCCGACGGCGGCTTCGTTGGCCGCGTTCATCACCGCTCCGGCCGTGCCTCCGGCCCGGACCACATCATAGGCCAATTCGATCGAGGGGAACCTGTCGCGATCCAGCGGTTCGAATACCAACTGTCTCAGGGATGACCAGTCCAACTCCGGACCGGAGCCGGCCACCCGTCGGGGCCAGGTCAACGCGTATTGAATCGGCGTCTTCATATCCGGCGGTCCGATCTGGGCCAGGACCGAGTGATCGGCGAATTCCACGAAACTGTGCACGATCGATTGCGGGTGGATGATCACATCGATGCACGAGGCATCCAGCCCGAAGAGCCAGTGGGCCTCGATGATCTCCAGCGCCTTGTTCATCATGGTCGCCGAGTCGATCGTGATCTTGGGCCCCATGTTCCAGGTCGGATGGCACAGAGCCTGTTCCACCGTCGCGGCGCGTATTGCCTGACGGCTCCAGGTTCGAAACGGACCGCCCGAAGCCGTCAAGACCACGCGACGCACCGCCTCGGTTCCGCGGCTTTGCAGACATTGAAAGATCGCCGAATGCTCACTGTCGACGGGGATAATGTGAGCGTGCGTGCGTTCGAGCAGTTCCTGGACCAATGCCCCGGCCGCGACCAGCGTTTCCTTGTTGGCCAGATGCACGGTCAAGCCCATTTCAATCGCCGCCAGCGTGCCGCCAAGGCCCGCGCTGCCCACCACGGCGGCGCAGACATCCGTGGCTCCGGCCGTGCGTACCAGTCGTTCAGCCGCGTCAGCCCCCGCCAGAACCTCCACGCCCGGAAGATGCTCGCGCAGGTAACTCGCCTTGTCCACATCGGCCACCGCAACCATGCGGCAGCCACATGCCAGAGCCTGCTCCACCAATCGGTCGACCCGATTGCCCGCGGCAAGACCCACCACGTCGATCGGCGGAAGGCCACAGGACTGGGCCTGATCATTGAGGTGTTCAACCACTTCGAGGGTGTTGCTTCCGATGCTTCCGGTCGAACCCAGCACAACCAGCCTGCGCTGTTGCGCACCGGTCGGCGCCAGGTCGATCGAAGCCGAAGGCTGAAGTCTGATCGCGGGATTCATCGGCTAGACTTTCTCCGTCCCGCGCTCGTCGGCGGCTTCCTTGTTGCCATCCCGGTATTGGTTTCGATAACCCTGGCCGACCCGATCGGCCGATGGGGTCTGGCCCTCACTCTGTTGGCTACCGGCCGCGGTCTTGACCGCCCGCTTCCTGGGTGCCTTGGCTGAACGCTTTCGAGGCCTTGCACCGCCGCCCGATCCTGAACCAGAATCGGCCGGTGCATCGGAAGCGGCCGCGCCGGCCTTGCTCGAGTCGGTGGGCGTGTCATCGGCGGCGGCCGGGACCGAGCCGGCCTTCTTCTTGCCACGCCGTCGGCGAGACGGCTTCTTCCTTGTCGCCGGCTCCGCCGACGCATCGTCTGGAACCGGCGTTTGGCTCTGGCGCGGTTCGATGGGCTGATCGTCCGCTTCACCTGCCGCCGATCCCGCGGAATGACCGGATTCCGTCGGCGCGACCTTGGGCGTTGGCGAGGGATGATCCGCTTTCTGCACACCGTTGGAACGTGCTGAACCGGCCAAAGGCCCTTCCACTCTCGGCCGGGGTGTCAGGGGTGATTCGTAGGAAACCAGACGATTGGCCGGTTTGCGATGCTGCATCAGGCGGCTGCGCGGCGGTGTCGAGGGCTTCGAGGGCGCCTCAGGCGGCGGCTGATTCGTGGATTGGGATTCGTCGGCCGAATCGGCCTTCGCGCCAACCGGCTCGCCGACGGCCGGCGTCTGCTCCAGGGCCGCGGTCCCTTCAAGCCCCTCGAGCATCAGGCCGTGCGCGGCCGGCTCGCGGGTGTCCCGCGAATCGTCCTCTTCCGGTGCATCGGATGCTTCGGCGAGTTGCGCCTCGATCTGATCCGAAGAGGTTTCACGTGGAACCTGCCCGCCCGCCGCTTCCGAATCCGGATCGCGCTTCATCGCCTCCGACTGGCCGGATGGATCGTCGGTCGATTCCTCCCCCGTTTCACCTTCGGCGAGGTTCTTGAACTTGCCTCGACCGCGGCGTCTACGGCGACGGCGCTTCTTGCGCGGCCCGCTTTCGGCCTCATCCGCCTCCGTTGAATCGGCCGGATCGTCGGAGCTCGAGTCGGCCGCCACCGGCTCCTCATGCCACGCTACGTCATCGATGTCACCGATGACGTGCTCAATGGCCTTTAGATTGCTTTGCGGGAGCGATGCGATAGGTGGCGGCGGCACTTCACCACCCCGCTCATCACGGGCCACGATCTGGATGAAATCGATCGTGCCCGAGGCGTTCACACGCACCACGACATGCTTGCCAAACTGCTGCTCGAGCGCCACAAGCCCGGCCCGCTTCTGATTGAGCAGCAGGAACGCCACATCCGGGCTGACCGTCAATTCAATGCTGACCACCCGTTCCGGCTGCATCGCCAGGGCCAGCCTCCGCATGACATCCAGCACCACCGACTCGCTGCTGCGCACGTACCCTTCCGCATGGCAGGCGGCACATTCGATATAAACGCTCTTCTGCAATGAAGGGCGCATTCGCTGCCGGGTCATCTCCATGATGCCGAACTGGCTGATGGCCAGGATTCGCGTTCGGGCCCGGTCTTTCTTCAGGTTCTCGCGGAACCGCTGTTCGATCGCGCGGCGGTTCTTGGTGGCCCGCATGTCGATCAGGTCCAGCACCACCACACCGCCAAGATCGCGAAGCCGCAACTGACGGCAGATTTCATCACACGCCTCGACGTTGGTTCGATACGCCGTCGTCTCCGCATCGCTGTTGTTGCGCATCCGGCCACTGTTGACGTCGATGGCGACCAGTGCCTCGGTGGCCTCGATGACCAGCGAACCACCCGAGGGCAGCGGCACTTCGCGGGCGTGGATGTTCTCGATCTGACGCTCGATGTCGTACCGGTGAAACAACGGCACCGGATCGTCATAAACCATCACCGCCGAACCGGAACGCGGATTGCTGATCGCCAGAAACTCCGCGGCGCGTTGCGCGGCCTCGACATCATCGACGATCACCTTGTCGATGTCCGAACTGTAAACATCGCGGAGCGTACGGATCACCAGATCGCTCTCGGCATACAGCTCGCCAACGCGTATGGCACCTCGCCTTTTTTCCAGTGCCTTCCAGAGGCGCTGCAGATACGCCATGTCCCGCTTCAGATCGGTCTTGGTCCGGTCCAGGCCCGCCGTACGGATGATGAAACCGAATCCGTCAGGCGGATCGAGTTCATCCAGCATCTTGCGTACCGTCCGCCGCTGTTCATCGTCCTCGATCTTGCGACTGACGCCCAGGCGCTCCATGAAGGGCATCATCACCAGGTACCGGCCGGGAATCGAGAGGTAGCTGGTCAGCGTCGGCCCCTTGGACCCGATGCCTTCCTTGAGTACCTGAACGAGTATCTCCTGGCCGCGGCGAAGGCACTGTTGAATCGGCGGTCGCTCACGGCGCGGCGTCTTCTTCCCGACCGCCTCAAGCTCTTCACGCGCCTCGGCGGGAAAATACATCGGGTGCAGGTCGGAAATGTGCAGGAAGCCGTTTCGCTCGAGACCGAAATCGACGAACACGGCCTGAATCGCCGGCTCGACGTTCGTTACTCGGCCCTTGTAAATGTTGCCGACATGCGATTCACTGCCGGCACGCTCCTGGTAAAGCTCTTCCAGCCGGCCGTCTTCAGCAATCGCGATTCGAGATTCCTCGCCCGGAACATAGTTGATCAGCATCAAACGTTTGGACATCCGTTCCTTTCAGGGCCGATACCGGCCGGAAGCCGGCTCCGGTTCCACCGCCAACCAACCCGCCGAGGGAATTCGTCCATCCTCGGCGCGAAGGGGCGCTGCTCCACACCGCAAGCCGGTGCGATCCGGCGGAGAAACTCGATCGATCATCGGGTTCCTGTTCCAGCCGTTTCGCCTGGTTGTTCGCGGCGGGCATCGTGGGCCCGAGGCCCGAGACTCGCTCGATCGTGGCGGGTATCGAAATCGATCGGCGGGTCGCTGTTTCATTCTTCCCAATGCTCAGCCAACAATGGACCGTCCATCGAGGGCATCGGGAACTATTCTTCTGAGTTCTTCTCGCAGATAATTCTGGACTTCTCGGTCCGAATCGAAGGTGGCTGCTTTTCGAGCCACCCGCTGGCACTGGTTCACGCTGACCGCCCGGATGATCCGCTTGACCGCCGTAAGGGCGGGCGGCGTCATGGACAGGCTACGTAAACCCAGTCCCAACAACAACATCGTGAACTCCGGATCCCCGGCCATTTCCCCACAGATGCTCACCCCTTTGCGGTGTCGATTCGCCGCGCGGGTCACATCCCTTACCAATTGTAACACCGCCGGGTGGGCTGCGGAGTAGAGGTTGGCAATTCGTTCATTGCCCCGGTCCACCGCCACCGTGTATTGAATCAGGTCATTCGTTCCAATGCTCAGAAAGTCAACTTCCTGACAAAACGTTCTGACTTGCAGCGCCGCCGCCGGAACCTCCACCATCATGCCCACCGGAATGTCCTGCTGGAACGGTATCCCCTCTTCCTGCAAGTCTTCCATGACATCGGTCAGGACCATTTTGGCCTGGCGAATCTCCATCACGCTGCAGATCAGGGGGAACATGAGCGACACTTGGCCCTCGACGCTGGCTCGGAGAATGGCCCGCAACTGGGTCTTGAGCAAAGGCAGGTTCTGCAGGCAAAGCCGAATGGACCGGCAGCCCAGGAACGGGTTGCGCTCATGACTGAGGTCGATATTCGCGTTGATCTTGTCAGCGCCAAGGTCCAGCGTGCGGATGACCAGCGGCCGGCCATCAAGCTGGCGGACCGTCGAAATATACGCCTCGTAGTGCTCCTCTTCGGTGGGCTCGACGGACGAGGACAGGTAGATGAACTCACTGCGGTAGAGGCCGATCCCCTCGGCACCCTGCTCCACGGCGTGCTTGACCTCGTGGGGAAACTCGATGTTGGCCATCAGCGAGATTTCCACCCCGTCGGTGGTGATCGCCGGTTGCCGCGCAACCTCGGCCAGGGTGATCTTCGTTTCGGCCTGCCGGGCCAGTTCACTTCGATATTCGAGGAGTTGGGCGGCATCGGGGTGGACGATGACCAGACCGCGGTTGCCGTCGATGATGACGGTGTCGCCGGGGTTCACCGCGCTGGTGATATCTTCAAGGCCCACGATCGCCGGAATGCCCAGGGCATGGGCGAGGATGGCCGTGTGGCTGGTTCGGCCGCCCGCATCCGTGGCCAGACCTTTGACCCGGGTCTTGTCCAGGCCGGCGGTCTGACTGGGCGTCAGGTCCACCGCGATCAGCACCGAATCGGTCTTCATGTCGCCGAGTCCCTCGGCGGCCGGCCCGATGAGTTGACTGAGAATCCGTCGCTCCACATCCCAGAAATCGCGGGAACGTTCGCGGAAAAACTGGCTTTCAACCTGCTGAAGCTTGCGGACTTCACGCCGCAAGACCGAGTAGACCGCATACTCGGCGGTCACGTGTTCATTACGAATTGTGGATTGGAGCTGCTCGAGCAGATGCTGATCGCGGAGCAGACCGGCATGGAAAACAAAAATCCGCGCCATTTCACTGCCGAATCGCTCCTCGGAGCTTTTCTGCAGTTGGCTCAGTTCATCGACACTGGCCTGAAGCGCCTTTTCCAGGCGCTTGATCTCCCCTTCGACGGCATCGGGCGTGATCGAGCGCCGCGGCACGGGCCGGTCTTCGGCATCAACCACGACCGCGCGATGGATCGCCACCCCCGGGCTGACCGCGATGCCTCGCCTGATTTCCATACCGCAAGCCTCGTCCAAAATATTGACCAAACACTGGCCGCGGGGCGTCAGCCACCGCCCGCTTTCCGGACCGACGACTCCCGTTGGCAGGATACACAATCCCGCCTGTGGCCGCGCGACCGGGAGCTACACCCTGAATCGGCCCATCGCGACGCCGCACAGGCTTAATCAGCATCAGGCCGCCATCGACGCTCAGAAGCGCCGATGACGGCCTGATGAATCGAGCGGGATCATGATGCCTGGATCAGCGGGAACTCACCAGCGACTGGTCGCACTCTTGAGCTTGTCGACCATGTCCAGCTTTTCCCAGGTAAACGTGCCATCGGCACCGGGCTTGCGCCCGAAATGGCCGTGGTAGGAAGTCACCTGGTAGATCGGCTTGCGGAGGTTCAGATGCTTGATGATGCCCGCCGGCGTGAGGGGGAAGATATCAGCCACCAACTTGCCGAGTTTGGCTTCATCGACCTTGGCCGTGCCTTGGGCGTCGATCAGCACGCTGACGGGTTTGGCCACGCCGATGGCGTAGGAGAGCTGAACTTCACAGACGTCGGCCAAACCGGCGGCGACGACATTCTTGGCGATGTATCGCGCCATGTAGGTGGCCGAGCGATCGACCTTGGACGGATCCTTGCCCGAGAAAGCACCACCGCCGTGCCTGCCCCGACCGCCGTAGGTATCGACGATGATCTTGCGGCCGGTGAGGCCGGCATCGCCGTGAGGACCGCCGATCTCGAACTGGCCCGTCGGGTTGACGTGAATCTTGGGCTTGGAATTGGCCCATAGCGCCTTGGGCATCACCGGCTCGATGATGTGCTCGATGACCGCTTTTTTGAGTTCGGCCTGCTTCTTCTTGCCGTTCCAGTCAGCCGTATGCTGGGTTGAAAGCACCACCGCATTGATGCCGACGGGCTTGCCGCCCTCATACTTGATGGTCACCTGACTCTTGGCATCGGGACGCAGCCCCTTGATGATGCCTTGCCTGCGGACCTTGGCGTGGCGCTCCACCAGCCGGTGCGAGAGATGGATGGGCAGGGGCATGTACTCGCTGGTCTCCTTGCACGCGAAGCCGAACATCAGGCCCTGATCGCCGGCACCCTGCTCGCGCTTTTCGCTTCCGGTCACGCCCATGCTGATGTCAGCCGACTGGCCGTGCAGCGTGCGGATGACCGCGCAACCGTCGGCATCGAACTTCATCGCCGGATCGGTGTATCCGATATCCCGAATCGCCTGACGCACGGTTTCCTCAGCGCCTTCCAACGCCTTGATCGCCGCATCGTTATGCACCGTCACCTCGCCGGCCAGCACGACCAGCCCGGTGGTGACCATGGTCTCACAGGCCACGCGGGCGTTGGGATCGACCGCCAGCAGACTGTCGAGGATGGCATCGGAGATGCGATCGGAAATCTTGTCGGGATGCCCCATCGAAACCGATTCGCTGGTGAACAGGTGGGGGCGATGGTGGAAATTTACAGCCATGATTCTTTTCCTCTTTTCTTATCTTTTGTCAGAAGCCGAGTCGAGTAATGTAGCGACTGGCGATACCAATGCAAGATCGCCCCGGCAGGCCCGCCCCGGGAAAACCTGAAATGAATCGGCGGACTTCAGGCGATTATGCCCGTATTTGTGATATGATCCGACACCTAAAACATATGACTTGACCCATCAATAAACTCGGCAGGTGAACCCGGGATCAGGCAACCCGACAAATCGGCTCGGCTGCGGCCCGGCACGCCTGATGACGCGCGGAAACCAGGTCCGGCCATGCGGCGGAAAACGAGCTTTTCAGCAGCGAAATCGCCGGGCGACAAGGGCCGGTGGGCGACCAGAGCGGGAGTGAGCCGTCGGCCAGGACTGTGAGCCGATCGGTCGCCGAGGCGAGGCGAACGGATTCCGGCGGGCTGACGTGAATCACTCCGCCCCGCTCGATCTCATCCCATCCGTGGACATCGCCGTCTTCAAAGCGAACCGGTGCCGGATCGATGACGGCGTGACCCAGGTAGTGGGTCCAACGGTCGAAGAAGTGCTCGATATCAGCCATCGTGTCGCGGACACGGATGCAACGGGGCACGATCCAGGGCACCCCGCGGTCCAGTCGGCCGGCATTCCAGGCCTGGTTGCGGAGCTTGACCAGCTTTTCCAGACCACCCATGGCTTCCGCAAACCGGTCCACGCCGGCCATCTGCGTATATGTCCCTGCCCTGTCGGCGTTCAGACGTACCAGAACCACATCGGGGGCAAGCTCGATCAATTGCTCGAGACGGCCCGGCTCAATATCCAGCAGGTCGGTCTCGATGCCGATCCGAGTCAGTCCCAGGCGCCTGGCGCGTTCAATGACACCACCGACATCGGAATGGAGGAGAGGATCACCGCGACCGCCCAGAACCAGCACCGCATCGGGAATGCGGGCAAGCTCCGTGAGGATGCGCTCGATCACCCTCGGCGAAGCCTCGATGGGGGCGGCTTCCAGAAGTTGTTCGGCTTCAGACGGCGTTGAATCGTACAAGCCGGCGGCAATGCCCCGTACCCGCCGACGTGTGGTCAGTTCAAACGTGACATGGCTTGGCGCGCGGGGCGGGTGATTCAAGGCAACGCCGCGATGGACACGCGCAAGTTCAAGAGTGCTGAGCTTCGACCAGTCCTCGGGTCGCGCGGCGATCAGCCGCTCGATCTGTTCGCGACCGCGGGCCGCATCGTAAATCCAGCGCTCGGTGTTGGATCGGACCTGGGCATCAATATGCACGCAGACATCCAGCCCGATGGGGTCGCCCCGGCCACTGGCCGGACGAAAGGTCAACATCGAGCCGACCGTGCCGGACGGCTCCTTGACCAGGTTCTCAATCACATCCCTGCGGATGAGCATGCCGCAGAGCCCGGGCGGTGCCTGGGTAAAGACCATGCCGAAGTGGTCCGGGGCCGTTCGATACCGTTCGATGACCGCGTCGCTGATGGCCGGGTCCATGAGACACCAGTCGCCGCGGACCACCAGCAGGGCATCAACCTTGAGATGGTCAGCCGCATCCAAAAGCGGCTTGGCCGGCAGCAGTTCATCGAAGATGCACGCGCCGCCCAGACCGCCTCGCCAATGTCTCATGGACCATCGCCGCGTCATCAGGCGTGATGGCTTGTAGGAATCCTCCACCCTCTCGAAGGGAAACAGCGGGCACTTAGCGCCCGCCTCACCGGCAAGTCCGATAATCCTGGCCTCATCCTGGGTCGATGGATACACGATCGCACATTGCGAGGCCGAGCGGACCTGACGGGCACGATCGAGCGTCCAGGCCAACACCGGCCGGCCATCCAGCGAATGGTCAATCGCCGAGGGTAGACCAAGACCCCCCTCTTCAAGGTCAGCCAGCACGACCACGGCAACTTTGGACATGAAATTGGATTCCTTAACCGTAGTGTCGGGCGAGACTTCCGACCGTGCGTGCCCGGGCCGACGTCCGCCGGCCTTGACGGCCGCCAAACCGGTTGGCCAAGGCAAAGCCCCGGGAACATCATCCCGGCAAGCAGCCATGCGGGTACTGATAAGGTCGGCTTTCAGGATGAGAGGGCTTCAACATTCTCCAGACCCCGAGTGGCCAGTTTGGCCCCCGGCGCTTCCGGTTCCTGCATGGTCATGCAATGAATCGCGCCCATCCCCACGATCAGGTATTCGCTTCGGATGGGCACGACCTGAATACCAGGCATGGCCCCTTCCAATTGCCGAACGGCCAGATCATCGTTCTTCTGGCCGAAGACGGGCACAAAAACAGCACCGTTGCTGATCAGAAAGTTGGCGTAGCTGGCCGGCAGGCCTTGGCGGCCGACATCGTAATCGGCGTGAGTCGGGTATTGGTATCGCACCGGTTCCGGGGCCGGCAGTTCGACGAGGTTCAGGCGACGGCCTGTCAGGTCGCGAGCTTCCAGCAAACGCCGCCAGTTGGCTTCGAGCATGTCGAAATCCGGATGGTTCCGCCCCACCCTGACGGCCGCGATGGTATCCGGGCTGATGAAACGGGCCACATCATCGATATGACCATCGGTGTCGTCGCCGCGCACACCGCCGGCAAGCCAGATGACCCGCGACACGTTGAGCGTTCGAGCGAGCTTCCTTTCAATAGCCTTGCGATCGCAATGAGGATTGCGGTTGCGATTGAGCAGGCACTGGGCGGTGGTCAGCAGAAGACCTTTGCCGTTGACATCGATCGAACCGCCTTCGAGGACAAAATCATGCCGCCACAACGGAACCTTCAGCGCCAGGGCCATGCGGGCCGGCACGGCATCATCATCCTGCCAGGGCGGATACTTCCCTCCCCATGCGTTGTAGGTGTAGCTGTGCGCCGCCACCGGGTACCGTCCCCCGCACAGCGCCGGGTCCTCCTGCGATGGCGGCCGCCCTTGATCACGGACCACGAAGATGGCCCCGTAATCACGAATCCATGAATCGTTGGTGGGAATGCCCAATCGCTGGGTCGATCTGACCACGACATGGGCGCTTAGCCGGGCAATGAAACGCTCGAACTGCACCCTGGCCTGGTCGAGGCAGCCCGGCCACGTCGCCTCGTTGTGCGGCAGGGTCACCCACACCGCCGCCTGCGGCTCCCATTCCGCGGGCATTCGGTAGCCCAGATCGGCCGCGTCCATTCCCGGCAGCGGAACCGGCGAGACCAGCTTCTTCACCGTTCTGCGCTTCGCGTTCATGTGGACCACCGATGCATCAGCCCGCCATAAGCGTCCAGTCGCCGATCGCGGAAGAACGGCCACATGCGGCGGACTTCCTCGATCCGCGCCGGATCGCAGTGGGCCACGAGCACCTCTTCACGATCGGAAGCGGCCTCGGCCAGCACCTCGCCGCCCGGCCCGGCGATGAAGCTCCCGCCCCAGAAGGTCAGACCACCCTCATCGCCCACCCTGTTCACCGCCGCGACATAAACACCGTTGGCGATCGCGTGCGCCCGCTGAACCACCCGCCACGCATCGCGCTGGCGAAGCTGCTCGGCTTCCGGCTCGCCGCGATCCCAGGCGATCGCCGTGGGATAGAGCAGCAGTTCCGCGCCGCGCAGCGCGTTGAGGCGCGCCGCTTCAGGAAACCACTGGTCCCAGCAGATCAACAGGCCGATCTTCAATCCGCCGATCGGCGCCACACGCCAGCATTCGGAACCGGCATCGCCGGGTGTAAAGTAGAACTTTTCATAAAACGCCGGGTCATCGGGAATGTGCATCTTGCGGTAGACCGCCAGAATCTTTCCATCCGGCCCGAGGAGCGCTGTGGAATTGTGATAGACGCCCGAAGCGCGGCGCTCGAAGATCGAAGCGCTCAGGTGGATTTCAAGTTTCCTGGCCAGTCGTCCCATGGCCTCGGTGGTGGGGCCGGGAATCGGCTCGGCATGGTCGAAATGACCGGGGTCTTCGGTGCGTGGAAAATACGGCGTGGTGAACAGTTCGGGCGTCACGACAAGCCGCGCACCGCGCTGCCGCGCCTCTTGGGCCATGACGCCGACCCGCTCCCATGCGGCCTCGGCCGTTGGGCAGGTTCGATGCTGCAGAAGCCCGACGGTCACCGGGCCGGTTGTCTGACACATGGTTCCTGCTCCGGCAAAGCCTCTGATCTCGGGGCATTATGCCACTTTCGCCGCGCTGTGCCGCCGCCAGTCGCCCGCCCCCATGCAGTTGCACCATACGGCGACGATGGACCCGGATGACTAAACTGTTAGGACATGCGATCAAAATACATGCTTACGGCGGCTTTGATGGTTCTGACAGCGGGTTTCGTTGCCGCGATGTTGCTCTGGGGCGGCGGGAGTTCAGACGATCAATCGTCGGCCCTCGACCCGGATGAACTACGCCAAAGGTTTCCCGCGCCGATCGAAACCGGCGAGATGCGCCATATGGCGGGCATATCCACCCGACCGGGCTGGGTCCATGACCCGCTGCTGATCCGCAAGATCGATGACCTGCGGGTCGTCGAGGTGCGCGGCAAGCGGATGAACCCGCTGCCCAATGGCCAGTTCAGCTTCGACGACCCCCTGATCCTCTTCAGGCGAGGCAATCTCGATATCCTGGCCATTCACGCCGCGAGCGGCCGAATTGATGCGCCTGAAAACCAGCCGACCCGCGCCCAACTCAGCGGCGAACCCGACCAACCCGTAACGCTGACCTGGTATCAAATCACGCCTGATGCCGATGGACGGCATGCCCGGCTCAATCCCACGGTTCAGGTCGAACTTCAGAGCGCCGATCTGGACTTCGAACTCGGCCAGATCGTCTCCGTCGACGAAATCCGAATCATCACCGACCAGACATTGTTTGTCGGCAAGGGATTGAACCTGACCGTCAACACGCTGAGAAATCGGATCGAACGGCTCGTCGTCCAGAAGGGTCGGGAGCTTCGAATCCGCGATCAACATGCATCGGACGCCGAACGCGAAAGTGAACCCGGCGACGAACCCGTCGCGTCGGCACCGCCCAGGCGGACAACCCCACCAACCCAAGCCGGGGCCGGGGCCGAGGCCCAGCCCGATGCCTCGACGCCCGCCCAATGGTACCGAGCCCGGTTCCACGACAATATCCGCATCTCCGGGCCGACGGTCCTGGCTGAAAACGCCCGGGAGCTTGAGCTATTCTTCTCGGACCTCGTGGGCGGATCGGCCCCGGATGCACACCGTCCCGACCCCCGGAAAGTTGAATCACAGGAAGGCAATGGCGTCTCCCCTGGCACCGTGACCACGGCACCCTCGCCGGACAAGCCGCTGTACGCCAAGATTCTGGCACCCGAAGGGCGGATGATGGCGTTTGAGCCTCAAGATAATGACCTGGTGGTGACATGGGACGGCCATCTGCGGATCGATCCGCTCGATGAGGGGCCGGCCCGGGCGGTCAATGCCAGCGATGTCGTGGCCAACCTCTGGCCGGTTGAAGTATCGTTGCTCGAAGATGGGAAGATTCGAAGACGCGTACTCGGCGGCGGCATGTCCTATTCGATGGAAGCCGGACAACTCACCCTCCACGGCGAACCGGAAAACCCGCTGCGACTGCTCGATCCCCAGGTCGGGCTGATCGAAGGTGTGCCTGAGAGTCCTGAAGTGAGAATTGAACTGGCCCGGGATGGCAGCCAGGCCCGCTGGCTGGGCGCGGGCCGGTTACAGACCGCCGGAACCAGTGACACCATCGGCGCGCCCGGAACCATGCGCATCAACTGGAGCAACCAGGCGCATATCGAATCGATCTCCACGGACCCGGACGCCAGGGCTCAGGCCGACGAAGCCGGCGACACGAGGATCATTCGCTTTGACGGTGATGTTCGCGCCCGGCATATCGACTTTCGTCTCGACACCGACCGGCTCGACATCGACATCCGGGAGGGCCGGCCGGGCGTGGCTTCGGTCCAATCCATTCTCGCAAAGGGCAATACGCGGCTCGTTACGCGGGATTCGCCCACGCAGCCCGGCATTCAGCTTTCAGCCCGAACGCTTGACCTCCGCCCCGCTGGACGTGGCGACGCGGCGATACCCGACCAACTCCAGGTGCTCGCCTCGGGACAGGCCGTGGCGGTTCTGCCTGACAGCCGGCTGGAAGCCGAAGAGCTTCGATTCGGACTTGCGCGGCTTTCAGAAGCGGAGGATGATGGCGCGGCCAAACCCACCGTCGCCGGCGATATTGAGCCGCATCAAACCCCGCCCAGCGATCCGATGGCCGCCTTCGATCAGGTCTGGACACAACTTGACCTGCCCCCCACCGCTGAATCGGCCCCGACCAACCGCGATGACCCGGGACCGGAAACCGATCCGGCCGGAGGCTCTTCATGGAAGCTGGTGACGCTCGAAGCACGCCGGAACGTCAAACTCGATCTTGAAGCGGGAGGGACACGAGTGCGCGGCGATCAACTGCGAATAGACCAGTCCGGCGAACACAACCGCGTGGATGTTCTCGGAGTCGCCAACGCCCAGCCGGCGCGGATCAGCCAGTCTTACAGTGAGTTGGAGGGTCATCACATTCGAATGGTCGAAGGTGAAGACCGGGTGGTGGTCGATGGGCCGGGGCGCATCCGGCTGCTTCAGATGCCCGATGCCCACGCCCCCGGGGACAGCGCCACCGTGAATGCCGGTAACGATGAAGCATCGACTGAGCCGGTTGCGGCGGCACCGTCCTCGCCCATGCTGCACGAAGCCACCTGGCAGCGCTCGATGCGATATGACGATCTCTCCGGCCGTGTCGAGTTGGATGGAGAGGTCAGATACCAGGCCGGTTCGCGCGATCGGACACATGCCATGAGGGGCGACCGCGTTCTGGTGCAGCTCTCGCCACGCGCTCAGGCGGCCGAGCCCGGGGACACCAGGCCCGGCGGCTCAGCATCGCCGACCGCCACGGCCGAAGATGCGACAGCCGTTGTCCGGTTCAATCCTCAATCCCTTGCGCGGACCGACGGCCGACAGGTGCTGCGAATCGAAGCCCATAGCCGGCTGGAGGATCAGCCGGATGCCGGGTTCAGTTTCGAACTGTTCCGCCCGGCCGAAGGCGATCGGGTTGAACCGGTCGTCGAGCGGTCACTGGAGCCGATCAAGCCCGAGGGTGAACTGCTGCGAAGGTTCAACCTGCGCGGCACCTCGATTCAACTGGACACGCGCACCGAACTGCTGAACGTCGAAGGTCGAGGCTCAATGCTCTACCAGGATCTTGAAACCCCCGACCAGGCGGAAGAAAGGTCCGCGGCGGACACCGCCCGGGACCGAGCGCCGGGAACCGAGCTGAACATTACCGGAAGCGGTGACACGCTCTGGACCTGGCGCGGCGGGCTGCGCGCCGATTTCAGAGCCAACGACCTGATGGTTCGGCGCGATGTGGTGATGAGCCATCGGCCGTCGGGCGATGGTGAGGTGATGCATCTTTACGCCCACACGGTTCATGCCGACTTTGAGAAGAAGGCGGATTCCGGTTCCGAAAGTGGCCAGTCCGCGTCGGCCGCGCCCCCCGCGCGTGAGTTGCCCCGGCTGATGCTGGTTCGCGCTGAGGGCCAGGACGGGGCCAGCCGCGTTCGGCTGACCTGGCCGAGCCGGGAAATCTGGGCCGATCGCATGATCTACAACGCGATATCCCGGCAGGTCGAATTGAGCAGCGAGCCGACCCGCTATGTCCAGGTCGTACCCCGGGACGATCCAACCATGCTCACCGCCCGTCGAGTCCGGTGGGACATGGACCGTGACCGCCTGGAACTGATCGAACCCGGCCCGACCACCGTGGCCCCGCGGGGCGGACAGGGCCAACGCTGAACGCCCGCCCCACCGCTTCACCTCCCCACCGCCCGGCCGAGCACGCCCCAACCCACCTTCCGGTGGACCGGCCGATTCACCCGTCTCCAACCCCGCCTGACTTGACCCGTGTTCGCGTTGCCGTAGATTGCTGCGCTCCATTACCCTGTTTCCCAGCCCCCGTTATCGGAATCCCGGACCATGAAAACCACGTCCTGCGGCAACTTTTCTCCAGATGGCAAAGAGTTCATCCTGACCAATCCCCTGCTTGACAGGCCCTGGATGAACGTCCTGAGCAACGGGCGATGGTGCTACGTGGCCAGCCATCTGGGCGGCGGATACTCGTTCCTGGACAACCCGACGGTCGGCCGCATCACTCGCTGGCACATCGATGGGGTTCCGCGTGACAGCAACGGTAAGCTGCTCTTTCTTCGCGATGAGGAGCAGCCCGATGACTGGTGGTGCGCCAATGGCTATCCGCCGACCCGCAAGCTTGACGAATGGGCGTGCCACATCGGACTGGGCTACAACACCATCCGCAGCCGCAAGGGCGCGATTGAATCGGAGATGACCTGGTTCACGCCCATGCCTGATGCCGCCAGTTCCAGCGGCGAGGATGTCGGCGACCCTTGCCTGCTGTGGCTGGTCAAGCTCACCAACCACGGCGATCGTCCCAAGACGATCACCGCCACGCCCTTTGTCGAGTTGGCCCTGGGAAACTGGCATGAGGACACTTCCTGGCGGGAGTTCTACATCCTCTTCAATCGTCAGGAATTCAAGGATAACACGCTCTTCACACGTTCAACCCAGTGGGTGAAGTACATCGGCGGATGGCAGGCGGCCAACAGCGATGCCAACAACATCCCCTTCGATCACGCGGTGTTTCTGACTTCGTCGGAAAAGGTCGAAAGCTACGAGGGCGACCGGTACGAATTCGTCGGAAGCTACCGTGACCTGACCTCGCCGCGGGCCATGGATGCCGCCGCGCTGCGCGGCAAGGTCGGAGAGGGTCGCGATGCCTGCGCGGCCGTGCGCCACAAGTTCACCATCCCGCCAGGCGAATCGGTGGAGTTCGTCCTGATGCTCGGGGCCGTGCCGCGCGAAGCCAGAAACGCCAAAAACCTCACGGGCAAGTATCTCACCGTCGCCAAGGCGAAGAAGGCACTGGACAACTGCAAGGCCTACTGGGAGAACGTCTGCTCAACACCCCACATCGAGACGCCGGACAACGATTTCGACTGCCTCATCAACTATTGGTTCAAGTACCAGGGCGCCAACCTCTCCTGGTGGAACCGCAACACCGGTTACTGCTACTTTGGCATCTACAACTTCGGCGTGCGCGACGCATGCCAGGACACCGCCAGCCGGCTTCCCCAGGACCCCAAGTGGGTTCGCGACCATATCGTCAAGCGGATCATGATCTGGCAGTTCGAAGACGGCGATTACGCTCACGGCGGTAATTTCGTCAGCATGACGGGCACCAGAACCTTCCACAGCGATGATCCGATCAATCCGCTGTTCATTCTCGCCCGTTACGTCCGCGAGACCGGCGATTTCTCCATACTCAAGGAGAAAACCGAGTATGCCCATACCAATGGCAAGAAGAAGGACACCGTCTACGCCCACATCATCAAGGGCATGGATTATTTCTTCCGCATGTTCTCCAAGCGCGGCCTGCCGCTGATCCTCAAGGCCGACTGGAACGATGCGCTGGACCAGGTCGGCAACCAGAAGAAGGGCGATTCGGTCATGCTCGGCTTCTGGGCGATCTACTGCCTCGAGCAGTTCTACCCCTGCATGGAGCACATGAAAGACACCCGGAAGCTGGGTGAATTCAAGCGGCGCCTGACGCGGCTGAAGAAGGTGCTCAATGAGGTGACCTGGGACGGCAACTGGTATCAGCGCGCCATGCACGACGATGGCACCCTCCTGGGCACGCGATCAAGCAAGTATGGCAAGATCTGGGCCAATCCCAACAGCTTCGCCATTGTCAGCGATGTGGCCCCGCCTGACCGGGTGCGCAAGATTCTCAAGAGCTTTGATAAGTATCTGGATCATGAACTGGGCAGCTACACGTTCTTTCCTCCATTCGCCGAGCCAGAGCCCCGAGCGGGCATCATCAGCCGCTTCTATCCCGGCACCAAGGAGAACGGCGCGATCTTCGGCCACTCTTCACGATGGCGCATCTGGGCCGAATGCCACGCCGGCCGGGGCGACAAGGCTTACGAGATTTTTGACAAGATGAGCCCCATCCGCCGCCACGAAGCGGACCCCGAGCTCTATCGCATCGAGCCCTACGCCGCCTGCCAGTTCATCTATGCCCCCGAATCCGGCAGGCCCGGCGAAGGCTCCCACAGTTGGGCCACCGGCACGGCATGCTGGTCGCTGATCAACGCCTGGGAGCACATCCTCGGCGTCACGGCGGAACTGGACGGCCTGAAGATCAACCCGTGCCTGCCTTCGAAATGGACCTGGGCCAAGATGACCCGCGACTATCGGGGCGATCGCTACCTGATCGAGATCCGCAAGAAACCGGGCATCCAGAAGGGCCGGGTCAAGATCGAACTCGATGGCGAGCCGATCAAGGGCCAAGTCATTCCCCCGTGCAACGATGGCCGGGTGCATACGGTCATTGTCAACGTTTCCTGACCAGTCAAGCGGTTCAGGGATCGTGACCGCCGAGTTGTATCCGCACCGTATCGCCTCGCTTCACTCCAAGACGGAGCGCGGCGTCTTCATTCCGCATGGCGATCTCCAGCCAACCCGAACTGCCAACGTAAGCCACCGGCTCGCCTTCGGCCACATCGCTGAACGTTCGCCTGAGCCCGTGGATACGATGGTCACCAGCCTCGAAGATCATCGGCGGGAGCTTGCTCGCCTGGACATCACCCGCATGCTCCGCGCGAAGATTGAGCACGAGATTGCCGAAACGGTCGATCCAGATGACCCGCGTGACCAATTCCCCATCGTGCCCATCATCCGCCGGCCATGGTAACGACAGTGGAACCGGACACGGCTCGATAAGACCCACGCTCGATCCGAGCTTCTCCATCGCTGTGCCCGCCGCGAGATGCGCCGCCGCGGGGGCGAAGATGTCCCGTCCGTGAAACGTCTGACTCACCATCCCTCGTGCGACACGGTCAGGAGCCAACTCGATCGCCTGTTCGATACCCTCCCACGCGGCCAATGGTTCCAACAACCCGTTGTCCGGCCCCACAAGCCATCTTCGCCTGGTCCGTATCGCCAATGCCCGGCGGGCCGACCCCACACCCGGATCGACCACCGCCAGCAGGACCGAATCATCACCGAACGCAGCCGCGGCCGTCATCAGTTGAAACGCACCGCCGGCGACATCGAATGGCGGGATCTGATGCGTGATATCGACCAGCCGCGCCTCGGGCACGATCGAAAGCATCACCGCCTTCATCTGTCCAACCCAGCTATCGCCGCAACCAAAATCCGTCAGCAATCCGATGATCGACTGGCGCATGGATCTACCTTTCGGGCAAGCACGCCATAGTTTTCGCCCTGCCGTTCCGGGACGCGGCGGCCGATAGATCGTATCCTCTACCGGGACCGGCGCGTAAAGCCCGGTCGCTGGTCTTCCTCGCCATGCGCCTTTGGCTGTCGCGGATATGGAGCTGAAATCATGATTGTCGGCGTTCCCAGGGAAACCAAGCCCGATGAATACCGTGTGGCGATGTTACCGGTGGGCGTTCGCCTGCTGGTCGAAGCCGGACACCGAGTGCTGGTGGAGCGCAGCGCCGGGGCGGGCAGCGGTTACGGCGATGAGGATTACCGCAATGCCGGCGCGGAATTGATCGATGATGCGGCTGAGGTCTTCAGCCAATCGGAGTTGATCATCAAGGTCAAAGAGCCGCAGCCGGATGAGATCGGTCTCTTGCGGCGCGGCCAGACGATCTTCACCTACTTCCATTTCGCCGCGAGTCGTGAACTGACCGAACGCTGCCTGAACGCGGGCATCACCGCGCTAGCTTACGAAACCCTGACCGATCACCATGGCCGGCTTCCGCTGCTGACGCCCATGAGCGAGGTGGCCGGGCGGATGAGCATCCAGGAGGGTGCTAAGTATCTTGAGCGGCCGCTGATGGGCAGGGGCATCCTGCTGGGTGGCGTCACGGGCGTCGAGCCGGGCAAGGTGCTGATCCTCGGCGGCGGTGTGGTGGGCTTCAATGCCGCGCGGGTCGCCGCGGGTCTGGGAGCGCGGGTGGTGGTCATGGATATCAACCTCGATCGCCTGCGCTACATCGATGAAGTCATGCCGCCCAACGTCGAGGAAATTTATTCCGAACCATACGCGATCGCTGAACACCTTGGCGAAGCGGACCTGGTCATCGGGGCGGTACTGATTCCGGGTGGCCGCGCGCCGAGGCTGATCAGTGCCGACATGCTCAAGACCATGAAGCCCGGCGCCGTGATCGTCGATGTCGGAATCGACCAGGGCGGATGTACGGAAACCAGCCGTGTCACGACCCACTCCAACCCGACCTACGTCATCGATGATGTCGTGCATTACTGCGTGGGCAACATGCCCGGCGCGGTCGGCCGGACAAGCACCCAGGCGCTCTGCCACGCCACCCAGCCTTATGTCCTGCGATTGGCCGGCGGCGATATCGAGAAATTGATCCAGAGCGATTCGGCATTCCGTTCGGCTCTGAACATGAAGGATGGACGGATTACTCACGATGCGGTGGCCCGGGCGCACGCATCCTGATCAGGCCAACCGATCGGCACCAATACCCGATCCCGGCTGAATGGGCTTCCGGACCACTTGGCCAAGGTGAATCAGAGACCGCCCGGATCGTCCGGATCGATGACCGCGGGAACGACAGGCTCGAGGGTCACACGCTCGACGGTCACCCGCCCGGTGAGATTGGCCACGCGGACTCGAAAACGACCACCCTCGGATTCGAGGATGACATGGCCACCCTTATCCGGCGTACCCAGGTCATCGAACTCGACAAAAGAATCATCGCCGAACTCGGCTTCGACCAGGCGA
Organism: Phycisphaeraceae bacterium; assembly: GCA_020831765.1. Taxonomy (GTDB): domain Bacteria; phylum Planctomycetota; class Phycisphaerae; order Phycisphaerales; family Phycisphaeraceae; genus JAFIFY01. The sequence goes on along the minus strand of JAFIFY010000029.1, from coordinate 13,440 downwards.
ACCCCACGGAAGCGCGAGTCCAGCGTGAAGTCCACGATGTAACTGGAGCCGTGACCACCATGCCCCTTCCAGCTTCGTTGCAGGTTGATCCCCGCCGCGTCGGTCAATCGGTAACGGTTAAAGCCGGGCTCGAAGACCACCCGGCGCGACCTCTGAGCGGCGACCGCGTCGTTCTGGGCAACCAGCAGGTCCGCGATCACCATCCGCGCGGCGGCCTGCACCCCCATCTGACCGGCCGACATCATCGAAGGAATCACGATCGCCGTGGCGATGCCCATGATCGCCAGGGCGACGAGAATCTCGACCAGGGTAAACGCGCGACTTCGTAATCCAACGCGACGCATGGCATTACTCCCGGACCGGTGCCGCGGGTGAGCGGACCCGTCCTACCCGGAAAGTATCGAATTCAAACCCCACGTTGGTCCACCCGTCATCACGATGGATAACGGTCGCCCGCTCGCCGGGTCGGCAGAAACGTTACAGGCCGCGCAGAACGTCGATCGCCCCCGGGCTTAATCGCGCGATTCGACCAGAACCCGGGATGCCGCGGTGAAGGCCAGCATCGTCGAGCCGCCTCGCTGAAGCCGCACTTCCATCACCTGCCCGCCGTCATCGCGACTGACGACCTTCAGGTTCGTGCCTGGCTTGAGGCCCACCTTTTCGATGTACTGAAGAAAATCCGAATCCTGATCAATGATCCTGGCCACGCATAGCCTTCGTCCGGCCTCGCAGTCAGCCAGGCATTCGGAATCGTTACTCGTGATCCGAAGCCTCGCATCGGGAATCGGATCGCCATGTGGATCGACGGTCGGGTATCCCAGAAAGGCATCGATCCGTTCGAGCAGGTCATCGGAAACCACGTGCTCGATCGCTTCGGCTTCCTTGTGAACCAGCGACCAGTCCATGTCGAGCGTGCGGACAAGAAAGAGCTCGATCAATCGGTGCCGTCGCAGCACCCGCATGGCCTGCCCCCGCCCCTCATCGGTAAGGCGTACGCCGACGTAAGGCTCGTAATCCACCCAGTTCCGCCGAACCAGCGTCTTGACCATGCCGGTCACACTGGCCGGGGCGACCGACAGCGATCCAGCCAGAGCGCCCATCGAGACCGACTGCCCCGGCTCAGCCTGCTCCAGGAGCAGAATGCGCTTCAGATAATCTTCCTGGCTGACATTGTGCAAGGCGAAATTCCACGGGGCTTTAGGCGCGTACACGGGGCGTCGGGCTGGTTGAGTCTACCCCACATCTTGACTTTTGCCAAGCCTTCTGGTATTTTTAGTTATCCCTAAAACCTGGAGCAGTTCGATCATGGACCTCAACGCCGTCAAGCACCTCGTCGCATTCTTCCCAAGCCCTGATCCTTGCCGCGCTGGCCTGTTCGTCGCCTTGGCCACCATGGCGATCCTGAGCTTTTTCATGGCCGCCGCGGGCTGCGGCGACACTCCATCCGGTGATGGCACGGGCACGATCCGCATCGTCACCACCACCGGCATGATCGCCGATGTCGCCCGGCAGGTCGCCGGTGACCGAGCCGAGGTTACCCACCTGATCCCATCCGAAGGCGACCCGCACGATTACGTGCCGACCCGAGCCGATGTCCGCAAGCTGATGAACGCTGATGTGGTCTTCTATAATGGGCTGCTGCTTGAAGGTCGCATGGGTGATTCGCTTGAGTCCATCAGACGCCGCGGCAAGCCGGTCATCGCCGTGGCCGAAGCCGTCGATGAGCAACGACGCCTTCCCGATGAGGACGACCCGACCGAATACGATCCCCATTTGTGGATGGATGTGTCGTTGTGGTCTCAAGTGGTTGATGTCATCGCCAAACAACTGGCCGAAATGGACCCGGAACACGCCAATGACTATCGCAGCCGCGCGGCGGCTTACCAGCAGGAACTGGCTGAGCTTCACCGTTATGTCCAGGAAGTCATCGCCACTATTCCTGAAGCCCGTCGCTTTCTCATCACCGCCCATGATGCCTTCGGCTATTTCGGGAGGGCTTACGGCATCGAGGTGATGGGTATCCAGGGCATCTCCACCGAATCCGAAGCGGGCATGAGGCGGATCGAGGAACTGGTGGACCTCGTGGTCGAGCGGCGGATCGCCGCCATCTTCCCGGAAACCAGCGTCAGCGAAGACAACATCGTCGCCATCATTCAGGGCGCGGCGGCGCAAGGTTACACCTTGATCGCCGGCCAAGCCCTGTTCTCCGATGCCATGGGACCCGACGGCACCTATGAGGGGACCTACATCGGCATGATCGACCACAACGCCACCACGATCACCCGGCAACTCGGCGGCAATGCCCCGCCGCGCGGATTTCGCGATAAGCTCAAGCCCGCATCAACCCCGAACAACAACCACCCATGACCACAACTCGCGGAAACCACGGATACCAAGCGTCAGAAGGCAAAGCACCCGGCGGACCTGCGCCCTGCAATGTATCCGTACCCGGGAACGATCCGACCGCCAGCGTGGACGGGAACCTTTCCGCACCGCCCCTGTCCATTCATGACATGACCGTGGCCTATCACCGTCGGCCGGTACTGTGGGATATCGATTACGACGCTCCCGAGGGAAAACTGATCGCGGTCGTCGGCCCCAACGGCGCGGGCAAGAGCACACTGATCAAGGCATGTATGGATCTGGTTCCGCGAGCATCCGGCCGCATCCGCTTCTTCGGTCTGCCGTTCGCCCGTGCGCGCTCCATGGTGGGCTATGTGCCCCAGCGTGAGAGCGTGGACTGGGATTTCCCCGTCAGCGCTCTTGATGTGGTCACCATGGGGCTCTACGGCCGCATCGGTTGGCTCCGCCCGGTTCGCCGCCGAGATCGGGAACTGGCCCGGGAATCGCTGGACCAACTGGGCATGGCCGATTACGCCGACCGGCAGATCAGCCAGCTTTCCGGCGGTCAGCAGCAGAGAGTCTTCCTGGCACGAGCCCTGGTCCAGCAGGCCCGGCTCTACCTGATGGATGAACCTCTCAGCGGCGTGGATGCGGCGACGGAACAGGCGATTATCGAGCTGCTGCGCCGCTTCCGCGCGACCGGCCGCACCGTCATCGTGGTGCATCACGATCTGCCGACCGTCACCGAATATTTCGACCACGTCATCCTCCTGAACATGCGGATCGTGGCCGCCGGCCCGGTCGATGATGTGTTCACGCCTGAAAACCTTCAAAAGACCTATGGCGGCCGACTGACACTGTTGGATGAAGCCGCCCAGGCATTGGTTGGAGAAACGTCCCCGCCTTGAACCAGCGCACCGCCGCCGATCACTCTCCGATCCGGGGCGAATCCCCTCGCCCGGTCATCGGGTATCGCGCTGCCATGACCGCGCGGGTGATCCTGCTGTTCATCGTACCGGCGGTCCTGCTTGCCGTGGCGGCCGATGCCCTGGTGGTATGGATCAATACCGAGGCAGCGCTCGATCCCCTTCGCAAGGCCATCGGACTTGGCCGCTACAACACGCGGATCGTGGTCATGGCCGCCGGCCTTCTGGGTTGTGCCGGAGGCGTGGTCGGCTCGTTTCTTCTCCTGCGTAAGCGGTCACTGGTGACCGATGCGCTGGCCCATGCCATGTTGCCGGGTGTCGCCGGGGCGTTCATAGTCGTATCGCTGCTCCATGGCGCGACCCAGGCCCGTTCACTGGGCGCTCTGATGACCGGCGCGGTGATCGCCGCGCTCCTGGCCATGGTGGCCATCATGCTGATCCGCTCTCAGACGCGGATCAAGGAAGATGCGGCGTTGGGCATCGTGCTCAGCGTCTTCTACGGCGGCGGGGTGGTCCTGCTGGGTATCGCCGGGAGAATGCCCGAGGCGGGCGTCGCGGGCCTGGAGCATCTCCTGCTCGGCCGCGCGGCCTCACTGCGGATGGAAGACCTGCGGATGGTGGCTGTCGTCAGTGCCATCACCATCTGGACCGCGGCGCTCCTCTTCAAGGAGATGACCCTGCTCTGTTTCGATCGGGGTTTCGCCGTCTCGCAGGGCATGCACGCGACATGGGTCGATGCCACCATGATGATGCTGGTGATCGCCGTCACCATGGTGGGATTGAAAGCGGTGGGCATGATTCTGATCATCGCCATGCTCATCATTCCTCCGGCCGCGGCCCGGTTCTGGACCGACCGCTTGCCCGTCCTTGTGATGCTCTCGGCCGCGATCGGCACCATCGGTGGAATCGTCGGCGTGCTGCTGAGCAGTCACTACGCGGATCTGCCCACCGGCGCGATCATCGTTCTTTGTACCGGTGGATGCTTCCTCATCAGCGTGGGGTTTGGCCGCGCACGCGGGCTTCTACCGGCCTGGATCCGACGTCGGAATCTGCGCCTTCGCATCAGCGGGCAGAATCTCCTTCGCGCCCTGTATGAACAGATCGAAACGAACCCGGGACGGGCTGAACAAGGTGTTGATGTGCCACAACTGCTCACCATGCGAAGCTGGTCACACCACCAGCTCAATCGACTCATCGCCCGCGCGCAACGCGGCGGATTGATCCGCGGGCACGGCGATGAGCGAATCAGCCTGACCGCCGCCGGCCGTGTTGAGGCGGCACAGTTGACGCGTCGGCACCGGCTCTGGGAGATGTTTCTGATCACGCACGCCGACATCGCGCCCAGCCACGTCGATCGCGATGCCGACCAGATCGAACACATCCTCGGTGCGGAGATGGTCGAGAAGCTTGAATCGCTCCTCGATGCCCAACCAGCCCGGCCACCGGTTCCGCGAAGTCCCCATGGCCCTGGCATCCTGGAGCCCGATTCCGAAGGGGGCGCACCATGATCCAATGGGTACACGAGCTTGATACCTGGATCGTCATCGCCGCCGTGCTCAGCAGTGTCGCCTGTGCCTTGGTGGGCTGCTTCCTGGTCCTGCGTCGGCTCAGCCTGATGGGCGATGCGATCAGCCATGCCGTGCTGCCCGGCTTGGCGATCGGTTTTCTTCTGACGGCCAGCCGTGAAAGCCTGCCGATGTTCATCGGCGCCGCGGTGGTGGGCGTACTGACCGCCGTCTTCACCCAATGGCTGGTGAGGTATGGTCGTGTGGAGGAATCGGCATCCATGGGTGCGGTCTTCACCATCCTCTTCGCCCTGGGGCTGGTGATGATCGAGCAATCCGCACGGCATCGACATGTCGAGCTCGATGCGCGATGCGTCCTCTTCGGGGCGATCGAATATATCCCTCTGCACCTGGTTCAGGTCGGACCCTGGCTGGTGCCCAGCGCGGTGGTGTGGCTGACCGTGGTGCTGGCGATGAACATCGCTTTCGTGGCATTGTTCTACAAGGAACTGAAAATCTGCGCCTTCGATCCCGCGCTGGCCCAGGGCCAGGGTATTCCCTCGCAATTCATGCACTACGCCCTCATGGCCATGGTCGCGATCACCACCGTCGCTTCCTTCACCAGCGTCGGCAGCATCTTGGTGATCGCGATGCTGGTCGTCCCCGCCGCCACGGCCCACCTCCTGACAGACCGCTTCGGCTGGATGCTGATTCTCTCGATGCTGCTCGCCGCCGCTGCGGGCATCCTCGGACACGTCGGGGCGCTGACCATTCCCTCACTGCTGCCGGCCGATTCCCCGGCATTCGCCAATGTGCATGACCTGAGCACCAGCGGCATGATGGCCGTCTGTACCGGGGGCATGTTCGTCGTGGCGATGCTGGCAGCGCCGCGCCGGGGTCTGATCAGCCGCGCGCTGGATCGGGCTCTGCTGACGCTGCGAATCTGCCGTGAGGATGTTCTGGCTCTGCTCTATCGCCTGGAGGAGCGGGCCGAGTCCGGCTTCGAGGATCACGCGCGCCTGGCTTACGATGTCTTGCGAAAATCGTTGGGAACCTCAAGAGTCCTGACCTGGCTGGCCCTGCGCGGCCTGGCTCGGCGGGGCTTGATCCGCGACGAACCCGACCGCGGTTGGCGCATGACCGATGCCGGTCGCGCCCGAGCGGCCCAACTGCTCCAGTCCCATCGGCTCTGGGAAACGTATCTCAATCACCACTACGGGCTCATCGGCCCCCGCCAGCATAGCGCGGCAGAGAAGCTCGAGCACATCACCACCCAGACGATGCGGGGCCGATTGGATGATGAATTGAGCCGACCCCGGCTCGACCCGCACGGACGGACCGTTCCAAGACCCGACGGCACTTGACGGCCATCAGCGCTAGCGGCCCAACACCCAATCCGGGAAAACCGGAGGTATGCCATCGGCGTTACAATGCAGACATGCACGAAGCCCCGGAAACAGCAAACACGGAAGTTTCAGACCGATCCGAACCCCGGCCTATCGAGGGCGAGGGAACGGCGGCCGAGGATATGACGACCGATGATCCCACCCGGGAACAAGCCGCCGGGGATAAGTCCGCTGATGCCCCCGATGGGGCGAACCCGGAAGATGATACGGGAACCACCTTTGCGCTCGAGGCTCTCATGCCCCAGATCGAAGCGCTCCTGATTTCGGCCGATCGGTCGCTTTCGGCCGGGCGGCTTTCGGACCTGCTGGGCGGTCCTGGCAACCGGATCATCGCCCGGGCGATCCTGGAATTGAACGAAGTGTACGAGCGAACCGGCCGCGCCTTTCGTATTGAAGAGGTCGCCGGCGGATGGCGGATGTTCTGTCTGGCCGAGTATGGCCAGATGGTCGGCCAGCTTCACCGCGCTCGTCAGCAGACACGTCTGACGCCGGCCACATTGGAGACCCTGGCCATCATTGCCTATCGGCAACCCATCCTCCGGGCGGATCTTGAAGCCATCCGTGGTGTGGCGTGCGGCGAGACCATTCGATCGCTCATGGATATGCGTCTGGTTCGGATCGCCGGGCGGGCGGAAACCCTCGGCCGACCGATGCTCTACGGAACCACGCGCCAGTTTCTTGAGGTATTCGGCTTGAGCAGTCTGAAGGAGTTGCCCAGTGTGGAAGAGTTCAAGAATCAGGCGGCCCGCGCTGGAAATTGATCGGCGAGGGCCGCGCGTTTCGGGGGTGTGGCTGCTTGCCCTTTCGCTGGCCTGGGCGGGCGGATGTGCTTCCGGGCGAATCGAGGGCGTGGTCGTGCGCGCGGAGCGACCCGGCCTGACGATGTTGCCGGCCGATCAAAGGACCGATGATCTGGATGTGTTGCCACGCGCCCAGGTCACGATGCTGGTCGATCCGCGCTCAGGCCGACCGGAGCGAAGTGGGCCCGTCTACACCGACGACACCGGGCGGTTCAGCATTCCCGTTCGAGCCCCGGGCGCCGGCTTTCTGGAATATGATCTTGGGGTGTTGGTGCGCGTGCCCGGCTGGGGTGATTTCTATGATGAAATCCCCTTCCCATCGCGTCGAGGGATCATGGTCATCAACGTTCCCCGGGGACAGGCGGGCCTGCTCAGGCCGATCCCCACATCGGATGATGTTGATGAGATGCTGCGCTACTGGGACCGCTACTAGCCGCCGGCCGCGGAGATGGGCCATTTTGGGGATGGGTGCGGCATGATTCAAACACCGACCATCATCGTCGGAGCCGGGCCGATTGGAATCGAACTGGCCTGCGCTCTCCGATCGCTGGGGGCCGACTATGTGCATGTTGATGCCGGACAGATCGGCCAGACCATCGGCTGGTACCCAAGACAGGTAAAGTTTTTTTCCTCCCCTGAGCGCATCGCCATCGCCGGGCTTCCCCTGAATACGGTTGATCAATCCAAAGCCACGCGCGAGGAGTATCTGGCTTACCTGCGCGGTGTCGTCCAACACTACGGCCTGTCAATTCAAACCTACGAGCGTATCGAATCCATTCATAAGCGCGATGATGGCATGTTTGAACTGACCGGGCGTCGCGGCCTCGACCAGACCGAATACCGCGCTTCAAACGTCGTCCTGGCCGTTGGCGACATGCACCGCCCGCGCCTCCTGCACATCCCCGGCGAGGAGTTGGACCACGTCAGTCACTACTTCGATGACCCACATCGATACTTTCAGCGTAAGCTCCTCATCGTCGGCGGAAGAAACTCGGCCGTGGAAGCGGCGATCCGCTGCCATCGAATCGGAACCGAAGTCACCCTCAGCTACCGGAGGCATCAGCTCGACCGCCAATCGATCAAGTACTGGCTGATGCCCGAGATTCAAATGCTCATCGATACAGGCCGGATCGCCTTCGTTCCAGACACCGTTCCCGTTCGCATCACGCCCGATCAAGTCACGCTTCGGTCCAATGCCGACAAACGCGAAGTTTCGATCGAGGCCCAGCATGTGCTTTTACTGACCGGCTATGAGATGGATAACACTCTGCTGGAAATGGCCGGCGCGAAGCTGGTCGGCGAGAACAAGGCGCCACTGCTTGATGAATCGACGATGATGACCACGGTCCCGGGCCTGTTCGTCGCGGGAACCGCGGCGGCCGGCACCCAACTCCGCTTTCGCCTCTTCATCGAAAACTGCCACGAGCACGTCGATCGCATCTGTCGTGTCATCACCGGCGAGCCACCACCGTTCGATGCGGGCAATCGCACCAACGCCGCGCTGGCCCAGCGCATCAAACAGGCACCCGAGAGCTAGCCCGTCGCCGGCCCGCGCACAAGCCCCAACCCCCACCTGAAGCCATGACCCTTCACGTTGTCGATTCCCTGGAAGACCCGCGACTGGATGCTTACCGCCGGCTCAAGGATCGCGACCTGACTCGCGAGGGCCGGTTCATCGCCGAGGGACTCTGGATCGTACGTCGCCTGCTGGCGAGTTCCCTGAAGGTTGAGTCGATCCTGGCTTCGCCGCGCCGGGCCGATGAGGTATCGGCCAAAGTCGGTGAGCGCTGCCCGGTCTACATCCTTTCGCCCGATCGGATCAATCAACTCCTCGGCTTCCGTTTCCACGCGGGCATCCTCGCCTGCGGATTCGTGCCCGAATCGCCTCGATTGGACCAGATTCCGGCGATGGCTGATCTGGAACGGCCCGCGCGGTTGCTGGTTTTCCCCAAGATCATCAATCCGGCCAATCTCGGTGCGATCATCCGAAGCGCGGCGGCACTGGGCGCTGATGCGGTGGTGCTCGGCCCGGAATGCTGCGAGCCCTTCTACCGGCAGTCGGTACGCCTCTCGATGGGCGCGGTGTTCAACCTGCCAGTAATACGAAGCACGGATATGCACAGAGACCTGGATGACCTGGCCCAACTTTACGATGTGAAGCGATGGGCCACGGTGGTTCGATCGGATGCCAAGCCGATTCACACCATGCGCCCACCCCATCGACTGGCCCTGATCATCGGCCCGGAAGACCACGGCCTGGGCGACGAACTCCTGGCCCATTGCGACCAGCGCATCACCATTCCAATGCGCGGCGGGATGGACTCACTCAACGTGATCGTCGCCGCGTCCATATTCCTCTTCTGGGCCGCGGGGTCGAGCTGAGGCGCATGGTCGGATGGGATGCGGCCATCGATCCGCCGCTCATCGCGGAAACGCCGCGCTGGATGACCCGGGCTGAAGTACCACTCGATGAGTAAACCGTTGGCGAATCGTCGATTCCCGAAGTGGGAGTTGGATGTACTCCCCCTTCTGCCACAGCGGCCACTGATCAAGAAACGTCTCACTGCCCAGCCACCCATCCTGGCCACCGAGCAGCACGGCCCAGGTCTGATCGGGATCGGCCAGATCCGCCATGAAGCGCGATTGCTGACCATAGGAAAGCTGATGCGGTCGATTGGTGATCGGATGAGCCGACTTCATCACCGTGGTCGAGGAACCGCCGATCGGATACTCCCCGAAGCGAAAGCGATTGCCGATCAGCGGAACGTTGGCCAGGATGTGGCCGAGGCGGATCGAGTGAAGCTCGCCCCATGTCGAGTATGAACGGTGGTCCGCCGCCGCGCGCCTCGCCGCTTCCGCGAGCCGTTCATCCATCCCACCACTCACCAGGTCATCGTAGAGCAGATCGTGAAACACCGCCGCGCCCAGCAGATACTCGGCGATCCGACGACTGAATGCAGCCTGAAAATGCGCCCGCCCCAGATGATGCGCCATTAACTGGTAGGCCGCGGCGCCGCGGCTGTCAGTGTGGTAATGGCCGTCCCAGTTGGAGATATGGCTGATCAGTTCGCCGACATCCGCGTCGCCCGATGTTGCGCTGGCCTGTGCCGCCTCGGGCTTTGCACGACCCAGTCTCTGAGCCAGTTCCCGCGCCACACGATGAGCGCTTGCCGAATAAACATCGGTGTGAATCCGCCGGACATCGTCCAGCGCAAAGACCTCGACCGAGCCGATCAGATCACGAATTCGCACGTAGCGGTCATCGGCGTTGCCCGCCACCACCATGGGCGGATTCAGGGCGAACGGTGTGTTGTTCGTGGTGACGATGTACCCGGCTTGGGGGTTGTAAGCATGGGGCAGGTCCACGCTCCGAAGCGGCGCTGCATTTAGGCTGGCCGCGCTCGACGGTCGGGTCAGCAGACCTTGGGCGGCGTTCGCGATGCGATCGGGCTCGATTTCCACGGCGAGAATCTGACCGATATTGCCCTCTCGATCGGCGTAGAGGAAGTTCTGGCCGCTGACGGCATAGCTCGTGAACGCCCTGCGAAAATCGTCGAAATTATCAATGCGCGGCAACTTCAGAAATGGTGTCAGTTCATCGCTGACTTCATGCCCGCGCCAATTCAGGGCGATCGGGGGAAGATTCATTTCCTTGAGCGCGGTCAACTCACTGAGTACAGGCCCATGGTCCGATTCGGCCAGCACCACATCGCGATTGAACCACCAGCGAACCTTGACCCGCTCGCTGCGGCGGCGGATCGAATCCTCGGGCATGTCCGTCAGGTCATAAAGCGTGCTGTTGATCGAGCGCATGTTGGTTGCGCCCCAGGCGATGTGTTCGTTGCGGCCCACCAGTACCGCCGGCACACCCGGATAGGTCAAGCCAACGACCCGGACGCCCGGAGACCGGATTCCGACCAGCACCCAGAAATTGGGCAGCGAAAGCCCTAGATGCGGGTCCGAGCCGAGAATCGCGGCACCGGCGGCGGTTCGATCACCCCCCACGGCGAAGGCGTTGCTTCCGGTCCGGCCCATGCCCATCAGCACTTCAAGCGGCATCGTCTCGGCCGCCCCGAAACTAGGCGTACCCGATTCGGCGTGTGCCCTCAGTCGGGCCATGAGACGGTCAAAGCCAGGTTCATGGCGGAGCCGAAGCATCGACAACGCATGGAACCAGTTGACATCGACGCTGACCAGCCGACCGATCGCCACCACATCCTCAGCCGTCCACGGCTCATCCCGGATGTCCAACATGCCAAACTCCGGCGGCCTTTCGATCGGCAGAGCGATGTAGGCGTTAACACCTTCGACGTATCGATCCAACCAGCGGCGGGATGCTTCCGGAAGCGCTGAGAGTATCTCCGGAGCGGCGCGATCGACCTGAAGACTGCGAAGAGCCTGGTCAAACTTCGTGGCCGGGGGACCGAACATCTCGCTCAAGCGCCCGCGCACTCCCCGGCGAAGCAGTTCGATCTGTCCAAGACGAAGGTGAGCGTGAATCATGCCCAACACAAGCGGCACATCCTCATCATGCTCGGCCAGAATGTAAGGAACGTGATGCTCATTCCAGAGCACTTCCACCCGCCCGGCCAGCGGCAGACCATCATGAGCGAAGGCCGCCAGCCGATCATCAGCCGTCTTGGGTGTGAATCGGGTCGGACCAAGGAACATCGAGCAGGCCCCTGCAGGCAGAATCACCGCAAGCAGAATAGCCAACCCGAGCAAGCGTTGTGCTCGCCCCCGACATGCCCGGGTCAGGAGCGCCGCCAGGCCCCCGCCCCTGGCCAGTCTCCAGCCTGATCCCTCGGCATTCCACAACAGCGCCGGCATCGGGCCGAGCGGGAATCTCCCAGGCGGACCTCTCCACTGTCTCCGGCGGGTCTGCGTTACAGCATCCTGAGGGGTGTTTTCGGGCATGGATTCCGCTTTCGGCTGAAAATCGCCGAAGATAGTAGGCTTCGACGCTCAAGCCTGTTATTATTCTCCCCGCCACGACGCGTCGGACACCCGATTCCGATCGTCCATGCACCCATAACGGGCTGAATTAATTGACTTTAGCCCGCCTTCGTCGCACCGCGAGCCTCCGGCCGCACCTTTGCGCCGATACCCTCCCGGGACGGATAGCTCAGTTGGTAGAGCAGCGGCCTTTTAAGCCGTGGGTCCAGGGTTCGAGTCCCTGTCCGTCCATCCCCTTGTCAAATAAGGGGTTACAGTGCGTCCCAATGCGTTGAATCGGGGCTTTTCCGGCCTCGATGCGCTCCCTTGCGTGCGCTCCGTGCCCCTGATTTTGCCCCTGTCCGTTTTGCTCACTTACGGCCCGGGCGAAGTGTTCATCGGTGACTTGCCGGTAGTGGCGATCCGCGATGGCTTCCGTGTGGCCGAGCCACGCCGCGCAGACATGCCCTGGGTACAGGTCGGCAAGCTCCGTTGCCCTCGATGCCCGCAAGTTCTGCCATAAGCGCGGCCATGGTTTCTCGCCGGCCTGTTCGATGAACCGCTGGAATTGTGTCCGCAGGTTCTGAGCGCCGCTCCGGTATCGGGTGATGGTGTATTCGTCGCCCTCGGTCGCCACTTCGAACGCATCGACGAACCGCGCTTCAAGCTCGGGGAACATCGGCACAACGCGGATGCCGCCGCCCCGGTGATGCTCGGTCTTGGTCGATCGGACGATGAACCGCTTTTCGGCGAAGTTGACATCGCTCCACTTCAGGGCCAGGGCTTCGGATGGAACGCGAAGCCCACCATACCGGGCCAGGGCGATCAGCAGTCGCCATTGTGGACACGGCACCGCCTCGATGATGCGTTCGATTGTCGCCGCCTCGACGAATACCAGCCGGTCCGGCGTCGCCTGAACCGCTGCGGGGATGGCGTCCCACGGGTTGACCGTCACAAGCTCGGCGTCCTGTCCCACCTTCCAGAATTGACGGAGAAACCCACTGGCACGTCGGACAGTGTTCTCCCGGTAGCCGCGCTTGAGCATGGCCTGCCGCCAAGCCTGGGCATCGGCCCGGGTGATGGTGGCCATCGGGCGATCCTCGCCGAAGTGTTCGACCAGGTATCGCCGGGCACGGAACATGACCGTCTTGCTCGATGGCTTGAGGTCATGCCGGCCATCGATGAATCGCGAAATGAACGCGCCCACCGTCGCGCCGCCGGCATCGTGAACCTCGATCAATCCAGCCTTGGCCAGCTTGACCTTCAGGTCATCGCCGATCTTGTTCAGCCAGGTGCGCGTTGAATCGTCCAGTGTATGGCCTCGCCGGGCGGCCGATTCCAGTTCCTTCAGGTGATCGCGGATCGCCTCGGCGCGCCGCTGGGTGACGATGCCGAGCATGACCGGAAACCTTCGGCCGTCGGGTTGTCTGATGCGGATGCGGAAGGACTTGCCTACTCGTTCAAGCGTTGCCATGATGTGTGTTCCTCGTATCGTGCCCCGCTCGGCTTGCCGGCCGTCGGGGCT
>JAFIFY010000022.1 GCA_020831765.1 Phycisphaeraceae bacterium | reverse complement strand
CGCGGAACAACGGTTCATCAATCGCGTTGAAGCCGATATCATCAAACAGTCGGCCGAGGATCAACTCCGGGCCCACAGTACGGATCGAAGCGTTCTGAAGCGTGCGGACCACATCCAGAACCGCGGCGTTGCGTTGCTGGTCGAGGGGGAACAACGAAGGCTGAGCTCGTCGTCTGGCGATGAACAGCTTGGCCAGTTCGACCAAACGGGCGATCTCCTGCGGATCACTTGCCGAGCCCATCGTCTTGACCACGTGATAACCCCCGGATTTGCTGATCACCTGCACGCTGGTGGCGCCCGAACGATTGGCCTTTTGGCGCACGAACATCGCCCCATTTTACGCGCGGGACACCCATTTCCAGAATCCACCCCTTGTAAAACAAGGACTTATGAACGCGTTTTAGCCGTGTGTTGAAGTCAGGACACCCCGCCCGGGCGGTAAGTGAAAAAGCCGACGATTCAAAGGTGGTGCGCAAATCGGTGCACGCAGCTCCCGCACCCGAGCGCATTGAGGCCGGAAAACCCTGATTCAACGCCCTACGGAGAATTGAAAGCCATTATTTCACAAGGGTATGGGCGATACAGGCCCGCAACACTTCCCGTTTTCCCGTGGAAAATCCGCAATTTCCGGATGCCGCGCTACCTGAGGCGCGAAGTCAGGCGCGAATCGGCGCGAATTCCTGCCCGGGCCTGGGGCGTGTGATTGCCGCTTGGCCGACGCTGAGCGGCTCGATTCGGGCGGCGGTTCTGGAGCTGATCGGGTCGGCTGGGGATGCCCTGGGGCGTCTGCGGGTGGCGGTGGCCGTGTCGCGGCTGGCAAGGGGGGCGGCATGAACCGGCGTGCTTTGGGTGTCGTGCCCGTCTGGTCCGTCTCCGAACATCGCAAGCCGCGCAGCGGCGAGGCGTGGGGTATGTCGATGCGGTGGGGGCGGTCGGGGCGTACTTCGAGCGGACGGGGTGGCGGCGTAGCGCCAGATGCAAAACGCATGACTGAACGTAGCGCAGCGGAGAGAAGGCGGGCGTTTTCGCATCCAGCGCAGCCAGAACCCCGGCCGCGTGCCTTGCCGTCTATCCGTCGCTGTCGGCCCGAAGGGCTTGTTCACCGACAGCGACGGGTAGACGGCAAGGACAGGACCCGAGCACTTGAGCCAAAAACAAACCGGTGCCTTTTGCGGGCCATGCTGGATTCCAGAGCTGGAGGCCCTTCCGGCGTTCCTCTTCCTGGCGTCCTGGCGTTGTCCATGTTGTTGAACCGGGATCGGGCCGGGACCGGCACGGTTCCCGGAGCGCAGCGACGGGAACGCACGGCGGGCGGGCGCGGCCGCTTGCGGCCGGGGGCCGGCCGCCGGGCGATCCCGGTTCGATCCGTTGACCAGTTGCCCCGAATGGTAATACGGGGCTCAAATTCACAATACCCGATTGTCCGAAGGGCAGCGGGATTACATTCCGAAGGGATTTCATCATGAACATCAGTCATCAGTTGGACTATCTGCGCTTCTCGTTTGATCTGGAGCAATTGCAAGCGGTGCGGGATGCGTTGCCTTGGGATCACAGCGAAGAATGCAAGGGGCGATGGTTTCAGAAGCAGGGCGCACGGGACCAGGCGAACGGGTACATGCTGCTTTGGAATCCTCATGTTGTCCTTGATATGCCTGGTTCGTGCTGCCTCCTGTCTGATCCGGATATTCTGAAGCGGTTTTACAAAATCGAATCGGCCCGGGTAACCCGTCTTGACCTGGCCTACGACGTTCGGGGCGAGTTCGCATCGCGATTCATGGAAGGCGTGCTTGAAGCGGTGAATCTCGGTCAGTTCTACGGTTGCCGTCAATCCAAGGTGATTCAAGGCAGCAAGCACGGCATTTCAGCGACAACGGTTTACCTGGGCGCTCGTGGTAAGGATGGCTCGGGCCGGTACGTGCGTATCTACGACAAGCGGGCGGAGCAGTTGCAGAAGCGAGTTCTTCCCGATGATCAGCGGGATATCCCGTGGGTTCGGTTTGAGTTGGAATTGTCCGACCCGGTAGCGGATAGCGCGGCGTGGTTCCTTGCATGCGGAAGGGGAATCGATGTCTCGTGCTGGTTGGATTTCCGATTGCGGCAAGACCCGAACCGGGAGCGCAACCCGCGTTTGGATTGGTGGTCCGAATTCCTGGCGATGCTGCCTCAGGGTGAACCGGTCCGAGTGGATCGGAAGTCTTCAACGCTGGAAGGGCGTTTGGCCTGGTTGGCCAAGTGCGTAGCTCCCTTCGTGGTCGGCAACCGGGTTGACCTGGCCAAGCTGCTGCGGGAGACGCCTACCGGCGACTTCATCAAGGCTTTGCGGCGGGATTTCCCGGAGGTGCTGTTACCGGAGTCGAAAATTCCCGACTTTGGGGGTTGACAACGTGAACCAAAGCGATATCATGGGTGATATGACCAAGAAACGATCCGCCAAGAAGAAGCCGATTCGGAAGGCCAAGGCTGAGAAGGTGAACATCCTGCTTCGGTTGGATCGGTCCTTGGTTGAACGCATCGATGCGTTGGCGGCGGAAATCGATCTATCCCGCAACAGCTACATCGCCCGGGTGCTCCAGGATACTACGGGGATGGTCAATGCGCTCGATTCCGAAGGCGGGATGATGGAACACTTTCAGCAGAGCATGGAGCATCTACTCGTCCAGGCGATGAAGGCTGCATCCGATGAAGTCCGTAAATCTTCCGATAAGGGGTAGTTCGTTGGGTTTCGATTCTCAAAACAAGTCCAGTCGTCCACCGCTTGCGGTTTTGGCCCGCTCTCCGCTGTTGACGGTGCTTGAAGTGGCGCGCCTGCTGAATGTGGGTCGAACGTCGGTCTTCAAGCTGATCAAGCTGGGCAGGTTGCGTACGGTCAAGTTGGGGCGATCGACTCGGATTCGGCCCGAAGATGTCCAGGCGTTCATTGAATCGGGGGTGTCCTGATGGCCAGTGTTCATCAACGTAAATCCGGAGCTCGCTACGTTAAGTTCACCGATCAGCATGGCGAACAGAAGTCGCTGAGCCTGGGAAAGCTCGATAAACGTTCCTGCGAAACCATCGCGCGGCATGTGGGAGAACTGGTCAACGCGTCGGCTGCGGGTGTGGCTTCCGGTCGCCATGTCGTGTTGTGGCTTGCCGATATCGGCGATGAGTTGCACGCCAAGCTTGCGGGCCTGGGCCTGGTGGCGCCGCGTTGCCGGCATGAGCGTGCGACGCTGGGAGCGTTCATCGATGGCTACATCGAGCAGCGCAAAGATGTCAAGGCATCGACGCTGACGCTATACCGGCAGGGCCGAATCTGGCTCTGCCGGTTCCTGGGCGAGGATAAGCGCCTGGATGAAGTCACTTCCGCCGACGCTGACGGGTACAGGGCGGCGATGCTTGGCCAGGGCCTGGCGCGGGCGACCGTGGCCAAGCGGCTGCGGTACGCCCGGCATTTTTTCACGGTGGCGGTGCGCCGAAAGCTGATCGAGTCCAACCCATTTTCGCATCTGCGCGGGGTGATCAAGGGCAACCCGGAGCGTCAGCGTTACGTTGATCCGGCGACGGTCGATCGGCTAATCGAATCGGTTCCGGATGCCGGGTGGCGACTGCTGATCGCGCTGGCCCGATATGGCGGATTGCGGATACCGTCCGAAGCCTTGGCCCTGAAGTGGTCCGATGTCGATTTCGAGGGAAAGCGGTTCATCGTTCGGGCGAGCAAGACCGAGCATCACGCCGACGGCGGAATCCGGGTTGTTCCGATCTTCCCGGAACTGGAGCAGCGATTCGTGGAAGCGTTGGAGCAGGCCGGGGCAGGCGAGAATCACATTTTCGCCCGATTCCGCGTGGGCTCGGGCAACCTGGGTACGCAACTGCGACGGTACATCCGGCGGGCCGGGCTCGAGGCCTGGCCTAAGGTCTGGCAGAACCTGCGGGCAAGCCGGGCAACCGATCTGGTCGAGCGGTTTCCGTCGCATGTCGCGGCCGCGTGGCTCGGGCATACCGAGCGGATCGCCGATGCGCACTACCGGCAGGTGACCGACGAGCACTTCGCCCGGGCGACGGGTGTACCCGGTGACCGCTCCGCGCTACCTCAGGCGCGAACTGAGGCGCTACCTCAGGCGCGAATTCGTGTGCATTCACGGAAGTTCGCCGAAGAACACGCCGAATCGGAAACCTGTGATTTCCCTTGGAAAAACGAA
Source organism: Phycisphaeraceae bacterium (assembly GCA_020831765.1). GTDB lineage: Bacteria > Planctomycetota > Phycisphaerae > Phycisphaerales > Phycisphaeraceae > JAFIFY01. The sequence continues at coordinate 3,792 of JAFIFY010000022.1, read as the reverse complement.
GATTTCGCGTTCGCGGGCGTTCATGACGATTCATCTTGGGATGGGCCGAACTGGGCGATACAGGACTCGAACCTGTGACATCATCCTTGTAAGGGATGCGCTCTAGCCAACTGAGCTAATCGCCCTGTGCCGAGGGTGGTGGATTGTAGCAGGGGGCGATGGTACGGCCGCTGGGGCCGTTTGAATTAGCGGTGTTGGAAAATCGCCGGCCGGCCGTTGCGGGTCCGGGAGACACTTTTCGGGGACACTTTCAGGGGGTGGTCGGCCTGGGCTTGGGCGGGGGTCGGCGTGGTTGACGCGACTGCCGACCGCGAGGCTGCGTTCCGCCGGGTCAAGGTTGGCCGTGTTCCAGGACGATGCTGGCCATGTTCACGCGGTAGCCGGCGTGGTTGCCCGGGTTGACCTGGAAACGCAGCGTGTTCCTTGCGCGGAGCCAGGATAGATCCACGGGCAGTTCCAGGATACGAGTGACGTTGTCGGCGGTCAGCGCTTTGGGGAGCGGCACTTCATGGCCGTTGACCAGGACGCTTGCCTCGCCTTCGTGGACGTCCTCGACAACAATCCTCAGCCAGGCCCGTGCGGCGGTGTTCCGCTCGCTTGGCAGTTCGACCTGGAAGTCCACGGGTCGGCCGCGCTGGATCGGCTTGAGAATGGTCGGCGAGAAGTGCTGCCGGTGGTGGACCTGCGGCTCCGGCGGGACGGTGCCCTTGAGCGGCAGGGTGATCTTCCAGGCGGATCGTTCCTCAAGTTGCACATCCAGCGAGGCTGAGTCGCTTGAGACGCGAATTTCGCGCTGATCGATGCCGATCTGGAATGTCTGGCGATCGACGGTGTTGTTTTCGATCCGGGCGGTGCCGGCGAACGTCATCCCCGAAGGCGGTGAAAGCTCGATGGAGAACTCTCGCGGCGTCCGATGGTCATTGAAGACCATGATCACCATGTCGCGCCGATCAGGTTCACCCGGCGGCATGGCATCAGGGTCGGTGCCATCGATGGAAGCGACGACCCACACTCTGGGGTCATCGCTGTGCGCTTCGACCATGCGGCCGCGCAGATTCTTCATCATGCCGTAGGCCACGCGTGCGAACTGCGTGGGACCATCGCGTCCACCGGAGTGAATGATGGTTCGGGCGCGGAATTTGTCGGGTGTCTGGGCGATGGCATAGATAATGTCACGGAGTTCATACTGGGCGCGGCGATACTGCGTGGCTGCGCGTGCAATTTCCGGGGTATCCACGACGCCGCGCGCCGGCGCATCGATCAGATCTCCGGTCTCGGTGTTGTATGCGTAAATCCACCGGTCGTGCTTGGTGACGGTGTAGGCCAGCAGAACCTCATACGTTCCGGGCATCGCGGTGGTGTCGCCCTGGTAGTGATGCTCGGCGATCCCATCGATCCAGTCGATGTTGCGGTCGATGGTGGGCTTGTAGAGCATGTCCCATGCGGCCCAGTGATCTTCATTCCAGCGGAAATCCCATCCGGCGATGATCTGCACATCGGGATTGACTTCCTTGACCGCCGGTCCCAACGCTGCGAGCATCTGATCGTAAATCCATCCGTTACCGCGCCCTGACCAGTAGGTGAACTGCGTCTCGTCCTCGACGCGCCACTGATCGCCATCCCGCCTCCAGCGGAAATGGGGGATGACCGGTCCCAGTTCGTGTCGGAACTGTCCTCGAATTCGGTTGCCATCCTCATCGGTTTCCTGGACGCGATAGCGAACCTGTACCGGTCCACCCTCCTCGGCCGAATCGACATCGAAGAAGTTGACCTGGAAGTTTCGGGCGCTGTGGTTGGCCCAGTTCAGGTACGGCTCGTTCCAGAACTCAAGATGGGCGGGAACTCCCTGGTCCAGGGCGTTCTGGGCGTAGGTACGTCCCCATGAGGCCAGGCTCTCCGCCCAGCGGTGATTGTTCAGCAGCACAGCCGATGCGTAGCGATCGAACCAGCAATCGATCATGTAGGCCTCGGTGCCACCTTCCGGTGGTGAGCGGAGCATCACCGGCCCGCCGAGGTTTCGTTGCGTGCCCGGTCGGAACTCGCGGGCCAGATACGGGGCGTAACCGCCGAAGACGCCGGCGGGAATCTTGTCATGGTCATTAATCGAGATCATCCGGCCGGTGACCCGCAGTTGCGCCGGTGGCGCGGGCTCGCGATCGATCTTGACCAGGTCGATCTGGCGAACGTTGAAACTGACCTTGCCCACGCCCAGCGGGTTGACGACCCCGATCGCCAGGTGCGAGATGGTGGTCAGGTCCAGGACATAATCCTCATCCATGTGGTTGCCCGGTGCGACCCATTCGGCCTCGGCGAAATCCTCGAACAGCAGCGTGGCGTGGTTGGTCGGATCGATCAGGGGAATGGCGGACTTGATGTAGTACCAGCTTCCATCTTCCTCGCGCAGCCAGACGGAGACGTGTGCATCCTCGCGCGGCTCGTCGGTGTCGATGCGGATGCGCAGGCCGTGGAATGCGGAGATGTCCCGAACCTGTTCAGACTCGAAGACCGAAGCGCGGAAATGGTTCCAGTTCTGTCGCCGCGTGCCCATGTCCAGGGTCAATTCGAGGCCGCCGTTGCTGATTCCGATGTTCCAGTGTCCGGGTCGAATGGTCGGGTTGATGCGAGCCGCCAAATCGCCGCGCGATGGCTCGTCCGCATCCGCTTCCCGCCCCACGCGCCGCCAATTGCCGGTGGCCAGATAGGCTGTGCCTTGCGGTTCGGCCGCCGCGGTCAGCAGGGCACCGGCCCAATCGGCCGCATCATCCAACTCCGGCAAATCGCCGTCACGCACCTTGTGAAGCTGGGCATCGAGGTGGAGATCGACCGACTGGGGCGGCGGCGCTTCCTCGCCGCGGCGCGGCCGGGAGAAGGTCACCGTGATCGTCATCGGGCCTTCGAGTTTGGAATCACCCAGCTTGAGCTTGCTGCCATCCGCTTGGGCTCGAGCGCGTTGGAGTCCCGGTACATTGACCGTCACCTCGGGCGTGTTGCCGGCTCGGCGCGTGACGGTCATGCTTGCGGTGACCGGTTCTTCCACACCGGGAATGGCAATGGATGCGAGGCGCAGGACCGCGACAAAGTGCTCGCCATCGACTTTGGGATAGGAACCTTCGAACTCCAGAAACGAGGTGGACTCGATGATTCTCGGACCGGGTTGAGCCGGTGGGGCCTGGTCGGACACGGCCGCGTGGACCGGTTCGGACTCCGAAGCCGGAGCGGCCGCGCAGCCGGCAAAGGCGACAAAGCACGCCAACATGAGTAGGGACAGATGGTTAGCGTGACAATTCTGGCGGTGATGCATGGTCGAAAGCCCGAGGTTGAGGAATGGGAACCTGCGAGATCAACGCATCAGGTCCAAAAAAGCTTTCAACGGACCGATTTCTTCCTGAGTTTCCGGTGAGGTTGCCTGAAATCATTCGCGGGGGGCTTGCCGGGCGATGCATGCCGGTTTCGGTCAATCGTCGCTTCCGAACTTCAGGCTCGGGTGGAATCGTTGGTAAGCCTTGACCGCCTGCTCGGCGATGATAGGCCAGGTGAAACGTTGCCGAATGAGCGTCCGACCATTATTCGACATGGTGAGGCGGAGTTCCTTGTCGCCCAAAATCCTGAGTAAGGCCTCGGCCACCTTTTTTGAATCCAGCGGTACGACGAAGCCCGCGTTGGCTTCCTGAACCTCGGGAAAGTGGCAGCCCTCGGTGATCACGGAGGGGACACCACAGGCGACCGCTTCAGTGATCGCGATGGAAAATCCTTCCTGGTGGCTTGGCAGACAGAAGCAGGTGGCATCGACCA
>JAFIFY010000014.1 GCA_020831765.1 Phycisphaeraceae bacterium | reverse complement strand
CTGCCACTGGTCATCCATCCCGTTTACGCGGCGCTGAGCACCGATGAGACGGTCCGAGCCCAGCTTCCGCCGCGCGTCGGTCGGCTGCTGATGGGCTTCTCGCTGCTTTATCTGCTGTGCTACAGCGCCGACATGCTTTTCTGATGACCATCGGGGAAATGTTCAGTGTCGGCGTCCGCCACCGAACCTCGGTCATTCACCGGTGTCGGCGCGCAGGCGTTCTTCCATGCCAAGCCGAAACCGCTCGACGCGCTGACTGACTTTCAGCGCTCCGCTGGCCGAGACATGGTCGATATTCTCAAAATCTTCATGCTTGAGGCCGTTGTCGCCCATGTTGTTCAGATCGTAGAAGAACAGATGGCGCGAGTACCGCTTCTCCATCTCCCGCATCATCCGCACCTGGTCCTGATAGCCCTCGGCATCGACGCCGGTCTTGTCCTTGACCGGGTGATTGGCGCTTTCCGGGTGAATCGGGGTGGTGTAGACCAACACCTTCACATCCTTCTCCGCCAGGGTTTCGACGATGGATTCAAAGATTTCCCAGCGCTCTGGTACGAACTCATACACACCCTTGAGCCGCTGGGCACGGATCACCTCGCCCCTGGGATTGAAGCGATGCCGGTCCGGCGAGAGGTAGATCCAGCCCCAGGGTCGCTGTGACCACAGACGCGTGAAGCGCGGCTGCTCGACGATCTTGGATACGGTGAGTGGTTCGCCCTCGCGCGGCTTCCATATTTCCTTCTCGTTTTCGCGATCGAACGCGAAGCCCCGGCTGGAGGAGAATCGCCGCGCCTGAACGCCGTGCTCGGTCCAGGCCTTGCTCACGAAACGAGGGTTCCAGGTCAGGATGACCCACTCGAGCTTGGGCAGGTTCACCAGGTAATGATCCACCATCAGTTTCTGAAATGGCAATCCGCTTCGCTGCTGGCACATGCTCAGTGAGACCGGCGTGATGCGGTTCTCATCGGCCATATAAAGCTCTGCCCGGTTGGCGAACCATGCCTGGCAATCGCCCAGGACCACGAGCTTGAGCTGATCCTTGAGCTCGAAGAACAGCGGCATCATGTCGGTCAAATCAACCCCGTAGCCCCATCGGGTTCGCTCTTCCGGCGGCAGATCGATCCCGCGGCCGATGTCGTGAAACAGCGGGGCGAGGTTGTCAGCGTCATCGTCGTCGAGTTCACTGCGGAAAACCGTCTGAACTTCACCGGATACGTTGGTGAACTCCGTGAGGCTCAATCGCTGGCGGCGGCCGACGTTGTGCCGCGTGACCGACTGGGTGTGTCCACGATAAATGCCCCAGTGGCTGACATTGATGACCTTGTCTTCGAGATCGCGATTCCCACCGTGAACCCGCGTCACCCGATAGCGATAGATGACCAGGGCATCGGTGTACGGGCTGATCTGTTCGAGGGTCGGGGTGGGTGCCTTGGCCAGCAGCTCAGCCTGAACCGAAAGCGTCGGCCGGATGGGGCGCGGCTCGAACGGCTTCTCCTTCTCCGCATCCGCCCAAGCCGTGCCCGTTGCGCCACCAAACACCAAGACCAGCGCGGCCACCCGGACAACCCAGGACATCGTCGTGTATCGGCGGCGTCTGGTCCCGGCTGACGGTAATCGCCGCATGTGGTGTCGCCTATCGAACCTCCAGCAGAAGCGCTTGGGCTTGCATCGAGCCGCAACAGGCCCGACACCCCCTCGTGAACATCGGTACCCAACGTCCAACCGGACCTGATATTGCCAGTCGCCGAGGTCGCGTTGGGGGCGAGTGGATTGATTCCGGGCGGCGCGGATGGCCATGGACCTGGCGCTTGGCGAGGGCCGCGGACTCCCGAAGAATTACGGTTCAGCGATCTTGCGCAGGATCAGAAGGTTGTCTTCGTAGCTGCCGTCGAGGGGAATCGGCTCATCGATTCGATAAAGAAAGTTGTAGTTGGCCGCGATCTCGAACCAGGGTGCCTGATCGAGCAGTTCGTAAAGCTGGCCGAGGTCATAGGTGCGAAAATCCCATTCCGTCTGAAGATTGCGCTTCCTGCCGTGATCGTTCACCCGAAGCCGAGTGCGCACGTGTTCAAGCCGGGTCTTTGGGTCGGGTGGCCAGCCCTGGATGTTGCAGACGACATCGATGCCCTCGGACGATGCGGTCCATCGTTCGTGGGTCTTGAGCAGCCGGTCATAGTCGCTCAGGTGCAGACCCAGGATGTAGATGCCGCCGGGCCGAAGAGCGCGGCCGATGGTGGTCAGATGCTTGATCGCCTGCTCGTGGGTGAGCAGATATTTAAAAGTGCTCACCAGGCACCATGCGAAATCGACAAGTTCGGGAGGCTGAACCGTGCTCATATCGCCTTGCAGAAGCCCGGCCTTGAGCTTGGCGCGTTCGAGCTTGCGGCGCGCGTAATCGAGCATGCCTTCGCTCAGGTCCGAGCCCAGGACGCGATAACCCCGCGCGGCCATGGCGGCCAGCAGGCGGCCGGAACCGCACGCCGGCTCGTAGCCGACCAATGTCCGACGCGAGGTGGGGGCGCGGCTGCGACCATAACGCCGCACCGCCGCATCCAGAAACCCCGACTCCTCCTCGGTGCCCACGTCGAAGATCAGGTCGTAGTAGAGCGGGTCGGCGTACCAGTCGAAGGGTTCATAGGCTGTGGGCATGGCTAGGTGGTGGGCCAACCCCCCGTAGGTGGGTTGAGAGTAGAGAGTAGAGAGTAGTGAGGAGAGAGTGGAGAGGAGAGTAAATGCTCGAGTCCACTCTTGCCTCTGGGGTTTCAACTTACGCGGGGTTTCAGGGGGCCAGGAAGTTTCGGAAGTTTTCGCGAAGCAGCAGGGCGACATCCTTGCGGATGTGCTCGGGTGTAAGGCGGAAGCCGGCTTCGGACAGGTCGGTGTACTTGTCGGTGAGCACGCGGGTCAGGATGCGACGGGTGTGGTCCCACTTGTAGATCAGTTGATCGAGGATACGCGCGTCGGAGTGCTGGGGAATGAAACTGGTGCCCAGCAGCTCGAGGCGCATGCGGGTCATCTCCTCGATGATGACTGGGTTGTTGAGGAACCACCAGCAGCCGAAGACCATGAGGTTGCCGAATTTCCGCGCCGCGACGCAAAGCTCATGCTGATTCTCGCGTGACAGCATGGTGACCAGGAAGCGGTTCTCGGGGAACGCGCAGCAGAGATTGGTCACCGCCTCGATCGAGGCCCTGCCCACCATGTCCCCGGCGTCGCCCAGTTGCGGGTTCACGCCCAGGCGGGAGCCGATCATCATGGCCCAGGGCAGGTTCCGCTCGCGGCAGACGGGCATCAGCACCTTCTCGATGAACTGATTGGCATCGACCTGATGCGGGTCGGGATAGGTGAACGACGGCGGCAGGCTCATGGCGATGTAGATCGCCTTCTGCCGGTCGATCCAGTCGAAGAGGAACTTGCGGGTCTGATCGATGGTGCGCTGGGTGAACTCGTTGGTGACATCGTAGCCCCACTGGGCCAGCTTGCCCGCGGCCTCCTTCCAGTTGCGCAGCAAGGGATCGATCCGCAGCACGGCCTCGAAGCGGGGATCGTCCCCGATCGCGGCATCCTTGAGCCACATGGCGCGCTCTTCATCATCGAAGACCGGATTGGTCATGGTGATGCTGTCGACATTGGCCAGTTCCATGACCTTGTCGATGTACTGATCGATATTCTGCTGGGCGAACCATCGTCGGTAGGGTTCGAGGGTCGATTCGTTGGGATCCAGGCCCAGCCGGGTCAGCGTGGTCAGCACGCCGCGGCACGCCTCGCTGATCGGTGTGCGTTCGACGAACAGGTGCTTCCAGATATGGTCGGCCTGTTCGGTGCGCGACATGCGCCAGAACTTCTGATAGCTCATGCCGTCGCGCCCGTCGGGGACGATGCGGAAGACCTCGGCGACCAGGTAGTGATAGGTCACCAGTTCATCGATTCCCCAGAGCAGCAGGCCGCCGCGCTCCGCGCCCGGGTAGCGCGTGGCACCGAACGCGGGGGTGTAGCAATGGGTGTGCAGATCGGTGACCGGCTGCTGGGCCAGTGCATCTTCAACATGCCTGGCGATTTTGGCGCGGTCCATGGGTTGAGCGGGAAGGATCATCGCGGTCTCCGGATGCGGGGGCGAAATTGAGCACGGTGCACCGCCTCAATATAGGAAAAATTCCGCATCCACGGAACCAGGTCCTTCTCACTGCGGCTGGGGCAGATCGGTACAGAAAGCCGCCAATTCGGAGAGATCGGGGCTTCTGGCCTCGCGAACGTAGAAACCGCTGGTGGCCGTGGCGGCGCAGAGGACGCGTTCGACCGGCATGCCGGCCAGCAGTCCGATGCAGAAGCCGGCGTTGAAATTGTCGCCCGCTCCGGTCGAGAGCCTGGGCCGCCGCACGAACGGACCGGCGAACGCCGCGCAAGGCTCATCGCCGGCATTCCGCAGTGCCGCGGCGGCGCCCGCGCGCGGGTGGATGACCACGCCGTGAATGTCCAGCGCCCGCTGAATCGCCACGGCCGAGGCGACCAACTCCTGGATCGGCGCATCCTCTACGGCCGGACCGCTTAAGCCCAGGACCTTGCTGACCTGATCCGCTTCGCTGAGGTTGAGACCGAGCACGGTATCGGCGTGCGACTGGAAGCGGGCCAGGAGCGTCAGGGCCTGCCTGAGGTCTTCACGCGTCCGCTTGGCCGGATCGGCCAGGTCGATGAACACAATGCGGCGGCCGGCGGGATGCGGCTTGATTCTCGGCAGAGCCTGATCGATCAGACCCTCCCAGATCGAATTCATCCCCGCCAGCATGGTCCAGTTGGCGGCCACCAGCAGGCGCGTGGCTTCCAGGATGTCCAGCAGGCGCTTGGGGCCGATCTCCTGCTGGAGCGAATCCCAGTTGGCTTGCTTGAGCGAATCGAGTTTTCCCAGCATGAGCTTGCCGTCGGAGAACTCCAGCGCATCGGTGAATCCGGGATCGGCCAGGCTGTGACACGCGGCGCGCTGGGCCAGGTCGCCGAAGACCGGATGAATCTCACCTGCGCCCAGTGTGCCAACATAGGTCACCGGCACGCCCGCGGTGACCAGCATATTGGCCAGGATCGGACCGTTACCGCCCAGCTTCTGATACTCGGTGACCAGTTCGATGTTGGAACTTTTCCCGGCGGCATCGAGAATGCGCCTGCCCAATGTGGCGATGGATTCCATGGGCGTATAGCGATCGGCATCAGCGCGGGTGTCCACCACCTTGATGATCGAATCCACGAAACCGTCAAAGCCCACCAGGGCCGGATGTCGCTTGACGTGTTGGGCGAACTGCTGGAGGTCCTCGGCGGTTTGCTTGGCGATCTGCTCTCGGGACGGCATCGAAAACTCACTTATGTTCCGTGGACGGTTGCTGGGGCGAAAAAACGATCCGACAGTGTAGTGATGACCGGGATAAACCCAAAACGGCACCACCGGCGGGGGCACGCAACGGGCTGAATCCATCGACGCCGGAGCCGTCCCGGCTGAAGCCTCCTGATCTCTTCACGGCCCGGCCGATCGCCTGAAAGTCCCTATTGGACGAGGGATGGATACGAAGAACGGGTACCCCGCGCTCGCAATCGGGGGGGGTATACCCGTCCTGAGCTTCCCGCGTTGGGATGGGCGCGGGTCCGCCCAGCCTGAGTTTCTCCCCTCTCGCTTGTTTCGCGTTTTTCTTGGTAGTCCACAAACTGCCTTGGCTCCGTATGTGCCACGGGTCAAAGGCTGGCGCGAAACCTTAATGTCTTGGGGTGTGACCGAATTTCGATCGAGGATGTACCGCACCGAAAGCGATGCAACCACGAAACACGCAAAAACGGAGCCAGGCGTAGCATGCGTGCGCTTTTTTCTTCGATCCGGGGTTGCGGAATCGAGGACCGCGGGGTACACTTTGAGCGTGTCAGGTCGCCGGTTTTCAGGGCATCTCACGCCCGGTCGAGACGTCAGCGCGGGCAATCGCGGTACCGTGAAGATTTCTCCAAGCGCGGACGACCGATGCGGAATTCGATCGACCTGGGCCATGGGCCCCGTAGAGGGTACTGCTCGCCGATTGCTCCTGGAGGACCTCGATGGATCATCAATATCGCGCGAAAGGACAGTCCGCTTCGCCCGATCATGGCGGTGCGGAATATTGGTATCGCGGACAATGGCTTCACATCGCCGCATTGCCGCTGTCACTTCTCGCGTTGCTCGTCATGCCGTCTTGCAGCGATTCTCCGGACCCGCCCGCCGTGGAGCAGCCGCCTGTAATCGTTCTGACCAACGAACCGGATTCATCGGCGGACACCGGCGACTCGGAAAGGCCGTCTTCCAAGAGGGGTGTGGAGTCTCTGGAAGCGGTGTTGAAGGCTCAAGACATCAGCAACTGGTCCGATCGTCATCGCTTGTTGGCCGAACTTGCCCTGGCCGGCGACGGAATGGCTGCGACGAAATTGCTCCTCGCGCAGCTTGACGGCCTGCTCGATCCTCCCTTGGATGTGGAGCGGTACCTTGGCTGGTTTCAAGAACGCCACGAGAAAGGTGATCCGTTCGGAACCCATCTGGTTGCCGCCACTTTCCTGGGCGGGATCGGTGTCGAGCGTGACCCGTCACGCGGGCTTGAACTGCTTCGCCAAGCACACGCTCAGGGGCATATCGCAAGCACTGCCGGATTGGCCTCGAGTTACGAACACGGCCTTATGGTTGAGGCTGATCCAGGCGAAGCGGTACGCCTTTACACGATCGCAGCGGAAAAAGGCGATCCCATGGCCATGTCTGCACTGGGGAGGATCCTCGCATGGGGGCTCTATGGAATTCCTGCTGATCCAGAGCGCGCGGTGTCCCTGATCAAGCAAGCCCTCGAGTATCCGGTACCGCCGAGCGGGGCGATGGTGACCCTTGCACTCATGTATCGCGATGGTGTTGGACTCGAGCGTGATACCGCCAAAGCGTATCGCATGCTTCAAGAGGCTGTTGCCCAGGATCCCCAATGCGAAGAGGCGAGATTCTATTTGGGCGGGATGTATTACCACGGTCTTTCCGTCGAGCCTGATTTGAACGAAGCGATCCGGTTGTATCGGAAGGCGGCTGATCTGGGCTCATCGGATGGCATGCATGTCCTGGGGCTGCTTTATATTGGTGGTGTCGGTGTTCGACAAGACCATGAAGAGGCTCTTCGCCTGTTCGAACAGGCCGTCGAATTGGGACATCCTGATGCCGCGCTGGAGGCGGCATTTCTGCACATTGAGGAAGAGGGTCCGGCATTCAATCCTCAGCGTGGTTTCGAGCTTGCAAAGCAAGCCGCCGATCAGGGTGTGCCCGGGGCTCATCGTCTTGTCGGCGGAGCATATATCTTGGGACGCGGTGTGCCACGTGATGAGCGGAAAGCGGTTGAGTATTTTCGTGTCGGCGCCGAACTCGGTGATGTGTCGGCCATGTATTATCTTGGGGTGAGCTACGCCGAGGGAGTCGGTGTTGCGTCTGACCAATCGGAGGCCATCCGATGGTTGAGAAAGGCGGCGGAACTGGGTCATGGCCCCGCACGAGCGCGACTGCGCGAACTCACAGCCAATGAGTAGCAGTCCATGAAGCATCGGGGATGAATGGGATTGAAGCTGGCCGGGTTCCGCATGCGGTCGCCTGATCGCACTCCGCCGGCGTCCGACGTGGGATGGCGACATGGATCAACAACCTCGTGATAGACGACCGAAGAGCCAGTTCACAACCAAGTATTTCATCCCGCCCTTCGGTGCCCCGATTGGTGTGGGTGTTATCGGCGCGCTGATTTCATTGCTCATCGGAATTTTCAGCATCATATTTCGCGTTGCCCCCGTCTTTGGCGATCACATTCACGGCCATAGATCATCGCCAGAGTTCTTTGAAGGCCCGTCGGCCGTATATGTGGGACTGTTCTTCGTGTTCACGGCCGGATGGCTGCATGTCCTCGATTACTGGAGCCATCACGACCGATTGAATCGCTACGCCCCGGTTGTTTCCAACACCTTGATCCTCGTTGCATTGGCGACGGTGATTGTCGGCCCCATCGTCGTTGGTCATCACACGGATTGAATTACTCGAGCAGGCTGCCTCCCTATGTGAACGGGCGCTGAAGATGTTGAAAGGTGTAACGGTTTACCGTTCGGGTGCGCATCTGGTGCGGGCTTTGTCGCATGATTCACCTTGATTTGCGATTGTCTGAGTCGGCATGGATTCCCGGTGATTGTTCCACCATCCCCCTGGTCTGAAGCCGCAACAATCGCAGCGGGAGATGGGTTCAGGCCGGGGGTTGCCAGGGATCGGGGAGGAATTGGGTGAGGTGGTCGGTGGAGGTTTCGGGCATGTTCAAGTTGGCTCATCGGCATTGGACTGAAGGCGGGAATGGATCAGTTCATCCAGTTCTTCCGCCGCGGGCATCTCGCCGCCCAGGAGGCTTTCGGGCTCCAGGGACCGGAGTTTGGCGGGCAGGCGATCCTCAAGTGCGAGCAGTTGATCCAGGGCCGATTCCCGCCCACCCAGCCAGTGAATCACCATTTCCAGTCGCAGCGGCTCTTCCAGCAGCGCATCGACCACCGCTCCGGCCGGCGCGGCGGCTTCCAGCAATCCGATCAGACGTTCGAGGGCGAACTTGCTCACGGCTTCGGGTTCATCGCGCAGGGTCTGGCAACTGAGATTCGCCAGCCGGGCGAGTCGGCTCCGATCGATATCCAGTTTGGCCAGCCGCGCAAGTCGCCAGGCCATGGCATCGGTATCTTCAAAACCCATCTGATCAAGGATGGCGTCCCGATCCTGTGGGGTCAGCGACTGGGAGAGCACGATGTCGGCCGGAGAGCCGGTCGTTGGCAGAGGCAGGCTGTCGCGGCCGAAGTGTCGCTCGACAAAACTCCGTACCACCGCCGCGTGGACGCCCAGGTCCAGCGGCAGGTATCGCTCCGGGCCCACCCAGCCCCGTTGCCGATAGCCCATTCGCCTGGCCAGATGCACCATCTCGTCCGAACCTTCGTCAGGCAGTTGGAGGTCCCTGGCCGAGCCGCGCAGCATGCGCAGGGCGTTGATCAGTCGGCGATAAAACGCGTAGGCCAGCGTCAGCCCCGTCGCCTCCTCCCGGTCGATCACCTTCAACTCGCCCAGCGCTTCAAGCGCGCGGCGGATACCGGCGGTCCTGAGTTCCTCATACCTTCCCCCGAACCGGGCCTGCAGCAACTGAACGGTGTATTCCAGGTCGACCAGTCCGCCGCAGGCGTACTTGGCGTCCAGCCGCCGGCCGCCGGCCTTCTGCGCGAACTGCCGCCGGCGCAACGCCCAGACTTCCTGGCTGCTTACCAATCCCAACTCGTAGATCAGCCGATCGCGCAAAGCCTGGACCTTGGCGCCCAGTCCTTCCGGCGCTGGCGCCAGGCGGTCGGGCTCGATCGGTTCATCCGCCGCCTGCCGGCCAAGGCTTTCGGCGACCGGTCGCAGGCGGACCAGGGCGAGTCGCTCGGCGGCATGGGCCGGTCCGCCGGGGCCGTAATAGCGGCCGAAGCTGTCCAGGCTCGCGGCCAGGGGTCCGTCCTTGCCGTGGGGACGCAAACGCAGATCGACACTGAAGATGCCCTCACGCCTGCTGCGGATCATCGCCGTGGCGTCCCGAACCAGCAATTCGAAGAACTGGGCATTGTCCATCTTGCCGCGCTTGCCGCCCGTGGTTCGGCCGGCGCCGGCGTAGATGACCAGCAGCTCGAGGTCTGAGGCGTAGCCCAGCGCCTGACCGCCCAGCTTGCCCAGCCCGAAAGCCGCCCATCCGGCGGGCTGGCCATCCTGCTGACAGGGTCGGCCATAGTTGGCCTCAAGATCGCGCTGCACGCAGGCGAACGCGGCCCGGATCAGCACCTCGGCCAGTTGCGTCAGGCGCAGGCTGAAGGCGGCAAAATCCGTGGCGGGATTGAGAATCTGGTCCAGGTCGATCAGAAATGTGTGGCGGTCTTTGAAGCGATTGAGCCGATCGCCCTGTTCGGCCAGTCCCACCGCGCCGCGCAAGGCCTCGGCCAGCAGCCGGCCCAGTGCTTCGCCCGGAGCGCACAGCGGTTGTTGCCGGTCCTCAGATCGCTGGGCCGGTTTCGCCCGGGCGTCGGTGGTCGGCGATGCCTCGCGCAGGCGCGCGATGTTCGAATCGGGATGGGCGGGTTGCCCGGTGTCCATCCAGGTCGATCCACCCAGGAGCGGCATCAGCGATTCGTACTGTGAGCGTATGAAGTCTTCCCAGAGGTAATCGCTGGCACCCAGCAGGCGGGCGAGCTTGCCCAGCGCCTCGGGGCTCTTGAGCATATCGAGCCACGCCTGCCGGCCACTGGAGGTATGGCTGAGCAGGTCCTCGACCATTTCGCCGAATCGACCCAGAGCGCGGTGCGGATTGGGCGCGCGGTAGAGGAAATGGCTGAACTGCTTGGTCAGCAGGGCCAGGAAGCGGATGCGGTCCAGCCGCGCCGGGTCTTCGATGGCCCGACCCCGCGAATCGACAAAGTGAATCTCATCCTCGACGGCATGGGACAGCGTGCGGATTCGGACGCGTTCGATACTCAGCTTCTGGAGCGAGAGGGCCGTCGAGAGGGTGTAAAGGAACGCGGGGGTGTCCTGGGCGCGGATTCGGACTCGATTGCGACCCTCGGGGGAAAGATCGATGCGCAGGTCCACGGGCAGCATGGCGGTCAGGTCGCTTGGTCCGTCTCGAAGCTGCGCGGCGACCACCCATTCGTTGACCTTCTGGCGTGCGCGCTCGGTGGCGCGGTCTTCGGCGGACGCCAACCCCTTGAACACTTCCAGCAGGCGGGCCTCAAGCTCGTGATCCCACGGCGTGGCTCCCCGGCGGGGGCGCAGCGAGCCGCGGAACTGATCGATGATCCAGCGGGTTGAAACGCTCCGTTGGGCCGGCTTGCCGGGGCCTGTGCCGCGACGCAGGGAAGATCGAATGCTCGGCACCGGCCGTACCCGGCCGCCCGGATGTTGTGAAGCCGGCCCGGATGACAGAGCCCGGTCCCGGTCACGCTCCGGTTCCGGGGGTGGTTCCGGGGGCGGGAGCGATTCCGGGGGCGGGGGTGGGGGTTCGGAGCGATAGGTGTAGACCTCGCCGGCATGAATCGCCATGCCCAGGCCCGCCATGACGCCGGTGATCAGTGAAAACGCAAAAGGCGAATCGGCCGCCACGACGGTGCAGGCGAATTCCCGCCCGTCGGAGGATTCGGTGATCACCTGGCAGGGCTGATCGGGCCTGATCCGGTCAAGCAATTCAAGGTGCCGCGCCGCATCTTCGAGACTGAACTGTTCGAAGTAATCGTCGTCGAGGTGGTCGAGGTGGCGGCGAACCCGGTCATCGGGAATCCGTGGGCAGGCTGCGGCGAGTTGTTCCAGACTGGGTTTCATGCGACCGACACCCGAATCGATGGACATCTTGAACTTCACAGACCCTCGGCGGACGATCGCCACGGTTCGCTCATCGAGCATCCACGAAGCGGGCTCATAAGGATATCCGCTTCGTCCGTTCCGTCCGGCATCCGGCGGCTGCGCCCGGAGATCGAGCCCCGGGGCGGAAGAGGCGGGGTGCCGGCGGGCTTGGCGGCCGCTGGCCTTTGGCGCTGCATCCGGCTATAACAACGTTATCTCATGGGGCAGTCGAGAATTCATTATGAAGCGGCCCTGGCGTCGTTGTTGCGATGGCGCGGCATTCCGTATGTTTCGATCAACGAAGCACGGCGCACCCTTCTGCCGGTCGTGGCCCGGCGGATCAACGGACATCAAGACCCCCGACCGGGCTCGCATTCGGACACGGGTTGCTCGACCCGGGGGGACACCCGAGCGCCGCGGCGGGGCGGTTGGTGCCATGCCGACGCCTTTCGGGGCATGCCGGGCCCGGAGTTGCCGGACGATCGGCCGCGGGGGACTGACGATGCGTTGGTCGAGCCACTGAAGAGTTTCGATTTTGTGGCCTATCGGCCCGAGGGCCGGGGGGCCAACCTGCTTCTGGATGTCAAGGGCAGGAAGTGCGCCTTCCGGGGGCGGGGCGGGGGCCGGGGGCGAGGCCGGGGCACCTTGCAGTGCTGGGTCACCCTGGATGATGTCACTTCGCTGGGGCGGTGGATCGAGCTGTTCGGGGCCGGCTTCGACGCCGCGTTCGTTTTCGTCTATCTGTGCGATCGGCAGCCGGCGGACGGATTCTTTCCCGAGACGTTCGTGCATCGCGGCCGCTGGTACGGCCTGGCGTGTGTTCCGGTCGAGGCCTACGCCCGAAAGATGCGCCGGCGAAGCGCGCGCTGGGCCACCGTCGATCTTGCGGCGGCCGACTTTGAGCAACTGGCCGGGCCCCTGATGCCGGCGGGCATACGAGCGAGCGGGCAGCTCGAGGGGCAAGGGCACGACTGGGGCAATACTGTCCGGAACCTCGGCGTCGGATCGCTAACGCAAATCTAACATTTGCGCTTTTGCGTTCGGTTTCGCATGATAGGGCTGATGAATCAGCCGTCAGCCAACTCACGACAGGGTCGCCGCCGCCGGCAGCGGC
>JAFIFY010000010.1 GCA_020831765.1 Phycisphaeraceae bacterium | reverse complement strand
CCCGCTTGATGATTCGATATCCGATGGTGATGTGTCCGAGCCCTCGGGCGATGCGCGGCCAGCGGAGTCGGCCGATCGGCGAAGCGCGGATCGAGGGGTGCGAGGTCCAGGCGGCCGATGCATTACCCGAAAGCGGCTTGGGCGAGGCGGTCCATTGCGTGCTCAACCAGGCCGAAGCGCTGAGCCGTTACCTGGATGATGGTCGGCTGGCGATCGACAACAACGCCTGCGAGCGCAGCCTGCGCGGCAACGCGATCGGAAGGAAGAACTGGCTGCTCACCGGCGGCCAGGCCGGCTTCCGGGGGCGGCGGCCATGTTCAGCCTCATCAGCAGCGCCAAGCGAAACCCCATCAAGCTGACGGCCTACCTCAACGACCTGTTCACCCGCCTGCCCGAAACCTCAACCGACAAGCTCACCCAGTTCCTCCCCGATCACTGGCAACCCCCGGCCTGAACCCATCTCCCGCTGCGACTGTTACGGCTTCAGACCAGGGGGATGATGGAACAATCACCGGGCATCCATGCCGACACAGACAATAGCAAATCAAGATGAATCATGCGACAATGCACGCACCAGAAGCGTACCCGAACGGTAAACAGTTACCCGCCCAAATCGTCAATTCGACTCCCGACTCCTCTTCTGCCTCAAATCGGCTCCGTCATTTCCCATCCAAATCTCTCCAAAATTTCATGGCTTAGTTTGACACCGTGTTCCGTAAGCAAGACTGCCAATCTTGGTGCCTCCGTATTCCATGTCCAGAGACCGGAATCACCCTCCCACGTCAGCTGAGTAATCAACATGTTCAGCTTCTCGGCGCTCTCGTGACCATGTGCTAGAACCTCCCATGCTAAAGCGGTTTCACTTCGCCTGTCGGCGAATTCAATCAAACCCGCCTCAAAGAGACGCCAAAGCGCGGTGACGAATTTGACGGTTTCCGAATCCTCGCCATTGCATCGTAGGACGGAATTTACCAGGGCCGTCACATACTCATCACCAGATTCGTTGAGGCTTGCGAGTATTCGGCGTTCCAATTCGCTAAGGTTGGCAACTGTATTCACAATTCTGTCCTATCCTCCCGGCAACGATTGATGTGGCCCCCAAGGCCGATCCGGCCCCGGACGGTATCGGTAGTAGAAGTCGCCTTGGAACTTTTCGAGCGGTTCGCCCCGGTATGGCTTCCGGTTCGGACGAGGCATGATGCGGACTTCAGCACCAGAAGTCGGATTCGTATATATAAGTCCGTTGTCTCTGCGCGTTGGCCCTCTGAGTACGAACCCTTGATCGTGAATCTCCCTAACGAACCGGTTCCTGCCCCAAAGTCGACCTGCGCCAGGTAACGCTCCTCTAACTGAGCCCGTGCGTCGAGTAGCCGAGGCCGCCGCGTCGACTGTTTTGGCACCTATACGTCCAGTGTTAATCGCTGCTCCCGCGAGCGGAGCGGCCGCAAGACAGGATAACCCCGCGTTCAGAAGATCACCTCGGCAGAGATAGATAAGGCCATTGGTTAAATCGCAGGGAATACCGATAACGGGAACCACGCCACCGACATCAAGACCAGTCTGGATGTAATCAAGAACCCCCCACGACGATTCATGATCATCATCCAGCGAATCAATAAAGAAGTTTGGACAAGGGGTCAGATCAGTGAAATCGCGCGGCCATTCGAGTGCAGCACATGGCGGCACGAAGATGGATGGGTCACAGAGGTTGAAAGACTCAGCAAAATCTACTTGCAGGCAGAGTAAAAAATCATCGGACAGCTCAAAAGCCAATGGCCCTGAATCTTCCCCCCAGAGCAACCGCTCCAGAAGCCGCTCAGCAGCATCATCCGGGCTAGGAAACGGCCACATTTCCGCGAATGATCCACTCGTGGCATCGTAGGGAGTGTATGGCGTCGATGCCCATGAGCCGGTTGTTGGTATTGCCGACAAAGTGCTTAACGGCTGGACCTGCACCTGGTCGTAATCCTCCAGCCGAATGATGGCCAACCCCTCCGGATCCACCCCGCCCCACATGGCGAAGTAGGCGGCGTAGAGATTCCCCCCATCCACATACCCCAGCGGGTCGCGTTGCATGAAGCGGCCCAGCAGTGGGTGGTATTCGCGGTTCCGGGCGTGGTAAGTTCCCGTCTCGGGGTTGTACCGGTATCCGGTGAAGAGGATTTCATTGCCAAAGGCGCTTACGGTGCCATGGTCGTGGCCATCGACCTCCTGCAGTGACCAGTTTTCCTTGAGCACCATCACCCGCCCATACGGATCGTACAGGTACCGCTCGACCACGTTGCCGGTCGCCGCATCGATCAGGGCCGTCACGTTCTTGTTGGCATCGACGGTGTAGTAGAGGGTCTCATCAAGCTCCTCGTTGCCCGTGGTATCCCGCCAGCGCAGGACTGGTGTGTCGATGTAGCTCAGGCACCAGAGGTATTGGATGTGGACATCGCCATCCACGCGCTCCTCGACGACCTGCCACCCGGCGTTGTAGTAGTAATCGGTCTTCGTGTCGATCACCGGATTCTGCGGGTCGGTGTTGTCCCAAAGAATCCTGCTCACCCGATGCCCCAGCCCGTTATACCGGTAGGTGACGATGGTCGTCGCCGGGTCGCCACCGTCGGTCACGGCCACCAAACGGTTCCAGGCATCGGAAGGGCGAGAGGATATCGGTTGCCGCGCAAAAGCGGGCGGTGGGCACTGGCCGGAAGATTTCCGCACTGTCAGCAAAATTCAAACCCCGTGAGCACAGGCCCGATCAGGCGTGAAATGCCCAGGAAACCGGCGACCCGACGATGGGTAAGTGTACCCCGCAATCCTCGACCCGCCAACCGCTGAGCCGAACCAATTCCCACTGGCCGAACTTGGCGGCCATGCGCAGCCATGTTCACCACGAAGAACACAAAGGCCACGAAGGGGGAGCCGTTGGCGGCAGAGCGTAGAATGTCGAGGAATCGATCCCTCGCCTCTCGACTCTCGATGCTCTACTTTCCTTTTCTTGCTTCGTGCTCTTCGCGATCTTCGTGGTGATCACCTGACTTCAACACTGGGGCACCCGCTGAGTGAAACAGGTCATCAGGCTGTCCCTGTTCGGAGTCGAGCATGAGCCTCTGAGCAGTGGCACATTCGGAGCCAAGGCAGCTTGTGAACGACGAAACACGCGAAATAGGCCGAAGGGGGAAACGCTCTGGGTGGGCTTGGCCGCGCATGTCCATGAGGCGAGGCTCAACGATCCATCACCGCCAAGGGTCGGACTTCGACGGCCACTTTGACGGTGTGTCCCGCGCTGCCCAGCAGTACGCCGCGAATGGGGCTGACATCGCTGTAATCGCGGCCCCACGCCGCGGTCACGTGTTGTTCGCCGCCGATGCAGCGATTGGTGGGATCAAAGTCCCACCAGCCTGAATCCGGGCAATAGACGCTGATCCAGGCGTGCGAGGCATCAGCGCCCAGCAGCATGGGGGCATCATCATCCGATCGATCGCGGCCGGTGCGCAGGTAGCCGCTGATGTATCTGGCCGGCAGCCCCAGGCGGCGAAGGCAGGCGATCTGAAGGTGGGCGAAATCCTGACAGACGCCGTGACGATTGGCCAGAACCTCATGCAGCGGCGTGGCGATATCGGTGGCCTCGGGATCGTAAGCGAAGGTTCGGTTGATCCGCTCGGTCAGGTCCCAGACGGCTTCAAGATAGGGACGCTTGGGCGTGAAAAGATCATCGGTCAGCTCGGCCAGGGCATCGAAGGGTTCGATCAGGGGCGAGGCGAAGGTGAACTCGAATGCTTCCAGGTCCGCCTGCGTGCGGCATTCGGGCAGCGCGCTGCGCAGGGCCTCCCACGGGCGTGAGCGTTGCGGCAGACTGCGCGGCTGGACCTCGACTTCCCCGGCCAGGGTCACCACCATGCGGTCGTGCGGCTCTTCGATGGCGAAGCACGAGGCATCGTTGCCAAAGTAATCCCGGTGGCTGGTCAGACCATCGGGCTTGGGCGAAACGATCACCTCCCAGGCTCCGGGCATCTGCCAGGGTGTCCGCCGCAGACCCAGGTGCACGATGTTGTGGCACGTCGAGACCGGCTCGGTGTACTCGTAGACCGTGGTGTGACTGACGCGATATTGCACGGGAAGCGGGCGCTCCTCTTTGAGGGGGTCAGGATTCAAGCGTGATCATGCCCAGCGGCCGGACGCGGCGGGCGTGACTGAGGTAATTGCGGGTGAGGACTTCGGTGAACTCGAGCAACTGCCGGCGGATCATCTCGATCAGTTCGCCGACGCGCGGCCGGATGGCGCCGCCATCGGTCTGCATCATGCCGAGGATATCCAGGAGCCGGACATGGGTCAGCAGGCCGGTGATGATGCGCCATTCGCGGGGCCGCTGGGTGCCCGTGTGATCGGCGGTCAGCACCTCGACATGCTCCTGCAAACGGGCGAACTGGAAGCCCAGCGACCGGGGATTGGTCTCATCGAGGATCAACAGGTCCATGACGGCGGCGGCCTCGAACGTACTCATGTAGCGGGACCGGTAAGTCATGATGCTGTTGGCGATCTCGAGCGTGGCTTCAAGCCGCTGACTTTCGTGATCATCGACGCGCATCGGGCCGAACTCGAGAATGCTCGCCAGGTTGCCGGCGCGCTCCAGCCGCCGGCCGATCTCCAGAAATCGCCAACCCTTCTCCCGTGTCATGCCTTCCATCGATTGGCCGCTGAACGCCGCCAGCGTGATGATCGTCCGATCCAGAAGCTCCAACGTCGCGCTGAGCAGCACATGTTCATCCACGCGCGGCAATACGAAGTTGTCACTGAGCTGGTTGATGTTGCGCCAGGCATCGGCCGAGATGCGATCGCGAACGGTCAACGCGATGCGATGAATGCGATCCACATCCGCGCGGACACTGAACGGGCGATCCTCATCGAAGATGACCGAGATCAACTGCGGCTCGATCTCGTTGAGGTCGATCGGCCGCTCCTGTTCATCACCCTCAACGCCGCCGACCAGCCGTCCATCGCGGTGCAACAGCTCGACCAGGCCGGCCACCTCCGGGCTTGTCCGGGCGTAATCCTCGCTGTTGAGCCGCCGCAGCAGGGCCCGCAACACGCGGATGGAGCCCTCGAGCCGCTCGACATACCTTCCCAGCCAGAAGAGATTGTCCGCCACGCGCGAGGACAGGATGAAGCCGCTGCGATTCAGTTCCGTCGCCCGCTCGCCATGAGTGAGCAGCGAGAACGGTGCCACCGGCTTTTCGCTGAGCACCCACGTATCCTTGCTGCCGCCGCCCCGCTGTGTGCTGACGACCATGCTGTCGGCCGCGCCGCTGACACGCGTCAACCCGCCGGGCATGATCCTGTAATCGCCATCGGGCGTGGCCACGGCGAATACCCGCAGCAGCACATGGCGCGGCTGCATGCGGCCATCGACCCACGTCGGCGCGGTGGAAAGCGCGACCTTCTCCTGGGCCACATAATCGCGCGGGTGGGCCCGAATCTTCTCCGCCAACTCGCTCAGCCCCCGCTCGTTGAGCAGCTCGCCGAACATCGCCTCCCGGCCGGGGACGGAAAACGCCGGCTTGATGACCAGCCGGTTCAACTGGGCCAGCACCTCGCTCATCGGCCCGGGCTGGCCGCACCACCACGTCGCCACCCCGTTCATCCGGATGTCCTCGCCCAGCAGTTCACGGCACAGGCCGGGCA
The DNA here is from genome assembly GCA_020831765.1 of Phycisphaeraceae bacterium. Taxonomy (GTDB): domain Bacteria; phylum Planctomycetota; class Phycisphaerae; order Phycisphaerales; family Phycisphaeraceae; genus JAFIFY01. Next base: position 4,852 of record JAFIFY010000010.1, on the reverse strand, counting down.
GGAACGGAAGCAACGCCGGAGTATCCAGCACGCCAGAGCCCAGCGCATTGGCCACCGCCACACGGCCCAGCCGGACGGCATTCACCAGGCCGGGGATGCCCAGCACCGAATCATCGCGAAGCTCCAGCGGATCGCAGAAGCCATCGTCCAGTCGCCGCAGGATGACATCCACGGGCATCAGGCCGCTGAGCGTCTTGAGAAAGACGCGATGATCGCGCACCGTCAGATCACCACCCTCAGCCAGCGTGAAACCCAGATAACGCGCAAGATACGCATGCTCGAAGTAAGTCTCGTTGTAGGGCCCGGGCGTCAGCAGCACGATGCGCACCCGGTCGCGCTGGCTCGGCGAAAGCCCGATCAGCATATCCCTCAATGTTCCGAAGAAATGCGAGAGCCGATTGACCTGACACTCATGAAAGACATCGGGCAGGGTGCGGGTCATCACCATGCGGTTCTCAAGCGCATAGCCCGCGCCCGATGGCGCCTGCGTGCGATCGTTGACCACCCACCACTCGCCGGTCGGACTGCGGGCCAGGTCCGCGGCGTAAAGATGCAGGTGGATGCCGTTGCGACATCGGATGCCATCGAGGGGGCGATGGAATCCCGGGTTGCCGAAGACCAGCTCCGGCGGCAGGCGGTTCTCCAGCAGAAGCTTGCGCGGCCCGTAAAGATCGACCAGAATGCCGTTGAGCAGCCGGGCCCGCTGCCGAACCGCTTCTTCGATCCCCTTCCATTCCTCGCTGGAAACCACCAGCGGCACCGCATCGAGCTGCCACGGCCGATCGCGGCCCCGCGGATCGCTGTAGACGTTGTAGGTCACGCCATTCTCATGGATCAGCCGTCGGGCCTGTTCCCAGCGCCGATCCAGCGGTTCACGCCCGATCCGGGAAAGGTGCTCCAGCAACCGCCGCCACGAGGCCCGTATCTCGCCGCCCGCATCAAAACACTCATCAAAGTGTCCATCAACGCGACCATAACGCCAGCGATTGAAATCACCTTCACCGATCGATTCAGTCGTGGGATGGGTGGCGGAGGTCATGTGGAGCGCGGATTCAAAAAAATTCAGCATCAAGCGTCGCAGCGTTCCGCCAGGCGATGGCTCATGGAGCGATGCAGGTATTCTACCGGACACGATGCCACGGGGGCAGCGCGGCTGCCGTACGCTATATCGGAGAATCGAGCCCGACAGCCCGAACGCATGATTCAGGTTCAACCGGGTACGAAGCCACCCCGCCTCCAGAATCCGACCTCCGACCATCGAGCAACCCACGATGACGCCAAGCATGAACAACTCAAAAGCCGAATATCATCGCCTGCTTCTTGAACTGACGGGCATCCCCACCGGCCCGGCGTGCGAGGGCCGCATCGTGGCGTGGGTCGAAGCCTGGTGTGCGGATCGAGCGCAAATTACGCTGGATAAGGATGATGCGGGCAATTTGCACCTCTCGCTCGGGCCCTGGACCGTGCCTGACCCGGTGATCCTGGAGGCCCACATGGACCATCCGGCCTTCGTTGCGTTGGAAGCCGGGCCGGGCGATCGGCGACTGTGGGCTGAGTTTCGGGGGGGCGTGGGTGAGCCTTTTTTCGCTGGGAGCCGGGTCATGCTCCATGCCACCGGCTCGGATCGGCCCATCGGGGGGTCGATCGCCGCCTTACACGCATCCGGCTCGGATCGACCGCGCTCGACCACGGTGGATGAGTTTCACCTGGTCGAGGTTGAGCTTGATGAGCCGATGGCCGCGCAGCCGGGGGACTTACTCACCTGGGATGTCGGGCCAAGCCGGATCGTCGATAGCCGGCTGGTGGCTCCGGCATGCGATGACCTTGCCGCCGTGGCCGCGGCACTGGCCGCGCTGGATCAACTGCGGCACGATGCCGCCTTGCGGGGCAAGGTGGGCGTGGTGCTGACCCGCGCTGAAGAAATCGGCTTCATCGGCGCTCTGGCCCTTTGCCGATCGCAACGCCTGCCCCCAGCGGCTCGAATCTTCGCACTGGAAAACAGCCGGAGCTACGCCGAATCACCCATCGGCGGCGGTCCGATCATCCGCGTCGGCGATAAGAGCAGCACGTTCGATCCGGCCCTGACGCGTGTCGCCGAAGCGGCGGCGGCGGGCCTCGAGCGACAGAGCCCGGGCTTTCGCTATCAGCGCAAGCTGATGCCCGGCGGAACGTGCGAAGCCACGGCCTTTTGCGAGTACGGCTACGCGGCCACCTGCCTTTGCCTGCCGCTGGGCAACTACCACAACATGAACGGCAGCGATCCGGACCATCTCCGCATCGATGCCGAAACCATCAGCCTTGATGATTTCGATGGACTGCTCGACCTGCTGATCCACCTTTGCCGGAACATCGATGACCCCAGCACCATTCCACCGCTGCGCGATCGGCTGGATAAGCTCTTCCGTGACCGTGGCAAGCTGCTGCGATAGCCAGGCGACGATGCCACGCAAAGCGCGCAACGATCGCCTCGCCACTCCCGCCGAAAGTGGGAGGCACCTGATGGAACGAGCCCGGGAATCCCAATCGCGCCCTTGTCAGGGCATACGATCACGATCCCACGGCGACCACTTCGATCTCGAAGTTCAAATCCTTGCCGGCCAGCGGATGATTCGCATCCAGAATGACCGTGGCATCGTTCACGGCGGTGATTCGAACGGGGATCGGCTCGCCGTCCTGCCGCTGAACCTGAAGCTGCCGGCCGACCTCGGGCTTGACATCCTCAGGCAATTGCGACCGCTCGACCTCGACCACCGCCTCGGCATTGTGCGGCCCATAGGCCTCATCGGCGGGGATGGTCGTCTGCGTCTTCTCGCCCGGTGCCAGGCCTTCAACGGCCTTCTCGAAACCGGGAATGATCTGACCTGCGCCGAGCGTGAACTCCAGCGGCTCGCGATCGATCGATGAGTCGAACACCGTTCCATCCGTCAGTTTGCCGGTGTAGTGAACCTTCACCGTATCACCTGTCTTGGCCTGTTCGCTCATGGGTTCTCCTTTACACGAACCTTCGAATCAAAATGGGACACGTCCGACGCATCGTGCGCTGGACCGGAACCTTACCTTATCGTCCCCGAGCGGCCATGGCGACCCCAAACTGGCGAATTAGGGTCAAATTCCCTCGAAAAGCCCTGTAATTTCAGCAAACTCGCCGGAATCACAGCGCGGCCGGCCCGATAACCCGCCGCCAATTCCGGGGGAGCTTCCGGGGGCCATTCCGGGGGTGAGCCCCTCGGGCAGTGGCCTGACGCTTCGATGATTTGGCCGCGCTCAATCAGCAGATAGAATGACCCCGCAATCACGCCAGGAGCCTGCCCGCCGATGCTGGCCTGGCCGGAATCCCGCCTTCGACTTGACTTCAAGGACCTGTTGATGACCAATGCCGCCATGATCATGGCCGGAGGATCAGGCACCCGGCTCTGGCCGATGAGCCGAAACGCGCTGCCCAAACAACTGGTGCGATTTCTCGGCGGCCAAAGCCTGCTGGAGATCGCCTTCAATCGGCTCGAGGGCGTGGTTCCGGCCGAGCATCGCTATATCTGCGCCGGCCGCATCCATCGGGATGCGATCCTCGGTTCGATCGCCGGCATCGATGCTTCGCGATTCCTCGCCGAACCGGTCGGCCGCGACACCGTCAACGCCGTGGGGTTCGGCGCGGCGGTGATCGGCCGCGACGATCCGGATGCGGTCATGGCCGTGCTCACCGCCGACCACATCATTGAGCCGGTGGAAGAGTTCGCGATGCTGCTGAGCAAGGGCTTCGAGCTTGCCCGCAAGCGGCCCGATGCCCTGATCACCTTCGGCATCACCCCCACGGAACCGGCCACCGGATACGGTTACCTCGAGCTGGGGCCGCGCATCAAGGGGGCGGGCGCTGAATCCGGTGCCTTTGCGATCAAGCAGTTTCGCGAGAAGCCGCCGATCGAAGACGCCCGCGAGTTCTTCCATGCCGGGCCGGAGAGCTATCTCTGGAACAGCGGCATGTTCATCTGGCACACCCGCACGCTGATGAACTGCCTGGAACGCTACGAGCCCCAGACCCACGCCGGACTCATGGAAATCCGCCGCGATTGGGGCACCGACCGGCAGGAGGGGACCATCGAGCGCATCTATCCCACGCTCAAGAAGACCAGCGTCGATTACGCGGTGATGGAACCGGCGGGGCGCGATCCGGCGGTCGAGGTGCTGGCGATTCCCATGCCGCTGCGATGGCTGGATGTCGGCTCGTGGCCGAGCTTCGCCCAGACCTGCCCGCGTGATGAGCAGGACAACGCCCTGGCCGCCGAGCACGTCCTGCTCGATACACGAAGAACCCTGGTCGCCTCCAGCGATCCGGCACACACCATCACGGCGATCGGATGTCAGGACATGCTGATCATCCACACGCCCGACGCCACCCTCGTCTGCCCGCGCGACCGTGCCGAGGAGATCAAGAAACTCCACGCCGAAGTCGGCAACAAGATCGGCGAGCATCTGCTCTAGCGTTCCGTGCGGTGCCCATCGAATCGGATATCACTCCATGCAGCTTCTGGCGATCGATCTGGGTGATAAGCGAACCGGCATGGCCGTCGGCGACAGCGAAACGGGCATCGTCACACCCGTGGACACGATCGAATCACCCGGCGGTGATCACCTGCTCGAAGCGATCGGTCGGTATGCCCGGGAGTATGGCGCGGATCGACTGGTGATCGGCCTGCCGCGCCATGATGGTGGCCGCGAATCCGACCGAAGCCGGGCGGCCCGTGCCTTCGCCGCGCGGCTGCATGAAACCCTGAACCTTCCCGTCCATTTCCAGGATGAACGGTACAGCAGCGCCGCGGCGGACGACCAGATGAGCCGAAGCGGCCTGACCCACCGG
>JAFIFY010000003.1 GCA_020831765.1 Phycisphaeraceae bacterium | reverse complement strand
ACTCCGAGAACACCGATTGTCAGAAGCTGGAGCGAACAGAGGTGGGCCCGGCCCGTCATTCGCGGGAGATCGCCCGTTGGGTCGAACTGGGCGGGCTGTTCATCGCCAGACGACGAGCTGATCCTTCTTTACTCTCCCTTGAATCGAAGCCCACATCCCCGTCGCGCTCGTGGGGTACGCCGTCCACCAGGAACTGAAACGACGACTGGAGGCCGCCGGATGGCCCATGAGTCCGGCAAGGAGCCATCGAGCTCACGCAAACCATGTACGAGATGACCTGTACACTGCCCGACGACCACCCACCCCCAGAAAATCCTCCTGAGACTCGATCCCGAACAGCGGATGCTCCATGAACTCATCCGCTGCCTGGGTGTCCCAATGTTGAAGTCGGGAACGACTGAACCGCGCCAACCCATCCCCGGAACCCATCACACCGCCGGGCTGGTCATTTTCGCTCCAAACCGGTGACTGCGCGCCCGTCGACCGGGGCTGACGGCATGGCCGATCAACAGGGCCGTCAGGTCATCATCCTGATTGAGTGATCCGGTCTGGCCATCGAGCTTCCGCTCGAGCGCGGCCAGTGCCTCATCGAGCGATCCCTGATTCAGCCGCGCCAGCTCATCCAGATACTGATGCGTACCACTGTCCCCGTGACAGCCGCGAAAGGCCAGCTCGAATCCATCGGAATAGATCAGGAGCCGATCGGTCGGTTCGAGCTGAACCTTCAGCGTCTGGAAAACCTCATCAGGGAAGACGCCCAGCATGCCGCCCTCGGGGTCGAGCGGTCGAATCTCGCCATCGGCCTTCATCAGCAGCGGATAAGGATGGCCGGCGCGGGCGATTTCCAACTCGCGAGTCCGGGCGTTGAGTACGCCATAGGCGGCGGTGGCGGTACGGATCCGCCCGGCCTGCATCTCGATCAGATCACGATTCAGCCCGCACAGCGCTTCGCCCGGCGGGATCAGCCGATAGCCGGCGGGATGATCGGGGCCAATCTCCTTGGTCCGAAGCGAGCGCTTGATCGAGACCGTCAGGAGCGCCGCGGGCACGCCATGGCCCACCGCATCGGCGACGAAGAAGCCCAGGTGATCCTCATCCAGCCGCGTGAACTCGTAGATATCGCCGCTGACGTACGATGCCGGGCGGAAAAGCACGCGCGCTCCAAAATCGTGCAGCGTCGGAAACTCGGTCGGCAGGAACTCCTTCTGCAAGCGCGAAGCCATGCGCAATTCCTCATCCATCTTGCCGATCTGATCGGCAAGCCCGACCTGATGAGCGCGCAGGAGCGAGATTTCCTGGTCGAACTCGCCGACCATCTCGGCCTGAGTCCACAGCACGCGGAGCAACGCCAGGACGATGTCCGCCGGTTGATCGCGCCCGGCCACGATCACGCCGCTCTGATAGCTCGCCCCGGGAGAAAGGCGTTCATCGGCGCGGCTGAGCAGCGCGGGGATGCGGCGATCCTGCAACTGGGCGATCGCTTCGAGCAATCGGGAGCCGGCGTGCTCCTCCGGAACGAGCCACGCCACCGTCACGTTGTCAAGCGTTCGCGGTTGATGGGCCACCTCATCCAGCGAGGCGTGCCGCAACTGAGCGGGTCGGGTACGCTCGAGGGTCCATCGCCGCGAAAGCGCTTCGGCCCAGGCTGAACCACCCTCCGAACGCCCGGGCCCGACCAACAGCAACGCATTGCCTCGCATGAATGCTTTCCCACCCGGTCCGGTCCGACCGCCGCCCGGTTCCGACACCGGTCCGGCCACCGCCAACTCCGGCCCGCCTTGGGTTCATCGGGTCAGCGTGCTTTGGCCTTGAGATCGTCCAGCGGCAGCCGGATGGTCTGATCCACCCGGAGTCCGAGTCGGGCGATGGTGCCGCCGGCCACTTCGATGGCGAATCGCGCCACGCCATCGCTGGGATAGGTTCGCAGTTCCGAATCCGGCGTGTGGAACGGCTCGGGCTCGACCTCCATCTCGTGAAGCGTCGTGATCACGCCCCAACTGTCCAGAAAAATCAGGTCGATCGGAACCAGGCACCGCCTCATCACAAACTGCAACGGACGCGACTCGGGAAAGACAAAGAGCATGCCCCCGTCCGGTTCGATCACCTCCCGGTCGCTCAGGCCCTTGAAACGCTGAAAATGCGTCAACGCCAGCTCCAGATCGAACCGCTCACCCCCAAGCATCACCTCCAGCGTCTGAAGCCGCGGCTGGGGGCTGAGCACCACATCCGCCGGAATCCGTACCCCGGCGTCCGGCGATTGGTCCGGCTCCGAGCCGTTGCGCGGCGTAAACGCCACCCCACCCGTTGGCGACTGCCCATTCCCCGAACACGAAGTCGGCACAACGATCGCGAACGTGACAATCACTCCGATCGCCACGACCATCAGCCCGGCCAGCCAAACCTTGCCCAATTCGCGGTACCCAGTCCTGTCACCCATGATCACCCCATCATACCGCCCGGATTCCACCTTCGGACACCACCACAACCACGGTTCCCCGCAACGCCGGCCAATCCTCGAACGACGCCCGGAAGCATGGGCACAACGTCTCCGGGCAGGTCAATGCCGGGCGTCGGAAACGAAAACAAACCGCCAGACCTGCCGGCCCCGCCATCGCAGCCATCAGAAAAAGCGGTGACCCGCTGGCGAACAAAAGCAAGCGAGAAAATGAGCCCACGACCAGCCGGCGACGGATGAGCATGAGGCCCGGACGGTGAGTGATGAATCCGGCCCTTCGAAAGTGGTGCGCCAAGCGGTGCGCGCCATGCACGCAAGCGAGCGCATCGAACCCATTTCGTTAAGCGCGTGCGCGCTAAAAGCGCATGGAATAGCGCTGGAAACGCTATCCAATGGGCCCGGGGTGACTCGAACACCCGACCTCACGCTTATCAGGCGTGCGCTCTAGCCAACTGAGCTACGAGCCCTGGAAAACGGCCATCTCGACCGGACGGAGAAATTTACGCGGTTTTGGGGGTTGGGTCAAACTTAGGTTCCAAGCCGTTGTTGAAGCGTTGGCCCAAGGTGGAATCACCAGGCTCCCGATCGCCGCGCGGCTGCAACGTGCCCCGCCCTCACCCGATCTTCAGGCTTGGCTCGTCGGCACCGATTTTGATCGGGTCGATTTCGGCTTCGATGCTGATATTGCCTTTGTGATCGACGACGCAGATGGGGATGCGGCCGATGGCCCAGTCGGCGAGGGGGAAGAGGGGCCAGCGTTGGGGGATCGAAGGGTCGGGGTTGACGCGGATTTCGGGGCCGCCGGGGGCCAGGCGGTCCACGGTCAGGCGGGGCTGGGCGAGGAAGTATCCCATCGATGACACGCCGCGCGGATAGAAGCACAGGGCGTTGCATGTATAGGTGTCGATGTAGCCAAAGCTCTGCTCGTGGGTGTTGCTCATCACCTGCAAGTCCCAGTAGCGTCCGCACAATAGCGCCGGCCAGTTCAGGCCCAGGTAGTGGCCCAGGCAGTCGCGCCAGAGGTTCTGGCTGATCCAGACGTTCTCCGGCTCGACGGAGCTGTGGCCGCAGCCGTAGCGGCTCATGGCTTCGCGGGTGCCGCTGATCAAATCGCCGCGCAGGTGTTCGGGGTCGAAGCTCAGCGACCGGCCGACCATGATCGGCAGCAGCAGGCCGTTGATCGAGTGGATGGAATAGGCATCCCATCCGGGCATTTTGTCAGCCGTGGTCAAGGGGTTGCTCTGGGCTGAAGTGAGGCCGGGCGCGGCGGGGTCGGCGGCGACGGCGAAGTGGTCGCCCAGCCAGGCGGCTTTTTCGATCTTCCGCACGGCATCTTCAGCCATCTCATCGTAGGGCTGAGCCTCGCCGGAAAGATCGAGGATGCGCAGCAGATCGGCCGCGGCGCCCAGGGCCGCGGCGCGCTTGATGGCCAGGTACGTCTGCTTGGGCGCATAGCGGACCGTCGCCGAAGGCTCGGTGAGCGAATTGACCAGACCGGTGGAGGGAAAGCCGCTCTGGTCCTGATCCGTCCAGGCCAGGTATCGGGCCAGGTCCTGCACCAGATCGCGCTTGGATTCGAGCACGGGCAGATCACCGGTCCAACGGGTGTAGGCCTGGAGCATGATGACGAAGTTGGCGTTCTCTTCGACCTCCATCGGATGGGTGACCGAGTGAACGGCCGGGGCAGCGCCGTGTCCAAGGTCATGGGCCAGGACCGCGCCGCCGGATTCGGAATGCCGGCGCGTGCCCTGCGCCCATTGATCCAGCAGCATCGCCAGCAGGCGCGGCCAGAACGTCAGATAGAACAGCGCGTGGTTGTACTCGACATCCACCACGCTGTGGAGGAAGCTGCTGCCTTCCCACACGCTGAACCACTCATCCTGATCGCCCACGCCGCACCACCAGGTGTTGGAGTTGAAGCTCTGGAAGCTCTGGCAGATCAGGTGTCGCTGGCTGGCGGTGAGCGCGGCGACATCGATGAGCTTTTCGAAATGGCGCGACTGGATGAGGCGCTGATCGCGGTTGGCGATCGCATCCTTCATCACCGCATCGAGGTCGGCCCAGCGCCGGGTGTACTTGAAGCGAGCCTCGCGGGTCGATTCATCACGCGATCGCAGATGGAGGATCGGCTCATCAACATGAGCGCCCCAGACCAGGCGCCACTTGATGCCGCTGTCGGCTTCGGAAACCGGCAGATCGATCACCAGTCCATCACCGGCCGGATGCGCCTCGACGCCGGGATTGAGGCTGACGATCCGCTCGCGGCAGGCGACCGACCAGACATCCTCGCCCTCATTGACCGCCGGCTCATCGCTGAGCATCGCCTCGGCATCGCGCTTGGGCCGCATGGTGGCCTTATAGTCCAGCTCGATCCCACCATGGCCATGCGCGGCATCGCCGGCCTCATCGTGGATGGTGATCCGGGTATCGGGCCGACGAAGGCGGATGAACAGCCGAACCTTCTCGGGCAGTTTCTCGAATCGCTGCCGCCAGCGGATGCGATCGACCGGGTTGGCCCGCATCTCCAGATAGAAGGCGGGAATGGTACACAGCGCTTCTTCCTGAGGATAGAAGACCGAATGGATGTTGAACTCAAAGCGGAGGCGGTATTTCTCGCACAGGCCCCGGTAGGTCACCGAGTTCACCCGCTCGAACTGCTCGCAGTTATAGAAAAGCCGCCCCTCGGAGCAGAACGGCATCACCCGCTCCTCGCCATCGGGCTGGACCAACCCCACCATCAGCTCCATGGGCTGATCCAGGAAGCGACCGACGGCCGAGTGCATCACGCGTCGGCGGTACGGTTCCATCAAAAGGTTGAACCGGCTTCCGAACCGCGAAAGTGTCCAAGTCATCAACTGCATAAAGGCTTACGTTTTCCGCAATGGTTCTTCGCGGGCCCGCGACGTGCCGGCCATGGCGGTCGCTGACGGGTTGGATCCCGCAAACCCCGGCCCGCTGGTGACTAAGCCTAACCGATTGACCGTATCGGACAAGTTCCCGCGTCATGGCGCGATTTCAGGAGCGCCCGGCCATTCCCCAGGCGGTCGGCTCATCCACCCCGGCGGTTTGTCGCAGCCGGTTGATGATCTCGATCACCCGCGCCGCCGCCTGCTCGACCATGCCCGCGGTGGTCCGCCGCCCCAGCGAGAACCGGATCGAGCCATGGGCGACGGCCCGCTCGATGCCCATGGCCAGGAGCACGGGCGAGGGGTCCAGCGAACCGCTGGAACAGGCCGCCCCGGCCGATACGCACACGCCCTTCTCGCTCAGCCCCAGGAGGATGGCTTCGGCTTCCAGACGGGGAAAGCCGATGTTGGTGGTGTTCCAAAGCCGTTGCCCACGTCCGCGATGCACCACGGCATCGGGGATGGCGGCCAGGATGCGCTTTTCAAGGTCATCCCGCAGCGAGGCGATCCGCCGGACGTTCTCCGGGTCGGCCAGCCATTGCAGGCTGAGTTCGGCGGCTTTGGCCGCGCCCACGATCCCGGCGACATTCTCCGTGCCGCCTCGGCGCTCGCGTTCCTGCGGGCCGCCAAGCACCACCGGCTGAAAGCGCACACCCGACCGGACGAACAGCCCCCCCACCCCGCGCGGGCCATAGAACTTGTGCGCCGCGAACGAAAGCAGGTCCACCCCCGCTTCTTTGACCGCCACCGGCAGCTTGCCCACGGCCTGCGTCGCATCGGAATGAAAATAAAGCCGCGATCTTGGTTGCCCGGCCGACACGCGGGCGATGCGCTCTTTCCAATACTGTCGCGCGGCCGTCGCCAACTCGCTGATCGGCTGGATCGCCCCTGTTTCGTTGTTGGCCCATTGAAGACTAACCAGCACCGTCCCGGCATCGTCGGGAATCGAATCGAGGGCTGAAAGCAGAGCGCGCGGCTCGATGACTTGCCCGGAATCGGCCGGGATCATCACGACCCTGGCTCCGACGCGGCCGAGAAACTCCGCCGGCTCGCGGATCGCGCTGTGTTCCATCGGACTGGTGACCAGAACGCCACCGCCGCCGCGCATCGCCGCGCTTGCGCCCCCGGTCCCGCCCCCAGTCCCGCCTCCGACCCCCTGCCCAACCGATCCCGCCCTGCCCAACAACCCCTGCAATGCCAGGTTGTTCGACTCGGTGCCGCCGGAGGTCAGCACCAGTTCCGCCGGGCGACAGCCGATCAGCTCCGAGAGCCTGGCTCTTGCCAGTTCCAGGGCATGCCGCGCCTGCTGACCCAGCCGATGGATGCTTGATGGATTGGCCCAGGCGGTGCGCTGAGCCTCGGCCATGGCCTCGATGACCTCATCGTCCGGCGGCGTCGTGGCGTTGTGGTCCAGGTAGATAAAGTCCATGCCTCAATGATATGGGTTTGCCCTGATCCGGGGCCCACGGACATCGGTTAGCCATCCAAAGGCGCCCTGGCGGCTACGGGCTTGCTTGTGAAGGCGCGATCGCGGTTCGGATCCGACAGGCCATCAGGACGACAGGCCCCATCTCTTCCACAAGATGCACCACGTTCGCCGAATGTCCAGCCACTGACGCCCCTGCCGATGGGTTGGCTGATGCCCTCACCCCCGCCCAGGTCGCTGACGGACACCATGTGGGATTCCAGATGCGCGGCCGATGGTGTTCAGCGGATGTCGAACGACTCGATCACGACCTGCTTCGGCCGCACACCTTCGGCCAAAAGCTGCTCCCGGATCGAGTCGGTCATCGCATCCGGGCCGCAGAGCATCCAGACGTAGTCTGGCAGGGGACGTTCAAGCGTCGCCCGCAGATAGTCGCGGTCGATGTAGCCGGATTCGTCCGACAGATGCATCACCGCCCGTAGATCGGGCAGTTGGTCCGCCCGGGATGTGATCTCCTGGACATGGACCTGCCTGGCCTCGTTGGGCACGGAATAGATCACCACACTCGCCTCCTTCCGCTGGGCGAACACCTCCGAGCCGATGATGCTCAGAAACGGAGTGATGCCAACCCCGCCGCCGATCATGACCACCGGCAGGTCCGGCCGCTCTTGCAGCACACTGCCAAAGTGCCCGTAGGGGCCCCATACCCGCGCGCGCTCACCGGGACGGATGCGGTGGACATCGCCCGTCCAGTCGCCCAGCCTTTTGATCGTCAGCCGCGGGTTCGGCTCCTCCGGTGGACTGGAAATGGTGAACGGGTGCGGCTCGCTGGTCACGGCATCCGAGTCGAACGATACATACAGAAACTGTCCCGCCGTGAATCGCATTCTCCTGCCCACGAACTTCAGATACACATCCGTGATGTCGGCCGGTCGCTGCCGGACCTCGGTGGTCACAACGTCATACTGCGGCCCGATGAAGCGATACAGCACCCGGATATAGACATAGGCCGCCAGACCGATCGCGGTCCACGATGCGTACCAGATGGTCAGCAGCGGATACTTCACCATCTCGCCGCGCCCCAGCACCGCGTGTACCGCCACGAGCACCAGCACGAGCCCGAACAGATCGTGCGTGCGTTTCCATCGATGGTAAGGAATCTTCCAGTAGATCGATAGCACCACCAGCACCGTGAAGGCCGCCAGCGCCACGAGGCCGGTGTTGCGAGCCCAGTCGTCAGAAAACCACAGGTAGCGGGCGAATGCCCCGGGCGAGTCGCTATGGGCCACGGCCAGGAAAATCGGGTGTAGAAAGATCAGGAAGAAAGCCACTTCACCGATCACCCGATGGGCCTTGTAGACCTTATCGAGTCCGCCGAACAGCCACTCGATCGGGCGGAACCGCGTGGCGAGGATGAACGCCCAGCACATGAGAATCAAGGTTCCGTGGCTGCCCACCTTGGCCGGATATATCCACGGGTTGGTGTGCATCTCCCCGGCCCGCGCCATTTCAAGCAGCCACAGACCGACGCTCAGCACCGCGGTGCCGAACACCACGGCGTAACCGCGCACCATTCGATTAGACGGCAAACCCTCGGGCACCTCCACATCCTACCACCGCAAGATCAAGCCAAGGATCAGCCCCCGATCCCCACGGGCTACACTATCGCCTCGTGCATGCAATCCGATCTTACGTGCTGGAGGCTCAAAATGATTCGGTTCAGTCTACTTTTACTGGCGTGCCTCAGTGTTGGGGTGCCCAGCGCGGCGGCGACGGAAGCGCCGGACTTTCGCCTGCGGCTCGCTCAGGTGCGGGTTCTGGCCGATCAGAACGACCCCAAGCATGCCGAGGCGCTCCGCGCTGCGCTGGCCGAGCCGGTCTGGGCGATGCGATTGGCCGCGCTCCGAGGCCTGCGACAGCTTGGCGATGACCATGAGCGGACCATCGCCCTTGCCATCGATTTACTGCACTGCAAGCACCCGGATTGCGCGAGTCAGGCCGCGCTGCTTCTGGCCGAGATCGGTCATCGCCCCGCCACGCCGCATCTGGTCGCCATGCTGCAAGCCGGTGATACCCGCATTCGGACCGCGATCGATGCCCTGACCACGCTGGGCGACCCATCGGCGGCTGACGCACTGATTGAGCTTTACAACGATCCGGAATACCGCCATGGCCGCCTGTTGCAGCGCCCCCTGGCGGCGACGGGGGATCGGCGAGCCATCAGGGCGCTTCTGACCCGTGATGAGCGCAATCGGTTGCCGGTGCACAGCGTGGAGATGCTGGTCGAATCGGGCACCAATGAGGCCACGGTCGAAGCGCTGATCGAGGTTCTTGCCGAGACTGAGGATCAGGATGCGCGGGCCATTGTGGTGCGCGCGCTGGGCGGGCTCGGCTCCCCGCGTGCTGTCGAGCCGCTCCTGGCATTGCTGGGAAGCGACGATCCGAATGTCCATATCGCGTTGGGCAGGATCGGCGGGCCGGCCTACGATGCGGCTCTTGCGCGGCTTGGCCATGAGGATGCTCGGATGGTTGCCGATGCAGCGCGGGTGTTGGGCCTGATCGGCGATCGGCGGGCCACCGGAGCGCTGGTTGATCTGCTCTGGCGTGATGAGGTGCAGGTCGTGGATGCCGCCGCGCGGGCCCTGGCCGACATGCGCGACCCTGATGCGGCCCCCGCCCTGCTGGAGAAATATCAAGCCACCGCGCCCCAAGCCCTGGCCTCGGTCGTCTATGCCCTGGGCGCGATGCAATATCGGCCCGCCGCGCCAAGCCTGATCGAGCATCTCACGCCGGGATCGTATTCTTCGATCATCGCCCTGGGCCAGATCGGCGATACCCGGGCGGTCGAACCATTGATGAAGCTGCTGGAAAATCAACCGCGAATCGATTACACGCTCACGGCCCTGGGGCAACTGGGAAGCAAGGAAGCCGAGCCCGCCATCCTCAAGGCGATGGAGCGATTGCGGGATCGTGGCGATGCTCCTTTGCACATCCTCAATGCGCTTCAGGCCCTGCGCACCTGCGGAACGGAAGCGTCGGTCGAACCGGTCGCGCGCATCCTGGCCGACGATCGCAGCCACACCGCTCGCGTAACCGCCGCAATGACGCTGGGCCGCATCGGCCACCGATCAGCCGTGCCCGCGCTGATCCAGGCTCTGGAAGACCGGGGAAGTGGTGTGTCGACGGCCGCGGCTGAGGCTTTGGGCCAGATCGGCGATCCCAGGGCGGTACCCGCGCTGATTAAACTGGTGCGCGAGCGCAACAACATGCCACAATTCGCCGCCGTGATCGAAGCGCTGGGCCGCATCGATGATCGCTCGATCGTTCCGACCTTGATCTCGAACCTCGATTCGGATGATTCATGGCTGGTCGAGGGATCGGCGCGGGTTCTGGGGCGAATGAAGGCCGAAGGGGCATTCGAGCTGCTGATCGATGCGGCCGGGCACCGCCAATGGAACGTGCGCGGCGGCGCGGCATTGGCGCTGGCTGACCTGGGCGATGCCCGCGCTGTGCCTCAACTGCTGGCCATGCTCGAAGATGATGACCGGACTGCGCATTCAGCGGTGCGGGCCTTGGGGCGGATGGATGATCCCGCGGCCCGATCACGTCTGCGCGGCCTGCTCTGGCATGAAGACGGCACGCTGATGGCCTTCGCGGCTGATGCGCTTGCCCAGCGGCCGACGCCCGACTTGCTCGATGATGCCCGACGGCTGGCCCGACTCCGACTCAGCGGACGGCAGCGTCCAGCCGCCGCGCGACTCCTCGAAGCCATCGAGCAAGCCATGAATGCCAATGAATAACGCCCGCGACAGGCAATGTTGTTGATTCAGCCGCGCCCGGCCAGCGCGGATAGATGGGCAGCGCAGGCGCTTTGGAGGCCATCGAGGGCATACCCGCCTTCAAGCATGGAGACCACGCGGCCGCCGCACCAGTCATCGGCCCAGTCGCACACCAGCCGCGTCATATCCGCGAAGTCTTCATCTTCCAGCGTGAACCGGCCCAGCGGATCGCCACGGCGTGAATCGAACCCGGCTGAAATGAGGATCAGGTCCGGAGCGAACCGCGCCGCGGCCGGCTCGAGATCGCGTTTGAGCGAATCCATGACTTCCTCGCGCCCGCTTCCGGCCGGAAGCGGCCGGTTCATCGTTGTGCCCTTACCCGGACCATCGCCCGTCTCATCACGATCGCCCGTGCCCGGAAACCATGGGCTCTGGTGGACGCTGAAGAAGAACACGCCTGGATCGCGGTAGAAGATGTCCTGCGTGCCGTTGCCGTGATGAACATCCCAATCAATGATGAGCACCCGCTCAGCGCCGTGGGCACGCTGGGCATGTCGCGCGGCGATGGCGATATTGTTGAACAGGCAGAAGCCCATGCCAAGGTCACGCTCGGCGTGATGGCCCGGCGGGCGGACCATCGCCATCGCCGATCGGCTCGCTCCAGTCATCACCTGATCCACCGCCAGCATGCCGCACCCCGCGGCCAGCAACGCCGCCCGCTCACTGCCCGCGCTGAGGCGAACATCGCCGGTCGAAAGCATCCGCCGCCCCATGCGAATCTCGCGACGGACCAGCTCGACATACTCCCGCTCGTGACACGCCAGGATCGCGTCCTCCAGAGCCTCATCACCACGCAGCCGCGCCACGCGATCGTCCGGCGCATCAAGAAGGTCCCATGCGCCCATCGCGGCCGTCAGGCGGTCGGGCTGCTCGGGGTGGCCCGGGCCGGTCTGGTGGTCGAGCATGTCCGGATGCCAGATCAGCGACAGGGCCGCGGTCTGAACCGCATCGAGGCGCGGCATCGCGCAGCCCGGCAAAAGCCCGGCGAAGATCGGTATGGCCACAGCGGCCGCTGAGCGGGCCAGGAATACCCGCCGATCGATGGCCAGTTCATAATCCGGCTCGCCGGAAAGTCCTGGGTCGGATTCAAGACCGGGATGCGTCCGCATGTTCATCGAGTTTACGCCTCGAAGCCCTGGAAGTGCTCGTTCTGGATCGGCACCACAAAACGGAGGATCTGCGAAAGCACCTGCGCCGGGGAACCCTCGGAGCTCACATCCACGATCAAGCTGGAGTCATAGTGCGCCAACACCGGCGCGGTCTCCCGTTCATAGACGTCCCATCGCCGCTGGATCACGTTGTCATCCGCATCATCGATACGGTTTTCCTTGAGCGCCCGGCGACGCAGGCGCTCGATCATGGCCTCACGGTCGGAACACTTGAGATGAATCACCAGCAGCGGCTCGATGTGCTTCTCGATGAGCGTGGCCTGGTCGGCGGTGCGCGGTATGCCATCGAGGATCAGCAAGTCGGTCTGCGGCTTGTAATCGCCCAGGACTTCATAGGCGTGAAGCGACTCGGCCCACATCTGAATGGTCATCGCATCGGGGACCAGTTCGCCCCTCGAGCTGTACTCGAAAAATATCCTGCCCAGCTCCGAGCGCGGGTTGATTCTGCGGAAGACATCGCCGCAGGCAAAGTGATAGAAGCCGGGAATCTCGCCCAGGATGCGACCCTGGGTTCCTTTCCCCGCGCCCGGTGCGCCAAACAGCAGGACGGATTTATATCGATCGGGCATGCATCGATCCTTCAGGGAATATCCGAAAGCGTTTCAGGGTCGCGCCGGGCCAGCGCCGCCAGCCCGGAAGGCGTTTGCGACGAGGCATCGTCGGCCATAGCCTCGTCCGGCCGGTTGATTCCGCTGCGGACCCATTCGAGACTGCCCGAATACCACTCATAGATGTATCCGATCAGAATCAGCCCCAGAAAAGGCAATCCCAGCAAAAGCGCCACCCCGGGCATATCACGAAAAACCACCGCCCACGGATAGATCAACGCCAGCTCGACATCGAACACCAGGAAGAACAGCGCCACCATGTAGAAGCGCAGATCGAACTGCACCCAGTTGGTCCCGATGCTCGGCTCGCCGCACTCATAGATGCTGGCCTTGTCCGGATGCGGCGCCCTGGGGCGCAGGAACCTGCCGATGGTCAGGTTGACCAGCACAAAGCCGAGGCCGACCAGCAGAAACAGGGTGATGGAAAGTAACGGAGTCATGGACGAAATCCGGGCACGGTTTCAGGCGGTGATCGTACCGTTCTGTGGCGGAATTCGCCACTTGGCCGGGTAAATCGCAGCCAACCCGGCCTGAGCCCCCGGGACCGCCGAAGATACCGGAATCGCCGGCCGCGCATGGCCCGCCCTGGGTGGCAACTCAAGACGGACGGACGATTCCCGCTCCCGCGTGGCGGCGGCCTGCCCTTTGACTGGCCGCGCTGCCGTTGAGCACGGCCCGTTTGCGTGTGCTTACCCTCATGGTCCAGGCGACGCTCGAAACTGAAGCCGATGCCACGGCGCGGGCTTTGCCCGACGTCGAACCGGATGCCGTGACCGATCCGTCTTGCTACGCCCCTGCTCGCGCTGGCTCGGCAACCGCCGATCGAGCCGCCATTGCCGCACGATCCATCCATGGGCCCGCGCGGTCCGATGAAAGTGCCCATCGAGGAGGACTGGGCAAGATACCGCGATCCGGACGGTGGATTCCGGCAACTGTTCCCCAACCACCCGGCCAACGAGCACCTCGATGAGCCCAGGCGGCCATCCGGGCCGGGTCCGCCCGAATGAGCCGGAGCCGTGTTTCAGTTGAATATCAGCCGGTTTTGATGGCGCAAGCACCGATGGATATCGCCGCGCGGCGGAACGCAAGGCTCTTAGTGTTGCCATTGGCGCGGCCGTACACCCATCGACTGCGCCAACTTCGCCTGATGCCCGGCGGAGCCGCCGCAATATCCAATCTCGAAGCCCCGGACCGCGATGTACGCTGTTGGCCCGAGTTGTCCTTGCAGCGATCGAACTGCGATCAGTTTTCCCCGGTCTTTCCGATGCGATATGATGTGCATTTCCCGCAAGAACCCGCAGGAGTGCATTCATGGCGGACAAGCAGCCGCGCAAAATCGTTCTGGCTTATTCCGGTGGTCTGGATACCTCGGTCATTCTCCCCTGGCTCAAGAATCGTTATCCCGGCGTCAAGCTGGTGGCGTTCGCCGCGGAGATCGGCCAGGGGGATGAACTGGCCGGGATCGAGAAGAAGGCCCGGGCCAGCGGGGCCGATGAGGTGATCGTCAAGGACCTGCGGCGCGAGTTCGCCGAGCATTATTGCTTTCCCATGCTGCGTGCCCATGCGGTCTACGAAAACGATTACCTGCTGGGCACATCGATCGCGCGGCCGCTGATCGCCCGTCACCAGGTTCTGGCGGCGCACGAGACCAAGGCCGATGCGGTCGGCCACGGCGCGACGGGCAAGGGCAATGATCAGGTCCGTTTCGAGTTGACCTACCAGGCGCTGGACCCGACGCTTTTGATCATCAGCCCTTGGAAGGATCCTTCCTTTGAGTTGACCGACCGCGAGACGGCCATCGACTACGCGAAGAGGCACAAGATTCCGGTCGATCAATCGAAGAAGAAGATTTACAGCCGCGATCGCAACCTGTGGCACATCAGCCATGAAGGCGCTGAGATCGAAGACCCGGTCAACGAGCCTTTGGATCAGTGCCTGGTGATGACTCGTCCGCTGAGCAAAGCGCCTGCCAAGCCGGGATATGTCGAGGTGACCTTCGAAAAGGGCGCGCCGACCAGGATCGATGGCAAGGCTTATGCGCCGCATGAGCTGATCGCCACGTTGAACCGGATCGGCGGTGAACATTCGGTGGGTCAGACCGTGCTGGTGGAGAACCGGCTGGTCGGGATGAAGTCGCGCGGCGTTTACGAGACGCCGGGCGGCACGATCCTCTACGAGGCCCACAAGGCCCTGCAGCAGCTATGCCTCGAACGCGAGACGTACCATCAATCGCAGCAGCTTTCGTTGCGATACGCCGAGTTGGTTTACTACGGCCAGTGGTTCCACCCGCTTCGCGAGGGGCTGCAAGCGTTCTTCGATGAGATCAATAAATCGATCACCGGTACGGTGAAGGTGAGACTGCTCAAGGGCCGGGCGCTGGCGGTGAGCAGCAGTTCGCCGCAATCGCTGTATGACACGAAGCTGGCCAGCTTCGCGATGGAAGGCTACGACGTCACCGCCGCGCGGGGCTTCATCGATCTGTTCGGCCTGCCGATGAAGGTTCGCGGCCTCAAGCAGCGGGGACGCAAACGTCGCTGAGCCGTCGCGGACGCGGGCGCGGTTGAATACCCCGACCCCATCCCGGGTCGGGACAAACCAAGGAATGTTTGATGAGTACATGGATTCTTGAAGGCAAGTTCGTCCCGGCCGATCTGGATTGCTCGGATTTCGCCAATCTTGACCCGCTTTACCAGGACCTGTTGGATCGACCGATCGGCACCATCGGTGAGCTTGAAGAGTGGCTGATCGATCTGTCCGACCTCAGTTGCGTGGTCAGCGAGTTCGGTGCCCGCCGGAACATCGACCTGGCCTGCCACACCGAGGACAAGGAGATCGAGGCCGCGTACATGAACTTCGTGGAGAACGTCCACCCGAAGATCAGCCCGGTGTTCTTCAAGCTTCAGAAAAAGCTGCTGGATTGCCCGCATCTCGATGAGCTGGTGAAGCGTGATCCGCGTCTGGAATTGCTCAAGCGCGAGTGGGAGGCCGATGTCGAGATCTTCCGTGATGAGAACGTGCCCATCTTCACCGAGATGACGCGGCTCACGACGGAATACAACAAAATCCGCGGTGCCATGTCGGTCACCTTCCGCGGCGATGAATTGACGCTCCAGCAGCTTGCCCGGTTTCTTGAGGAGACCGACCGCGCGACGCGCCAGGAGGCGTGGGAATTGAGCGAACAACGGCAGTCGCGCGATGTCGAGACCGAGAACCGCATCTTCGAACAGCTTCTGGAGAAACGACAGCAGGTCTCGGTGAACGCCGGCCTGGCCAACTTCCGTGACTATTCCTGGAAGGCCAAGGCCCGCTTCGACTACACGCCCGAGGACTGCCTGGCGTTCGGCGACACGATCGAGAAATTGTTCATGCCGCTGGTGCGCAAGCTGGATGAAGATCGGGCCGGATCGCTGGGGCTGGAGAAACTCCGGCCATGGGACTTGAGCGTTGATCCCAGGGGCCGCCCGCCGCTTCGGCCGTTCGATCCCAAGGACATCCCCGGCTTCATCAATCGGACAGGTGACATCCTTTCCCGGGTCGATCCGATGCTGGCCCAGGAGTTCCGGACGCTCGATGACAACGGCAATCTCGACCTGGACAGCCGCAAGGCCAAGCGGCCAGGCGGGTTCCAGTCCACGCTGTACGCCGTGCGCCAGCCGTTCATCTTCATGAACGCCGCCGGATCGCAGCGCGATGTCGATACGCTGCTGCACGAGGCCGGACACGCGTTTCACATGCTCTGGGCCAAGGATGAGCCGGTCATGTTCCTCCGCCATGCGCCGCTGGAGTTCTGCGAGGTGGCGAGCATGGCCATGGAACTGCTCTGCTGCTCGTTCTACGACACCTTCTATGGAAACCAGGCCGACGCCGATCGCGCCAAGCGGCACCAGCTTGAAGGCATCATCCGCTTCTTCCCGTGGATGGCGACGGTCGATGGCTTCCAGCACTGGCTGTACACCCATCCCGGCCACACCCGCGACCAGCGCGACCGCGCATGGCTGGAGATTTCCGGGCGATTCTCCAGCCCGATGATCGACTGGACCGGATGGGAGGATGTCCGGCGCAACCGCTGGCACCGGCAGATTCACATCTTCTGCTATCCGTTCTACTACATCGAGTACGGCATGGCGCAGATCGGCGCGCTTCAGGTGTGGCGGCGGTATCGATCCGACCCCGAAGCAGCGCTTGGCGCTTACCGGAGAGCGCTTTCGCTGGGCGGCACGCGCACCCTGCCGGAGTTGTTCGACCAGGCGGGGATTCGCTTCGATTTTTCAGAGACCAATGTCAGACCGCTGGTTGACATGCTCCAGGATCAGATCGCGGCGTTGCCCGAATGACTTGCCCCAGGGGCTGGGCCCGATGGCTTGGCCCAATGACTTGCCCGAATGAAGCGAATCGAAAGACGGGCTCATCGCAAAGCCGGGTCGCGGCGGAACGTAAAAGGATGGATCGATGAAACTGGCACTGATCGGAGGCAACGGACACCATTACCTCAAAGCGGCCGCCGCCGATTCAAGCCTGGATGTCCAGGTGGTCGCGGTGAGCGGTGATGGGGTTGATCCGGGTGCCGCCGGAAAGCACATGGAGGCGTTTCCAAAGGCTCAATGGTTTGATTCGCCCGAGCGGATGCTGGATGAAGCGCGGCCGGATGTGGTCAGCGTGGGCGCGGTGTATGCCCACAACGGCATCAACGCGATGCTCTGCCTGGAGCGGAACATTCCCGTGGCCAGTGACAAGCCGGTGGCGACGACGTGGGAGATGCTCGAGAAGCTTCGCCGGACGGCCGATGCCTCGACCGCCCAGTTGGTCACCGAGTTCGACTTCCGTGCCCGGCCGGCGATGGCTTCCGCGCGTAAGCTGGTTCTCGATGGTGCGATCGGCACGCCGATCCTGGCCACGGCCCAGAAGAGCTACCCCTTCGCCAAGCGGCCCGACTGGTACGCGGATCGCAAGATGTACGGCGGCACCGTACTCTGGGTGGCCAGTCACGGCATCGATGCCCTGGAGTTCATCACGGGTCGCCGCATCGAGCGTGCCACCGGCCGATCGGGCAATCTCAGCCGCGAATCCTGGCCGACCTTCGAGGATCACACCATCAGCCTGTGCGAGTTGGAGGGCGGCACATCCGGCTGTGTGCATGCCGACTTCCTGCGTTCGCCCAAGGCTGGAAGCTGGGGCGATGACCGGGTCCGAATCGCCGGTAGCGCGGGAGTCATTGAAGTGCGTGACAATCGCTGTATGCTCGAAGCCATGGATGCCCCGCCGAGCGACCAGACCGACATGGTGCGCCCCGAACCACTGCATCGCATCATGCTCGACGCCCTGCTCCATGGCGGCAACGAGCAATTCAGCAAGGCGCTGTCCCTTCAATCGGCCGCGACGCTGCTGGCGGCGCGTGATGGGACCGATCGGGGCGAATGGGTCCGGGTGCCGGTGATCGGCGATGGCCCACTGGAGCGTGCTGGATGATTCTCCGTTGCCGCGATGAGCAGGGACCAATCGAACTGGTTCGGCAGATCGACCACGCGAGGATGGCGGCGCGGATCGCCGCCGCGTGGCGCAAGCCCGAGGGGATGCCCGAGCCCGCCTGGGAGAAGCTGCTCGAGGCGGTCGAGCATCACGATGATGGCTGGGAACAGGCGGATCGGCGAATCGAACTCGACACCGAGGGCCAGCCGGTCGATTTCAACCACCTGCCCGCCGCGCGGCATATCGAAATATGGCGGATGAGCGTTCGACTCGGACACGAACACCACCCATGGGTGGACCTTCTCACCAGTCTCCACGCCCGCTGGCTCTACACCAAACACTCGCGTGAAGACGATGACAAGAGCAAGGCGCTGGTTCAGGAATGGATCGATGAACTGACCGGGCATGTCGATCAGGCACTGCGGCGATGCCGGGCCGAAGGAAGGGATTTCGAGTTGGCGACCGAACCACGAATGCTCAGCCAGGCGCAGAGATTGGTTTCGCTGTTCGATGCGCTTTCACTGATGCTGCTGGGGGCGATCGAGGTGCAGGAATCCACGGCGGCCATCGCCTATGGCAAGCAATCCGCCCCACTTCGCATCATCGACCTGAAACGAAAAATGACATTCTGGCCTTGGCCATTTACCCGTGCCAAGGTCAAGGTGACCGTGCCCTATCGCTCGCTCAACCCCTGTGACTCGGGCGATCCGACCCGAACATGGGAATTGATGGCCGCGCCGCCCGCGGGTGAACTGACCTGGACGCTTCAACCAGAATAAGCCGGACCGGAACGGCCGCTTACAGGCCCGCTCGAAGCCGAGTCTTACTCACCGCTGCTCCGGGAAACCCGACTTTCGGCCCGGGATTCCTCCGATTCATCGTCATCCTCTTCGGATTCGGAAGGCAGCATGCTCTGCGCGGCCTCGACCATCTCCCGCCACATCGAGACATCGCCGTCATCATCAACCTCGGGCACCGGGCTCGATCCCTCCGGCGTGGGCTGGGCAATGCTCCCGGCCGCCTGCCCGCCCCCGGAAGTCGAGGCACCCCCGGCCCCGGAAGGCGAAGCGAACGCGGATTCACCGGCGCCGGCGGCATGTGGCGATTCCGGGGACTTGGCGAGCTGCTCGATTCGCTTGCGCTGACTCTGGCGCAAGGCTTCGACCTGGCCCTCGAGGTCCTCAAGAGCCTGGGCACTGAGCGGTGGCGATTCGTGCAGGATGCCTTCGGCCGGAGGTTCGGTTACCGAGGCATCACTGTCCAGAAAATCCTGCAACGCGCGATGCGCGGCGGCGCCCTGCCCGATCTCGGTATCACGGGCGATGGGCTTGGGCGTGGCCGAGGGCCGTGGGGCCTGGCGCGGAACCATGATGGTGCGCGGCCGAGAGGCGGGATCAACGGCCGGAGGCGGGACATCCGGCGACGTCCGATCGCGTGGCGATGCGTCGCGCGTAGCGGGCCGGGCCGGCTCGACGGGCTTGGGCGCATTGCTGATCTTCAGGCCTTCCTCATCCGCAAACGAGAGCGCATCCTGAAACGCGCGGAGGTCCGCATCGAGTTGATCGAGCTGCTTCCCGATATCCTCATCCACCGACGGCTGTCGTCGATCCGGCGTCGCTGCGGCATCGGGGAGCGGCGAGGATGGGGTAGGCGGCGAGGATGGGGCAGGCGGCGCGTTCCGGTCGGCGACCGAATCTTCGCTGGCGTCGCCACTCAGCAGGCTATGTCGCTTCTCCGGTTCGTTGGGGGTCCGCCCCTGGGCCTTGAGCACCTCGGCGACCCGTTGCTCAACTTGTTCGCGGCTGAAACGCTCGGGCTGATCCGGAATGCCCATGGCAACCGGCGGAATTGCGCCTGCGGGCGAACCGTGAGAATTGGCCGCGCCGTCGATCGCGCCCCCCGCCGCCTCTGACGCAACTCCACTGGCGGGTGCTGGACCAGGCCCAGGTGTCGGATCGCCATTCTGAACCAGCGAGAACTCGACAAGGTTCTCCTCATCGGGAACGGGGTCTTCCGGACGTATGCCCAACTGGAAGATCTGGGTGCATACCGCACAACGAACGACTGCTCCGACCCTGTGCGTGGGCACACGGTATTTTCGGAGGCAACGCGGGCAACGAATACGGACGACCCGCTCTACTTTTGATGCATCACCTGAACCCAAGGATTCCTACTCCGGACCGACTCCCTGTGATTTTACGGCAAACCGACCTCAAAATTGTAGCTTACACCGACGATGCCTTTCCACTGGAATGCCGTTGGGGTCGAGGACCGTGGTCCGGGGGCCGGGGGCGAGGGGATTTCAGTCCTGAAGGATGTGGAGCCAACCGGAAAATTTCCGTGCATTCGTTGTGAATTACCTGACCGCCACGGGAATTTCAGCCCGGAAGGGTGTGGAGATAACCGGGAAAAGCGCACTGATGGCGCAATGGGGATTCCCAATGGACAGCCGGCGGCGAATGGCGATCCACCGATTCGGTATACCCTTGGCCCACTCCGCCCCGTCTTCTAACGGGATCAAAACTCCACCTCGGGAGCGGGAACTACCCAGAAACTTTGTTCAACAGCCCAACCCGATGGAAAACCATGTCCGGCAACGCCGGTCAGAACCAGGCTTTCTTTTCAATAATGTAGGTCTGTACGAACTCCTCATCGGTCTTGATCAGGTACAGAATTCCCTCGATGAGGCCGATGATGCTGCCGAGTCCGCAAGTCACCACGGTAATGACGATGCGAAGGATGCCGCCGGTTGTATCCCCGAGGACGAATCGGTGAATACCCAGACCACCCAAAAGGATGCCCAGAATTCCAGCAAGGATTTTCTTGTCCGCCCCCTCCGGTCGTTGCTCAGTCATGGTCAAACTCCTGCAAGGTGGATGATTGTTGATCGACCGCGACCGCGGTCACCTGTTGATGCTAAACCGCCACCTTATGTCGGATCAGCATGAGACCCGGCGGTAGTTTATCCGGAGTAGCCCGAACTTTACAAGTCCATCTCGTTCCGGCGCGCGGCACCCGCCGGTCAACGCATGGTCCTGGCCGATGGCTCGATTCCAAACCGCCCATCGCCTTACCCCAGCCGGAATGAACGCGCCGCATGTTACGATGTTGCCATGCCGGATCGGGTCACCTCACGCGAAGAAGAGGAATGGGCCGAGGATCATGAAATTCTCGATGAGGGCCCGGGCGTCCATGATGCGCACTTGCTGGGCGATGATGGTGATCCCTGCCCGCATTGCCAATGGCCGGTTTACGAGTTGATCGGCCGATGCCCCCACTGCGGCGGCGACATGGAGAACCCGCCCAGGACCGCATCGCAGCAACTCCGCGGGCTGCTTCTGATCGGAGTGATCCTGGCTGTCTGCCTTGGACTGCTGGGGTGGGCATTGCTGGCTTGGATATAATCCCGGCCCCATACTTCCCAATCGCCGGGCTGAACGTGTCCGGCATCGAGACGAGGACTGAAGGAGCAACCCGATGCGTGCGATCGTGACCGGCCAGGTGGGGATGGACAAGCTCAACTATCTCAAGCAGGTGGTCCATCTGGCCGGCGAGCGAGGCGAACGGGTTCATCTGTACAACATCGGCGATCTGATGTACCGCGAAGCCCGGGATGTCTCGCCGGGAAGGATTCTCGATCTTCCCCTCTCACGGCTCAACGCGCTCCGTCGAGCCGCGTTCAAGGATGTCATCGCCGAATCCAGGGACCAGCCCAACGTGCTGGTCAATACCCACGCCACCTTCCGCTGGCGTCACGGGCTCTTCAGCGCAATCGATTTCGACCAGATCCAGCTCTTCGGCCCGGACCTGTTGGTCTGTCTGGTGGACAACATCGAGATGGTGCATCACCGGCTTCATCTCGAGCATCAGAGCGATGCCACACTCAAGGACATGATGGTCTGGCGGGAGGAAGAAGTGGTCACGACCGAACTGCTCGCCCAGGCGCTGGGCCTGACCAAGCAGTTTTACATCGTCTCGCGAGGTCGTCATCAGGACACCACCGAGACCACGTTCCGCCTGGTCTGCCGCCAGCAATACCGCAAGGTTTATCCTTCCTTTCCCATGACGCACGTGGTCAACATGCCCGAGGTGCTCAGGGAGATCGATGAGTTCCGCCAGACGCTGAGCCGACATTTCATCACCTTCGATCCGGCGGATGTGGATGAGAAGCTGCTGCTGGACGCGGCCATGGAGGCGGCCCGCGACGGCAGGGCCCACATCGAACCGGAAGCCGGGTCCTTCAGTGGCGGACGCGGGTCGCTGAGGATCAATGTCCGCGAGGTGCTGGACATCGCCGGTGATATTGACGGGCAGATCTACATGCGGGATTTCAAGCTCATCGACCAGTCGGACATGATCGTCAGCTTCGTCCCCGAGCTTCCCGGCGGCATTCCCGGCCTCTCCAGCGGCGTCGAACGCGAACTGCAGCACGCGTTCGAGCACGGCAAGGAGGTCTACGTCGTCTGGAAGCCGCAACGCGCCCCATCCCCGTTCATCACCGAAACCGCCACCCGCGTCTTCAAGAATGTGTCCGAAGCGCTGACGTACTTTGAAGAGCGCGGCATGTTCGCCCCGACCAACCTGTTCGGCCATTGACCCGGGGCCGCCGGGCGTCGTGCTCATTCAAGGATGCGGAAGGTCCGCTCCACGGGCGCGGCGGTGCGCACCTGCGGATCGACGCCGCTGCCGAACTGATAAGCCACCACGCTGACCTCGATCGGAAACGTGGCCCGCGCCGGGATATCCCGCAACACCAACTTGCCATCCTCGATCACCGCCGGACCGTGGGCGACGTAGTAATCCACCGGCAGGTCTGAATCGCTGACGGCTTCGAGTTCGACGGGCCCGCTGTTGCGACGGATATCACGAATCTCCGGGAAGGTGATCGCCTGCTGGGCCCCACGGTTCAATTCCCGGAAGCCGCGAGGCAACATGCCGACCTGCGAGGTGTACCGGTAGTCATCATTGCCCTGGCTGTATGCCAGAAACGTCCCCCGCCCGAAGTTGGTCGCCGGTGACAGCGCATCGAACTGGATGCGAAGCCGGTGATCCCCCACCGCCACCAACGGACCACCGACCGGCACCACCCGGATGGGCTCACCGGAATTGCCCACCGGCTCACCGGCCTTGGGCCAGCGCGGGCCCTGGTTGTTGTGTTGGCTGGGATAGACCGCCGCATACTCGGGGTTCACCTCGAAGGTCCGGCCGTCATCCACCCAGTTCACGCCCAGGAAGAAGAAACGCGCCCCGGCATCCACCCAGTGTCGATCTCGCCAGCGGATGAACTGATCCTTGCGTCCGATGGGCTTGTGGAACGCGATGGTCGCCTCGGCCATCTCCTGATCGAAGTGCCAGGCAGCGCGGCCACGATCGCCCTGATACCGCTCGTAAGGCGCCGGGGAGTGCGATCCGCCGTCCCGAATGTCCAGGTCGGTCAGCCAACCGGATTTCGGATCGATGTCCATGAGCGGCGGGCTCAGCCGATCGCGCTCAATCCGCCAGTTCTCCGGGATTCGAGCCTCGGCGGCCTTGCGGATGAACATGGCCAGGTATTCAGCGTTCTTTGGCGTCCAGGCGAAGTGGCCCGCGCCCGGCTCCACGGCGATGCTGGCCAGGTGCCGCTCATCGGCCGAGCGGAAACGCACCACATCATCCCGACCACGCTCCCAGGCTCCCTCCCTGCCTCCTTCATCGCGCATCAGGCCGCCGAACTCATCAAACTGGCCCATCATCACCAACGCGGGAATCCCCGGGCGCACCTGGTGTTCGCCACCCGGTGGCGTACCACCCCGAAACTGCATCAGGCCGAAGCAGCGATCGGCCATTTCCGCCGCCAGTCGCTTGGCCGCCGGCCCGCCCGCCGAATGCCCGACAAAGAACAAGGGCGCTGAGGCCAGCTCGGCATAGCCCGAAGCCTCGGCCAGCGAATCGAGCGTCCGCTGCATGTCCACCGCGCCAAGCCCGCATGTCAGGAACACCAGGGCCAGGCTCTGATCGGCACACGCCTTGCGAATGGCCGGATCCTTGACCAGCTCGCGCTCGGCCAGGGTCATCCCACCGATCACGATCCCGCGAACATGTCGGGCCTCCGGTGGAATCCAGAGAAACGCACGATGCGAGCCACGCTCGGTCTGAACCGGAATCGAGTACTGAAACGTCCAGGTCACCGCCGGAGCGGAACCGCAGAGTGCCAGGATGATGATGGGAACCAGCAACTTAAGGGATG
>JAFIFY010000183.1 GCA_020831765.1 Phycisphaeraceae bacterium | reverse complement strand
CGGTGAACAGCCAGTTCTTCCTTCCGATCGCGTTGCCGCGCAGACTGCGTTCGCAGGCGTTGTTGTCGATCGCCAGCCGATCATCATCCAGATAACGGCTCAGCGCCCGGGCCTGGTTGAGCACGCAATGGACCGCCTCGCCCAAGCCGCTTTCGGGCAATGCATCGGCCGCCTGCACCTCGCACCACTCGATCAGCGCTTCGACGATCGGCCGACTCCGCTGGCCGCGCATCGCCCGAGGGCCCGGACACATCACCATCGGATATCGAATGATCAAGTGGGGTATTCACTACCCCAGCACGACAACGTGGCCAACTTATTGGAAGGCGGGGTTAATGGCACGGACGCCCCCCAATCTGACGCGCGGGACACCCATTTCCAGAATCCATCCCCCTGCAAAACAAGGACTTATGAACGCGTCTCAGCCGTGTGTTGAAGTCAGGTGGCCTATTGGTATGACCTGTGGTTCGGCAGCCGATACGACGATCAGCCGCCGACATGATCCTGCGCCGCCTTTCGGCGGCTCGAGTTGGCCGGCCGGGTAAGATACGGTTTTGGGTTCGCTGGGTCATCAACCTCCAGAGGCGGGTTCATGGAAGCTCAAGCGGTGCGAATTGCGGTTGAGGCTCCGGACTATGTCCATTATGCGATGGCCCTCAACAGCATCGCGCTGGTCCAGCGATTGTCGCTGACCAATGAATCAGGGCGGCTTCTGGAAAATCTGGAGGTGAATCTCACCCTCGAGGATGGGCTTGCTCCGACGCTCCGCATTCGGCTTGAAGCCCTCGAGCCGGGAGTGACGCACAACTTCGAGCGCCCGGACCTGAAGCTCGATGCGTCGATGTTGCGCCAACAGATCGAACGGGTCCGTACGGAACTGACGGTCGAGGTTCGGGCGGGCGGTGATCTGGTGTCGCGGACATCGAAGCCCGTGAATGTCCTGCCGATCAACCAGTGGCCGGGGGTAAGCGGTCCGCCGGAACTCAGCGCGGCCTACGTGCTGCCCAACGATCCGGCGATCGCCCGGCTGTTGACCGCCGCGCGGGTTCACCTCGAGCGCCTGATCGGCCAGCCTTCCTTCCGCGGCTACCAGGCCGGCCATCCCCGACAGGTTCCGGCGATGATGGAGGCGGTCTACCTCGCGGCCGTCGATGCGAACCTGGGCTACATCAATCCGCTAGCGAGCTTTGAAACGCAAGGTCAGAAAGTTCGCTTCCCCAGCGATGTGCTCAGTCAAGGGATGGGCACATGTCTGGACCTGTCGCTGTTGATGGCGGGCGCTTTCGAGCAGATCGGCCTCAATGCCCTGCTCATGCTGACCGACGGACATGCCTTCGTGGCCGCATGGCGACGCGATCAGACGTTCTGTCAGCCCATGGTGGAGGAGTGGAGCCGCATCCGCAAACGGGTGGAACTGGGTGAGATCATCGTGGTCGAAACCACGCTGCTCACCCAGCGGCCGCCGGCGCCGTTCGACGCGGCGATCAGCGCGGCCAGAAAACACCTTGTTCGCCAGGAGGAATTCGTCGGGGCGATCGACATCCGAAGCGCCCGTTCGCTCAAGGTCGCGCCGTTGCCGGTGTCGAGTGATGCCGCCGAGCGGGACCTGCCGGAGATCGAGGTCGATGCCCTCTCGGCGACGGTGAAGCGGACGATGCCATCGGCCATGCCCGAAGGTGAAATCGCGCCCGCGGATGCCGCGCCTGACCTGGACGAAGAAACCGCCGATCTGGCGCCCGGGCACGAATCCGAACAGGAGCCTGAGGTTGAAACCGGCGCGGCCAGAATGGAGCGATGGAAGCGGAAGCTGCTGGACCTTTCGCTGCGCAACAGCATGCTCAACTTCCGGCCGGGCAGGCGGGCCGTCCGCCTTCAATCGCACGATCCGGGTGAACTGGAAGACCGCCTTGCCGCGGGCGATCAGTTCCAGTTGCTCACCTTGCCCAACCGTGTGGCCTCGGCCGAAGGCGAAGGGGCCGCGGCTGATGAACGGACCGAGGCTTTTCTGCGGGAGAACCTTGGCAGGAAGCGGATTTTCACATCGCTGAGCGAGAAGGAGCTTGAAACCGCCCTGCTCAAACTGTGGCGTGAATCCCGGTCATCGATCGAGGAATCGGGCATCAGCCATCTCTATCTGGCGATGGGCTTTCTGCACTGGTATGAAAGCCCGGCGGCCGGCAAGGAGCGCCTGGCGCCGTTGCTGCTGATACCCGTCGAGCTTCATCGCGATGATGCCCGGTCGGGCTTTCGACTCGCCCTGCGAGAGGATGAGCCGCGCATCAACATCACCCTGCTCGAGAAGCTTCGCACGGACTTTGGTTTTCGCGTGGAGGGGCTGGATGAGGTGGTGGCCGATGATTCGGGCGTGGATGTATCGCTGATCCTGCGCCGATTCCGGGAGCTGATCAAGGATCAGGATCGATGGGAAGTGCGGGATGAGGCGATTCTGGGTGTTTTCTCCTTCACCAAGTTTCTGATGTGGCTTGATCTGGCCCAGCGCGCCGATGCCCTGATGAGCAATCGGGTGGTCCGCTACCTGGTCGATCGTCCGGGCGAGCCTTTTGATGATCCAGCCAGCTTTCCCGCCCCCGAGGAACTGGACCGGCGATATCCGCCGGAACAGGTGCTTTGCCCGCGCGACGCCGATTCGTCCCAGCTCGCGGCGATCCACGCGGCCAATGAAGGCAAGAGTTTCGTGCTCGAGGGGCCGCCGGGCACGGGCAAATCGCAGACGATCACCAACCTGATCGCCAACTGTCTGGGGCAGGGCAAGCGGGTGCTGTTCGTCTCGGAAAAAATGGCGGCGCTTCGCGTCGTCCATCGGCGTCTGACCGAACTGGGCCTCGAGCCGTTCTGCCTTGAGCTTCATTCCCACAAGTCCACCCCGCGCGGCGTGCTCGAACAGTTGCAGGCGGCGTTGGAAGTCGCCCGCCAGGAGCCGCCGGCGGATTGGGACCGGGTCTGCCAGCGCCTTGGGGCGATGCGCGAGGAGCTGAACACGCTGGTCGAATCGCTGCATCGGGACCGGAATATCGGGATGAGCGTATTCCAGGCGACGGGCCGGCTGCTGGAGCTGGATGGTTCGCCGCGCTTCGAATTGAAGATCGAGGATGCTTCGCGGGTCGATTCCGGTCGTCTGGCCGATGCCCGTGAGAAACTGGCCGCGCTGGCCGATGCGGCGCGGGCGGTGGGCGATGTGGCCACGCACCCGCTCCGGGCCCTGGGTTGCGAGGAATGGCGCATCGAACTGCGCGGCGTGTTGGAGGATGCGGGGCGCCGACTGATCGAAACCACGGCCGACTTGCGCGACGCGGTTGCCCGGGCCGGCGAAGCGATGGGGCTGTCGCTGGACGATTGCGATGATCTGGATGCGATCGACTGGCTGGTGGAACTGGGTGAACTGTTGCTCCAGCCCGCCCGGCCGACCGAGCATCTGTTGCGCGAAGCCGACTGGAAGGGTCTGCGGACCAGCCTCGTGGAACTGATCGCCGTGGGCAAGGAGCGCGATCAGGAGCGCGAACGGTTGATCGGCCGCTATGAACCGGAGATTCAGAAGCAGGACCTGATGCGCTGGCGAAGCGATCTGGTCAGCGCCCGGCAGCGATGGTTCCTGCCGCGCTGGCTGACGGTTCGTCGCATCCGAGGAGAGATCGCGCCGTTCGTCCGTCCCGGTGTTGAGTTGGATGAGGAAATGCTGGTGACCGATCTGGCGGCATGGATCGAGGTGGGACGGGCTGATGAGCGTTTGTCGCAGGCACCGGGCGCCGATGCTTTCGGGTCGGCATGGAACGGTGGGCGGGCCGACTGGGCGGCGCTGGAGGCGGTCCTCACCTGGATGGATGCTTTTCGGGCGCATCTTGGCGGGAAGCCGGCGGCGCTTGGCTCGATCGTGGATGATGCCCAGGTGGCCGGTCTGGCGACCACGCAGCGCCGGCGATTCCTTCCGGACGGCCAGTCGCGATCGGTGATCCATCGATTGATCGAAACCCGAAGCGCTTTCGATGGCCTGCTGGGCGAGCTCAAGCGAACGCTTGGGCTGGATGAATCACGGCTTTTCGAGGCCCGCCATCGCCGGGAGTCATCGGCGGACGTTGATCAAGATGAGGCCAGGGGCGATGGCTTGGGCTCGCGGGAGTCGATACGGGCCGATGGCGATCGCCGACGGCTTACCGTGGCGGCGACCCGTGGCGAACAGTGGATCGAACATGCGGCCGATCTGGGCAACTGGTGCTACTACCGGCGCATCCGCCGTACGGCCGCCGAGTCGGGCCTGAAACCACTGATCGCGGAGTTGGAAGCGGGTGATGTGCTGCCGGAGGAGCTTGGCGAGGGGTTTGAACGGACGGTCCTGGAGAAGTGGCTCAAGGCGGTGATGGATCAGGAGGAGGTGCTTCGCCGTTTCAACAGCCTGGAGCATCAGCGGCGGATCGAGCAGTTTCAGGAGCTGGACCAGCGCCATCTGACATTGAGCCGCGATCAGTTGGTGGCGACGCTGGTTCGCTCGGTGCCGCGGCTTTATGCCGCGCCATCGTCGGGTTCGGAAGTGGGCATCCTCAAACGCGAGATCATGCGGCAGCGATCACGCATGCCGGTGCGCAAGCTCCTGCGGAGCATTCCGCACCTTCTGCCGCGCCTCAAGCCGTGCATGCTCATGAGCCCGCTGAGTGTCGCCCAGTTCCTGGAGCCGGATTTCGAGTTGTTCGATCTGGTCGTCTTCGATGAGGCTTCGCAGATTCCGGTGTGGGATGCCGTCGGAGCGATCGCGCGCGGCCGCGAGACCATCATCGTGGGTGACTCGCGCCAGCTTCCGCCGACCAGCTTCTTCAGCCCCGTGGTTGATGATGAGTCGTTGGACCCGGATGAGGATGATGTGGTCGATCTCGAGAGCATCCTTGAAGATTGCGTGGCTTCACGACTTCCGACCATGCAACTGCTCTGGCATTACCGCAGCCGTCATGAATCGCTGATCACCTTCAGCAATTACCACTACTACGCCAATCGTCTGCACACCTTCCCCAGCGTTGTCGCCGATCATCCGGAACTGGGCGTTGAGCTGCGCTATCTCGAAGAGGCCCGCTATGACCGGAGCAAGTCGCGCACCAATCGCCAGGAGGCGCAGGCGGTGGTGGATGAGCTTGTCCAGCGCCTGAAGCAGGCCTCGAATGATGAGGAGCGGAGCATCGGCGTGGTGACTTTCAGCCTCGCCCAGCAGCAGTTGGTCGAAGACCTGCTCGATGAAGCCCGACGGATGAACCCGGAGATCGAATCGGCTTTCTCCGGCGATCTGTTCGAGCCGGTTTTCGTGAAGAACCTTGAGAATGTCCAGGGCGATGAACGGGCGACGATCATCATGTCGGTCTGTTACGGGCCGGATGCCGAAGGCCGCGTGGCGATGAACTTCGGGCCGTTGAATCGGGAGGGCGGTGAGCGGCGTCTGAATGTCGCGATCACCCGTGCCCGGCGAAAGGTTCTGGTGTTTTCCAGCCTCCGGGCCGACCAGATCGACCTTTCACGCACCAGCGCCACCGGGGTTCGCCACCTGAAGACCTTCCTCGATTACGCCCAGCGCGGGCCGGCCGCGATCGCCGAGGCGGTTTCGCTGCCCGGCCAGGGCGCTTTCGATTCGCCATTCGAGAAGCAGGTGTATCAGGCTCTGGTCGAGCGCGGCTGGCGCGTGGATGCGCAGGTCGGATGCTCGGGGTATCGGATCGATCTTGGCGTGCGCGATCCGGCGTTGCCCGGACGCTATCTCCTGGGGGTCGAGTGCGATGGCGCGGCGTATCACAGCGGCAAGACCGCGCGCGATCGCGACAGGCTGCGGCACGGTGTGCTCGAATCGCTGGGATGGACATTGCACCGGATATGGTCCCGCGACTGGTGGCTGGACCCGGAACGCGAGATCGAGCGCCTCGATCAGCGCCTGCACAAGCTCGCCCGCGTGTCCGAAGCCGCATCGACCCCATCGAGCGATGAATCGCATGCCGCGCCGATCACCGCCACTTCCGAGCCCAGACCCTTCGCCGCCGCGCCCGGATCCGAGGCCGTCGCCAGCGCATCGTCCGACCCCGAGCCAGCCCAGCCGTCCGAGCAGCCCAACGGTGAGGCTCCGACGGACAGCGACGGGAAGGAGGAACCGGCGATCGCCGGCCGGGAGGAGCCGTCGCCCAAGCCGGTGCCACCGGGGACGTTCCTCTATCAGGGTTATGAGGTCGGTTCGCCGGTGGGGGATTCCCGTTCGTTTTACGAGCGAAGCGCCAAGCAGCGCGTGATCGATTCGATCATGGATGTGGTCTCCCTCGAAGCTCCGCTGGCCCCATCGCTGTTGATCGATCGGCTCAAGGCGTTGTGGGAGATCAGCCGCGCCACCAGCCGGATGACCGAGCGGGTTGAATCGCTGTTGGCCGAGCTTGAGCGAAAGGGCCGGATCGCGCGTGAGGATGGATTCATCTGGCGGCGAGGCAAGCAGCCTGGCGAGTACGTCGGCTTCCGTGTGCCGCCTTCGCCCGATGTCCGGCCCCGCGAGATCGAGCAGATTCCACTTGTCGAACTGGCCAACGCCGCGCGGAGCATCCTCGAACAGCAGATCAGCCTGCCTCGGCAGGAGCTTGGCCGCGAAGTCGCCCGGCTTTTCGGCAAGCAGCGGGCCAGCGATGGGGATATCGCCGTCATCGACCGGGCGATCGATCATCTGGTCGCTGAAGACCGCGCCAAAGTCCGCGACGATCGAATCGCCTTGTGAAGCCCAGCGCAGGGGAGCGATCACGATGCGCGCCGGATGCTTCGGGCCAGCATCAGGCCACCGACCAGGGAGACGATCATCAGCACCATGCTGATCAGTAACATCGGGGTCGCGCCGAACCTGGCGGCCAACGGAAGGCTCAGCGCGGTGATCAACCCGCCGCCGACCAGCGGCTCGAACAGAAGCTGCTTATAGCCGAAGCTCTCGATGGCTCCGGTGCGGTTCCGCGGATCGCTGATGCGCATCAGCAGCAGGCCGGTGACGGCCATACCGCAGGATTGGCCCATGTCGCCGATGCCACGTTCGAACCAGCGATCCGGAATCATCCTCGGTGCCAGCACCCAGAACGCGAAGAACGTCCAGCCCAGGCCCACAATGCTCATCGCGGCGAACGCTCCGATGTTGTCGCCCAGCACCTGCAACGAGATCGTCGCCATCGCCGAGAGAATGATGATGTCCAGGGCCGCGCCGCCGATCCGGTTGATCATCGCCCGGTTGACCATGTCCGGTTTGCCGATCAGGCCAAGGCCCAACTGGACCAGCACACCGCCGATCATCGCCAGGGGAAACAGCGGGATGAGCGGCATCAACGGGTTTTCCATGCCCCTGCCCCAGGTTGCCGCTTCGATCAGGATCAGGCCCTCCTTGAGCAGCCAGCCCAGCGCGATCGCGACACCGATCAAGGCCAGGTGAAGCGAAAGCGGGTCGGCGGCGGTGTCGTCCTGGCCCTGTTCCTTGTTGTCGTTATGCTCCAGATCGGAAAGCTCGAAATCCTCGGTCTGGTCGATCGGCTCCTGCCGGGCAAGCGTGATGCGCGGCGATCGAACCGCCACATTGATGAAGAGGGTGCCCATGATCACGCCGGCGACGACGCCGACCGTGGCCAGACCCAGGGCCAGGTCCCGGCCCTCCTCGAAGCCGAGCTGCTCGAAGGTCGCCCCGAGGCCCGCCGCCGTGCCGTGCCCGCCGGTCAGCGAGATTTCCAACAATGCCCCGACTTTCGGGTCCAGGCCGAACAGCGGGGCCAGCACGAGAATCGCCAGCAGGAAGCCAAGGAAATATTGCCCGAAGGCCAACGTGTATCCAAACATCACCTGCGGGCCGCTCTGCCGCCAGATCGATGGCAGGCTGGGCAGCGACTTGCCCATCAGAAGCGCGGCGAAGACCACGCTGATCAGCAGCCCCGGCAGCGATGACCAATGGCTCATGACGCTGGCCGGGATCAGGCCGCCGGCCAGAAAGGCATCTTCATCCCAGATTCGGCCGATCAATGCCCCCAGAATCTGCGGACCGACCAGCAGGCCCAGCGTCCCCGCGATGACGGAAGTCGGGAGGAAGAGCCGCTGCAAAAGCGTGACATTGCGGCGAATCACCTTGCCCAGCAGCAGCGTCATGCCAAGGATCACCAACGCACCGGCCATGGTGAATCCATCCTGAACGGTCACGTTACCGATGAGCATGAAAACCTCCTGATCACCGTCAAGGCCGGCCATCGAACGTTGTAGGCCATGCGCCCGGCTACAATGGCCATCGCCGGATCGGCCTGCCCGGCGTTTGGCTTCGGCCGCGCTGCCGCCGGGCGCAACCGAAGCGCATTATTGGTTTTGTGATGTCAAGTTCAACACCCTCCCCATGGAACTTCTCCGGCCGCGCCCGTCGCACCGGCCCCCAACCGATCAGCTATCTGATGTCCCAGGCGGTGGAAAACCCCGGGCTGATCTCGCTGGCGGCGGGTCTGGTCGATGAGCCTTCGCTGCCGGTGGCACCGGTTGGTAGGCAGCTACAGGCGATGTTCGCCCAGCCTCGGGCCGCGCGGGTGCTTCAATATGGCACCACGCCCGGTGATCTTGAGCTTCGCCGGCGATTGGTGGACCATCTGGCCTCGCTGGATGGGGTTGCGCCAAGTCAGATCAATGCCTCGGTCGAGGACATGGTCATGACCACGGGCAGCCAGCAACTGCTCTATCTGCTGACCGAGGTGCTGGTGGACCCTGGCGATATCGTCATCACCGATTACCCCAGCTATTTCGTCTTCACCGGACTCCTGGAATCGGCCGGGGCGAAGGTCCGGTGTGTGCGTCTCGATGAAGAGGGCATGATCCCCTCCGAGCTTGAGGCGATGTTCAAGACCATCGCCGCCGAGGGCGACCTGGGCAGGGTCAAGATGGTCTACCTGTGCGATTACCATCAGAATCCCAGCGGGATCACGCTCAGCGAATCGCGGCGTCCTGAGATCCTGAACATCGTCCGGCGGTTCAGCGTCGAGCATCGCATTCTGATTCTCGAAGATGCCGCCTACCGCGAGCTGACCTATGAAGGAACACCGCCTCGCTCCATTCGCGGCTTCGACGATGAGGGCCACCACGTCGCCCTGGCCGGCACGTTCAGCAAGCCGCTTTCGCCCGGTCTGAAGCTGGGCTATGGGCTGTTGCCGCCGGACCTGGTCGAGCCGGTCGTGCTGGCCAAGGGCAACCATGATTTTGGCTCATCCAACCTTTGCCAGCAGATCGCCCTGACCATGCTCCGGGAGGGCGATTATGCCCGTCACGTGACGGAGGTCTGTTGTGTCTACCGGCGGAAGTGCGCGGCGATGCTCGATGCGCTGGATCGGGAGCTTGGAAGCTTCCACCCGGGAACGACGCATTGGACACGTCCCTCCGGCGGGCTTTATGTCTATCTCACCCTTCCGCCGGACATGGACACGGGCCGCCAGAGCGCGCTGTTCAGTCGCGCCATTGGCGAAGGGGTGATCTACGTTCCCGGCGAGTTCTGCTATCCTGCCGAGCCGACACTCACACCGCCGCGCAGCGGCATGCGCCTGAGCTTCGGCCTCAGCGATATCTCCGAGATTGATGAGGGCATCGCGCGCCTCGGGCGTGCCATCCGTGCGACTTTCGGGTAGGTTCCATCGTGCGGTCCGTCATTCCGAAGCCGGATCGGAAGAATGCCAAAGCGTGGCGGTCATGTGTTCCGATGAAGGTTCGACGACCGTCGTGACAGGCGAGTCGCCTCGCCTGAACCCGCCGGGTTTTTGAAGTTTCAGTCATGAATTTCCATAGGACCGTTTATCCGTCTATCTGGGCCATGCTGGCGACCGTTGTGATTCTGTTCCCCGGTGAGACGATCGCGGCCGACAATGAGCGTGTTGAACTGGAGCTGGCCGGTGGCGATCGATTGCGCGGGGTTCTGATGCACCAGAACGACCAGGTCATCGCGCTGGAGCACCCGGACCTTGGGAGCATCGAACTGCCGATGGGTCGCATCACGGCGGTCCGCCGGCTGGATGAAGTTCAGCCGCGCCCCGCCGGGCGGACCTTCGATCAGGAGTCCGATGCCTTGCGGCTGGCGCTGGGGCTTGGGCCCGCGGCGACCGAATCGTTTGTGCCCGACCCCGGCATTGGCGTATTGGACGGCCCACCGATTGTCGAGCTTCTTGAAGAGCCGGGGGTTCCTGATGCGCAGCGATCTCCCTGGCGGCTCCGGGTCGATCTTGCCGTGCATGGATCATCGGGACGGACAGAGGAAATCCGCCTGCGCTCCAGTGGCCGACTTACCCGCGAATGCGAGCGAAGCCTGACCCGGTTTGATGGGCGGTATCTCATGCAGGACAACCGGAGAAAACGCACCCGGGATGAGATCACCGCCGGCGCGTTCCACGAGTGGAAACTGCCGGATTCGCCCTGGACGGTGTTTGTCTGGGGGCGTTATGAGTATGACTTCCGCGAGGACTGGCGGCATCGCCTCGGGGGCACCTCGGGCGTTGGCTATGGTCTGATCGATCGTTCGGACCTGGAACTGACCCTGCGTGTCGGCGCCGGGGCGATGTACGAACTCTACGGCGGCGGCGGGCTCGGGCCCGAGGGGCTGGTCGCCGTCGAGGGCGTGTGGCGAATCAACAGCAGTATGGATATCGCCGCGGTCGCCCGATATATCCCCGAGTTCGAATCGGATTACGACCATCGCATCCAGTCGAACCTCGAATGGTCGATTCGCCTCCTCAATGATGACCACTGGCGTCTGCGCCTGGGCATCGAACACGAGTATTCCTCAAAGCCCGCGCGTACCCGGGATCGCAATGATCTGCGCTACTACCTGGCGATCGGGCTGGATTTCTAGACCGGCGCGGGCGATCCACTGAGCCATAATGCCCAGGCGACGTTCAACAGATTGAACATCGCGTGCATCAGAATGCAGGGCCACAGGCTGCCCGTTCGCTCATAGAGCCAACCCAGCGCCAGGGCGAGGATGAACAGTTGCCCCATCATCCAGGGCGTGTGCAGGGCCGGTAAGTGGACCACCGTGAAAGCCAGCGCGGCCATGATGAGCACAAGCCGGCGATGATCGGTTCCGATCATGCTCCCGATGGACTGATGCATCATCCCCCGGAAGATGATCTCCTCGAGAATCGGTGCCAGAATGATGACCATCCCGATCAGCAGGAGCTTTGAATGGACATCGGGCGAGGTCACCAGATCCTCGAGCAGACTGTGGCCGACCGTCGGCATTTCCCGGCCCAACAGATACATGATCACCGCCAGCAGGCTGCCATAGAGCAGCATCGGTCCGGCGGAAATCAGAAGCGCCCCGAGAGCAAGGCCTGAATCGCGCACCATCCTGAGGCGTTGCAGACCCAGCCTGGCCAGGTGCCTCGGCCCGCCGCAGCGAATCACCAGATAGATACAGACCAGCCCGAAGGTCAGCAGCGACGCCAACAGGTAGTAGTACGGCTCGATGTCCGATGGCTCGGCATCATCGGGCACCCAACCCCAGGCGTGCCCCAGCCGACGGGCCAGCTCCGAGCCGATCAACAGAATGAAGACCGCAACGAGAATGTCCAGCCCATTGAGGTGGGTATCGATACGTCGGGGCAGCGCCTCGGCTGATGCCCAGCGGCGGCGGACGACAAGCCCGACGGAAAACACCGTCCAGGCGACAAAGCCAACCCAGACGGCCAGTGATAGTAGTTGTGTCCACGCTTCGGACATCGTCGCTCCCTTGGGCAACATGGTATCGGCAAGCCGAACGCAAAGCCCGGTGGCGCTGGCCTGAAGCCGTAAGCGATCGCGGTAGGCTGAACCCGATCGGCCGCGCATCAATTTCTGGGTACCCCAAGCCGTGTTGCGGTTTTTCGGGCTTCGGGTATAACGAAGTTGTCCGTCGTACGGACATCCCGGCGGGACTCGGAACCAACACCAGATAACGTTCAAGCCCGTCACGATTGGGTGACGGGCGATACCTTGAATCGAGACACCTGTATGAAATCCAAGATTCGTTGGGGCATTTTGAGCACCGGTCAGATCGCATCCACTTTCGCCAAGGCGGTCGCCAGGAGCGAGCACGGCACGCTGGCGGCCGTGGCCAGCCGCGATGTCGAGAAGGCCCGTCAGTTCGCGGAGAAGTTCGGCCAGGGCGATGTCGAGGCGCTGGGAAGCTACGAGGAGCTTCTGGCTTCCGATGCCGTGGATGCGGTCTACATCGCCACACCCCATCCGCTGCACGCGCGCTGGACCATCCTGGCCATCGAAGCGGGCAAGCACGTCCTCTGCGAGAAGCCCCTGGCGCTCAACCATGCCCAGGTCATGGCCATGGTCAACAAGGCGCGGGAGCGCAAGGTCTTCCTCATGGAAGGCTTCATGTACCGCTGCCATCCGCAAACGGCCAAGGTGGTTGAACTGATCCAGAAGGGAGCGATCGGTGAAGTACGCATGATCCAGGGCTCCTTCGGCTTCAACGCCGGATTCAATCCCGAAAGCCGCCTGTTCGCCAATGCATTGGGTGGTGGCGGCATCCTCGATGTCGGCTGTTACCCGGTCTCCTACGCGCGGCTGATCGCCGGCGCGGCGATGGGCCGACCATTCGCCGATCCGGTTTCGGTCAGCGCTGAAGGCAAGCTCACCGAGACGGGCGTCGATGGCTGGGCGGCCGCAGCGCTCCGGTTCGAAAACGGAATCGTCGCCCAGGTCGCCACGGGCGTGCAGTGTCAACTGGACAGCGCCTTGCGCATCTTCGGCTCGACCGGTTCGCTGGTGATCGCCAAGCCCTGGGTTCACGGGCGCGACGCTGGCGATACCACGACGATCGAGATTCACCGGCGCGGCCAGGAGACCGAGACGGTCACGACCGAAACCCAGGTACCGGCATTCACCTACGAGGCCGATCTGGTCGCCCAGGCCATCCTGGCCGGCAAAACCGAAGCGCCCGCACCGGCCATGAGCCTTGATGATTCGCTGGGCAATGCGATGACCCTGGACCAATGGCGTCAGAAGATCGGCGTGATCTACGAAGCCGAGAAGCCCGAAAACCTGACCGAGACGTTGACCGGCCGACCTCTGGCGCGACGGAAGGATGCGGCCATGCCGTACGGCCGGATCGATGGCCTGGAGAAAGAGGTGGCGCGACTGGTCATGGGTGTGGATAACCAGACCGAGATCAGCCACGCGACGGCCATGTTCGATGACTACTTCGAGCGCGGCGGCAACGCCTTTGACACCGCGTTCGTCTATCGTGGCGGCCTGTGCGAAAAGGTGCTCGGACAGTGGATCGCCAATCGCGGCATCCGTGATCAGATCGTCGTCCTGGGCAAGGGTGCCCATACGCCGCACTGCGATCCGGACAGCCTGACCTCGCAGCTCATGACTTCGCTGGAGCGGTTGGGGTTGGAACACCTGGACATCTACATGATGCATCGGGATAACGAAGCGATCCCCGTCGGCGAGTTCATGGATGTGCTCAACGCCCATCATGCGGCCGGGCGAATCCGCGCCTTTGGCGGCTCGAACTGGTCGGTCAAGCGAATCGAAGAGGCCAACCAGTACGCCGCGAGCAAGGGCCTTCGCCCCATGACCGCGGCCAGCAACAACTTCAGCCTCGCCCGAATGGTGCAGCCGGTCTGGGCGGGCTGTGTCGCCGCCTCGGATGATGATCAGCGTCAGTGGTTCGAGAAAAACAAACTGCCGCTGATGCCCTGGTCCAGCCAGGCGCGCGGCTTCTTCACCGACCGCGCCGGCCCGGATAAGCGCGAAGATGCCAGCCTCGTCCGCTGCTGGTACAGCGATGACAACTTCAAGCGACGCCAGCGCGCTGTTGAACTGGCCGCGAAGAAGGGCTGTGATGCCATTCACATCGCCCTGGCCTATGTCCTCTCGCAGCCGTTCCCGACCTTCCCCTTGATCGGCCCACGGACAATCGAGGAAACACGAAGCAGTTTCCGCGGCCTCACCGTGGAACTGACGCCAAAGGAAGTCGCCTGGCTGGACCTTCGCGATTGAAGCCCGGCATGACGCTTGCGGTTCGAAAGTGGCGGGTTCAAACCGCAAGCCCGACTCGCCGGGCCGATCACGCCACGGCGACGAACCTGTAACGCGCGATCAGCAGGGCCCGATGGCGCAGCGCTGGAACTCGGGGCGAACGATTGGCGTTTTCGCCGCGCCAGCCCGCAAACGGCGGCTCGATGGCCAGCAGCCCGGTGGACGCTTCCATTTGGATGATGAAGTTGCGCGAGATATCGCGCCGAATCACGGCGGGGCGCGCTCCTGCGCGGCGGCCGCGGTCATGCCCTCACCTCGACACTTCGACCGGGGAAAGTTTGCCGGGCGGTCATCCGATACGTATAATGGTTGGCAATCAGTACGTGTAGGAGCCATGCCATGCCCAAGCTCACGCTCAGCGCCGATAAGGATGTGATCGAGAAGGCCAAGCAGTTGGCCAAAGAGCGCGGCACCAGCGTTTCGGCCATGTTCAGCCAGTTCGTGGAGAACATGGCATCCGCCGACCAGGGGCCTGCCCCCCGTGATCGCCTCGGACCGATTACCCGCAAGGCGATGGGCCTGGTCAAGCTGCCGCCTGATAAGTCGTACCGGGAACTGATCGAAGAGGCCATCATTGAGAGGTACAAGCGATAATGCGCCAGCCCCTGGTGGACGTGAATGTCCTGTTGGATGTGCTAAGCCAACGTGAACCGCATCATGTCAGCTCGTCGCGGATATGGACGTCGGCGGAGCGCAGACAGATTCGCGCCCTGGTCTCCGCGGACACGTTCAGCACGCTCTACTACCTGCTTCGCCGTGTTTCCGATGCGCGAGCCGCTCAACGCGGGCTGCGCATGGTCCTCGATGTCTTTGATGTGGTCGGCATGGATGAGAAGACGATCCGCCAAGCCCTCGATTCGCCGGTGCGCGACTTTGAGGACGCCATCCGATACCAGAGCGCCATTCATGGCCAGGCGGACTGCATCATCACCCGCGACCTGAAGCACTACCGCCAAGCGGACCTGCCGGTACTGACGCCGGAAGAGTTTCTCGCGGCCATGGAGTCGTGACGGCGGGAGCAACAGACTTTCAGACGGGCTGGTAAATGGTTTTCAGGCAGGTCAGCCTGACGAACTGCTGGGAACACCCCGGCATTGCGGGAGATCGCCCGCATCCTGCCCCGGGGTCTGGTGCGCCATCTCCGACTCACTGCCCGTTTCCCATCCGAATCATGCCACTGTCCACTCGTCGCGGTAGTGCGGTCGCGGGGGCTCCAGAATCGGCGGGCGGCGGTTTCAGATGTTGCCTTTCCGGTTACCGCGATGATCGCGCCTTGGATTGATTTGATCTTGCCATGGCCGCTTTCTTTGGCGGGCGCGATGACCGGGATACCTTGCGAATCGGAAATCGGTCGGCGACCGCTTCAGCCAAGCGTTGTGACACCCAACTGTTCAGGCTTTCGCCCGCGGCGGTCGCGGCCAGGTTCAACTTGCGGTGCAGTTCCGAATCGATCCGTACGACGAACCTGCCCGAGCATGGCTTGTCGGGTTCCTCGCCGCGCTCTTTGCAGAACGCAAGATAATCGTCAATGGATTGGCGGAACGCCTCTTCGACTTCCTCCACCGATTCGCCCTGAAAGGTCACCACATCACGGATGCCGACCACCTCGCCGTGAAGGATGCCCGCTTCCGCATCGAATTCAACCTTGCCGAGATAGCCCTTGTGTTCCATCATGGCACGACTCCCGCTTCGGTCAGAAAACGCCGCATGGATTTGATGGCGCCCTTGTCCGTTTCCTTCTTCGGATGCGGGCGGTGAAATACCGCTCGCACCCCATTTAACGCGATGCGGATGCGCGAGCCGCTGCCCTCGCTGATCGCCGCGCCGCGTGCGACGAGCATGGCCTGGATGTCCGACCATCGAATGCCCGACCGTACCGGATCGGCGAAGATGGCCTTGAGCGTCCGATCATGCTTGCCCATGGAAGTATGATATCACGA
The DNA here is from genome assembly GCA_020831765.1 of Phycisphaeraceae bacterium. Classification (GTDB taxonomy): domain Bacteria; phylum Planctomycetota; class Phycisphaerae; order Phycisphaerales; family Phycisphaeraceae; genus JAFIFY01. The sequence continues at coordinate 58,981 of JAFIFY010000183.1, read as the reverse complement.
TATGATACTGAATCCAGTCCCGCCGGGACGCGATGATCCGGCGAGGCCGACCGACCGGCTGTCCAAACCCGGGGGCCACCTCCTGGGAACCTGCTAGACTGTTGGGTTTGGCTGAGTTCCTGCTCCGCGTTGACCGGCCAGTGCATCTGGCCGGCGGCGGCGGGGGTTTTGAGGCGTGATTGAACGTATCCGGTATCCGGCTTGTGGCCGGTGTTGTGGAGGATTGATATCTGATGTCCATGGTTCCCGATGTCGCTGATTCGTCGCGGCCCGGCGATGCGCCCCGTGAGCGTGGCGCCGGTGCCTGGGAGCGTCTGGTTCCCTCCGGGCGGAATGCCTGTGTCGTGGGGTTGCAGTTCGGCGATGAAGGCAAGGGTCAGATCGTTGATGCGATCACCGACCGCTTCGACTATGTCACGCGATTCAACGGGGGGAACAATGCGGGGCATTCGGTTCGAATCGGAGATCAGAAGTTCGCCCTGCACCTGATCCCCTCGGGCATTCTCAATCCGTCGGCGATCAACGTCATCGGCAACGGCGTGGTGGTCGATCCCGAGGGCATCCTGGCGGAGATCGATGGGCTGGTATCGCGTGGCGTGGCGGTGGGGGAGAACCTCAAGATCAGCACGCGGGCGCACGTGGTTCTGCCCTGGCACAAGACGCAGGACCGATTGATGGAGCTGGCGTTGCACAAGAGCCGGGGCGAGCAGGACACGATCGGCACGACCGGTCGTGGCATCGGGCCGTGTTACGCCGATAAGGCGCAGCGAAGCACCGCCGTGCGCATGGGCGATCTGCTCCATCCTGATTTGCTCCTCCGTCAGCTTCAAGGCGCGGCGAGTGTCAAGAACGTGATGCTGGCGGCGCTGGCGGCGCATCTTGATGAGCCGTTTGAGCCGTTCGAGCCAAGGCAACTTCATGAAACGCTCCTCGGACAGGCTCGGCGGCTTGCGCCGCACCTATGCGATACATCAGCGCTACTGCGCCAAGCCATGCGCGAAGGCAGACGGGTGCTCTTTGAAGGGGCCAACGCAGCGCTGCTGGATGTGGATCACGGTACGTTTCCGTTTGTGACATCGAGCAATACCACAGCGCTTGGCATCCACGCGGGGGCGGGGGTTCCCGGTGGTTCGGTGAGCGATGTGCTGGGTGTGGTCAAGTGCTACACCTCGCGGGTGGGCGGCGGTCCCAGTGCCACGCAGTTCGACGATGAGACGGCCAATCATCTGCGTAAGGTGGGCAACGAGTTCGGCACGACGACGGGTCGTCCGCGGCGCATCGGCTGGCTGGATCTGATGGCGGTTCGTTACGCCGCGCAGCTCAATGGCTGTACCGGGCTGGTCTGCACGGGTCTTGCGGTGCTCTCGGGCCTGAAGACGATCCGCGCGGCCACGGAATACCGCCTGGCGGGCAAGGTGCTGACCGAGTTTCCTTACAGCGCCGATGACTTATGGCGGGTCGAGCCGGGCTACGCGGAGTTTCCCGGCTTCGAGGAGTCGATCTCGGATTGCCGGCGCTACGAGGACCTGCCCGAGGCAGCGCGTCGGTTCGTCCGGGAGATCGCCAGGTTTGTGGAGGTTCCGGTGCGGGCGGTCTGTGTCGGGCCGGCGCGTGAGCAGATGCTGCCGGTTCCGGCGGCGGGGTGATGTTGCAGAAGCGGGCTTGGGGTCGGGTGCGGGCGTAACAGGGGGGCTCGTTCTCAAGCGGGCCGGGAAGGCCTGCCGTGCGTTGTCGGCCGCGTCCATCGCTTGCGGTCTCCCCGACGGCGGGCGTTGCGATCGACGGGTATTTCCGGAGTTTTCTTGGTTTTGACAAGGCGATGCCGTTGGCAATAATTCGATAGGCTTGCGCATTAATTGCTGTGGCGGGTGAAATCTGCCGTAACGGGATGCGAAAATGCGGCTTGCCCGCGATGGGTCTTGCCTGCCTCATCTTTATTTGGCACGGTTGAGCAGGGGTTCGGGCTTGGCAAGAAAGTTCCGGGTAAGTTGCGTAGAATAACGATAAATCAAGGCCATCGGCCGGGAGCGTCAGCCGGCCAGTGTCCTGAGCAACTTTTCGCCGGGTGAACGGCGGGCAAACGGGTGAAATAAAATGATCGGAACCATGGAACAGGAACGTCGTAACGGAACAGCCATTCGCATCGGTGTGACGGTTCCGGCCGAGTGGGATCATTTTCGAGGCGTCGCCCTGGGTGCAGCCCGTTATTGCAGCGCGCATTCGCTCTCGCCGATGTTGATCGGCATGCAGGGGGAAACGCTGCCGGACCTGAGCCAGTTTCGGCTGGATGGGATTGTGATCAGCGTGTTCGGGCCGGAGATGGTTGATGGCGTCGTGAAACACGGGATTCCGGCGATCAACGTCTCATCCAATTACGATTGTGATGTCCTGCCCCGGGTACTGGTTGATGATGATCAGGTTGGGCAAATGGCCGCGCAGTATTTCCTGGGTCAGGGCTTCAAACATCTGGCCTTCCTGGGCATTGCGCATCACGGTTATTCGAGGGATCGACGGGCTGGGTTTGAGCGGGTTCTGACCGAGGCCGGGATCACCTGCCACGCGTTTGAAGGTGGCGAACCGACGGACTGGAGTGGGCAGCTTGAGCGGTTTGGTCGATGGCTGCGGGATATGCCCAAGCCGCTTGGCGTTCTGGCCTGCAACGACATGCGGGCGCGCAGTCTGGTGCATGCGTGTCAGGAAGTCTCTCTGGACGTGCCCGGTGAGGTCAGCATTCTGGGGGTGGACAACGGTGACCTGCTTTGCCAGTTGACCGATCCGGCCATCTCCAGCATCGATACTTCGGCTCGGATGGTGGGTGAGACCGCCGCGCGGCTGTTGCATCAGCACATCGCGCTCGGTGAGCCGATTCCGCCGTTGACACGGATCGCTCCCACGGGGTTGGTGGCGCGGGGCTCGACGGGGATGCGCGCGGCGGTCGATCCGGATGTCGGCCGCGCTCTGACGCTGATTAATGAGCGTGCCGGCGAGCGGATGAACGTCGAGGGCCTGCTCAAGAACTTCAGCATGTCCCGGCGGACTTTGGAGCGCCGTTTCCGCGAGGCGCTGGGCCGAAGTCCGGCCGAGGAGCTTCGCCGCGTGCGCCTGGACCTGGCCAAGCGGCTCCTGGTGGATACGGATCTTTCGCTTCCCGAAGTCGCTTCGCGCTCCGGGTTCGATTCCGACCGGCTGCTGCGCATGGTCTTCCGCCGCGAGCTGAATCTCACGCCCAGCGAATTCCGCACCCGCTTCCGCAAATCCGTTCCGGCCTGAGCACGGGCCGGGAGCCGGGGGCCGGGCCAAGGCCGACCAACCAGCCTTCACGCTTCATGCCGCGCGGAAAGACTGTGCAGTTGCTCGCTGAGCAGACGCGCGATGGCCTCGACGATCCGCGTCCGGTGCCGACCGGCCAGCGCAAGCGCCAATTGGCTTTCCATCAGCCCGTAGGGAATGCCGGTGTCGAATCGCTTGCCTTCGATGGTGCAGGCACCGTAACCGCCCACCTTGCGCTGGGGAATCAGGTGACCGCGCATGTATTCCTGTGCGGTGGTGAGTTGGATTTCGCCTTTCTGGCGGATGTCGTTCTTGATGAAATGTTCCAGAGCTTCGAAGATCGCCGGTGGGAATACGTGCATGCCAAAGTGGCAAAGGTACTGGCCGTTGCCGAGCCCCGGTGTTCGCAGATTCGCCCGGGCGTAGTCGGGATCGGGCTTCTCGACGATCGCTTCGACTTCAAACAATTCGCCGTTCTCATCCACGGGCCTGCCGCGCAATGTGCCAAAGAGGTGCAGTTGATCGCCCGGCGTGGCCTGGACCGCGCTCATGGCCGAGAAGCCGCGCAAGGCGTAGTGCTCGATCAATTGCGTGGCGCAGGGCTTGTGGTTGGCTGAGATGTAGATGTGATCGCCGAGCATGAGCAGAAACGGATCATCACCCACGAATTCGCGGGCCTGATAGACCGCGTGGCCATAGCCTTCAGGGGTCGGCTGGCTGACGAAGCGCAGCCGGTTGCCGAAATCCTCGAGCTTGCGCCCGGCCTCGATGGCCCATGCCTTGCCCTCGAAGGCCTTGAGCGTCTCCTCGGTCATGTTGCGGAAATACTGGCGATACTGGTCTTCTTCGCCGGGTTGTGTGACGATGCAGATTTCCTCGACGCCGGCGGCGATCGCCTCCTCGCCGATGATCTGGATCACCGGCTTGGCCAGGCCATCGACATCGACGATCGGGAACATCTCCTTCTGCACCGCGCTGGAGGCTGGATATTGGCGCGTGCCGCGGCCGGCGGCGGTGATCACGGCTTTTCGGACCGGGTGTTGACTGTTCATGGAATCTTCTCCTGCCTGATCCGCGCCGGCGATCGCCGGGCGCGAAGCACCTGTTCATGTGTTGGGGGGTTGAAGGTTGTGTTCACGCAGAAACTCGTGGATCACCGGCTCGACGCGTTCGCGGATGCGCGCGTTGGCATAGCCGCACCAGTGAACGGGGCTTTGAACATCCAGTGGCGCATCCAGCGGCCGGCCCCAGCCGTCGGTGAGGATCACGCCCGCTTGCTGGGCGACCATCCAACCGGCCAGGTCGTAAGGATGACATTCCAGGCCGCGCTGCCTTCCGGCCCCGAGGCGCTGCCAGGCAATGTCATAAAACAGCGGCCGAAGATCGCAGCAGAAGCGGTCGCGGCCGCATGCCAGTTCAACCATCTGCCCGCCAGTCGAGAGATACTGGTCGTCGAAGATCAACGATTCGCCCGGTCGCCGCTCGCCCATGACTCGATCGGCGATCCGCTCCATCAGTTGCGAGGCAAGCACCTTGGTGCCGGGAAAAAAGTTCGACACCTGTGCCCAGCCATGCTCGAGCGTGTCCGATTCGCTGGGCCGAACCGGGATCGGCTTGGCCTTTCCACCGTCCACCCGGCTGCGCAAGGCCCGCAAACCATCGGGCCGGATGGCAATGAACGTATCGATCCATCCGGCCTTGCTGGTGGGCAGTTCGGCGGCGATGGAAAGGATGCTCCGGGTCAGGCGCGGTTCGCTGGTCGAACTGCCCGGTTGGCCGGCCGGAACCAATGCCGCCAGGAACCAGGCCGAGCGCTTGTCGTACATCAGGTTTCGCGTGCCATCGATCGGGTCAATGATCAGGTGCGCGGCGATGGGGCCCTCACGGCCCAGGCGCATCCGACCATCACGGCCCAGCCCCTCGGCGATCAATTCGATCGATCCCAGTTCATCGGCCGCGCGGGAAAGTTGATCGAGCAGGATGGCTTCGACATCCCGGTCAATGGCATAGATCGTATCGCCACCCTCCTGGGCGACGGGCGTGGCCCATCCGCCTTGCCCGGCGCGGCCCTCCTGGATCATCGCGCGCAGCCGGTCGACCACATCCAGCAGCACATCCGCCCACTGGTGGGCTGGTTCGTTGTTGCGGGTGGTGGGGCTGTTCATGGCCGGCTCCTTGTTGGTTGGGTTTGATCGGCCGAGAGCGGAGGCTCGCACGGTTGCGCGGGCGCGTCCCAGCGTTCCAGCCGCCAGACGCCTTGCCGCGCCAGGCCATCGCCGCCGCCCTCGAACCGCCGGGTCTGAAGCCCGGCCCGTGCGGTGTAGGCCCGCGCGGCTTCGTCGATATGCGCTTCAGCGCGTGGCGTGTCGCGATGCAGCACCGCCACGGTTCCGCCGTTGCCGCCGCCGGTGATCCTCGCGCCCAGGACATCGGACTCCGGCCCGCCCGAGGTCAGCAGTTGGGCCAGCAAGTCGGTCGCCTCATGGCCCAGCCCGGCGTTCTCGCCGTAGCTCTGGTGGCTCTGGTTCATCAATCGGCCGGCTTCGAGCATGGCCCCATCGAGCTCGCCCGGCCCGGACCCGAGCAACTCGACGAAGCGGGTGACCCGGGCCATTTCGTGGACATGGTGTCTCGCGGCGTTGCGGATCGGGTACTCGCGATCGGGTTGCACCGTGGTGACCGCGTCGCGCGTGCCGCCATACTGATCGATGAACGCGCGGCCGGTCATGAGTTCGGGCAGGAGCGGCTCAAGATCGCGGGCAAAGTGATCCGGCTCGATCTCGGTGAGGTATTGATATTCGCGGTCGTCCGCTCGGGCGGCGTTGATGATGGCCAGGCCCATGTATGCGGCGGTGCGCGAGCGGATGTATGGATTGCCGCTGACCGCATGATGCACGCCACTGTGAATGCCTTGCACCGCATAACCGGCGGGCATGGGCAGCCATGATTCAATCACCGAAGGCCGGCAGAGCAGCACGACCAGATGCTCGGCCAGCCCCATGCATGAAGCGACCTGGTCCATGATGCCGCACGGCGCGCCGACGACGCGGTTCTCCACCTCCTGCCCGGCTTGGGCCAGCTCCAGCGGCGTGAGCCTAACGGATAGCAGATCGGCCAAGGCGCCCAGCGCGCTGATCTCGATCGCCGCCGAACTGGATACGCCCGCTCCCTGCGGCACATCGCTATCCAGCCACAGGGCCATGCCGTGCCCCTTGAGCGATTCGCTTTGCCGGATCATCCACCACGCACAGCCCAGGGGATATCGCGCCCAGGATTGATCGTCGGGAACCCGCCGGGCAAGCGAACGCGGGTCATCGGCGCGCAATGCATCCATCGGGATCTCGAACGGGCGATCCTGCTGGGCGCTGTGAAGCTCGATGCTGTTCGTGCCGGTCTGCCATGCGCAGGCCGCGGCACGGATATCCAGCGGCCACTGGCACACCCGGCAGCCCATGTAATCGGCGATGCCGCCCATGACATCCAGCCTGCCGGGCGCGGCGGCGAGGCGAATGGGTCCGACATGCGACGGCGCAGCGCGGCCGAGGCGCTCGAGCAGTCGAGCCGCGGACGGTGGAAGCGACCGATGGTGTGGGTCAGCGCGGTTCATGGATGATCGATCCCCTGGCCGGATGCCGTGACCGAATCAGCGTCGGTCTGGCTCTGGGCGAACCAGTGGCGCTCGATGGCCGCGGCGACCAGGCCGGCGGCACGATAGCGCACCGCCAGGCTCACGCGAACGTTGCCGAATCGGCCGAGCATCGCCATGGCGTTGATGTGCCGGCTCAGCCGTGCCTCGAGCCCGCCGCCCAGCTCGGCCAGCGCGCCGGTGATGATCACGCGATCCTGCCCGGTCAGGTTCAGCGCTGTGGCGATCACCCTTCCGGCGTGGGCCAGCGTGCGATCGAGCCATGCGGGCAAAGCTCCCCGGCCGATCGATTCGCCCAGGGCCCGCCATATGTCGTGGTCTTCAACAGCGCGTTGGCGTCGTGAACCGCGTTGCGCTTCGCGGGCGCTGCGGATCAATCCCTCGCGCCCGAGCAGGGTTTCCAGGCATCCGTCGCGGCCGCATCCGCATGGCCGCGCGTTGCCGCTGATCGGCACGTGTCCGATCTCACCGCTCAAGCTGCCCGGCCCCTGAAAGAGCCGGCCGTCCATCATCATCGCCGCGCCGACCCCTTCGCCGATATCCACCAGCAGAAAATCATCATCCCCGGGAAACATCAGCCGATGCCCCAGGGCCAGCGCCCGAATCTCCTGAACAAGAATCGTGGGCAGGCCCGTGGCCTCGGTTAACCGGTCGCGCAGGTTCAGCGATTCAGAATCATGCAGATTGGGCGAAAACAGCACCCGCCCGCGCTGTTCATCCACAACACCGGGCACACTGACAACGATGACCTCCGGGCCGCTGGCCGCGCCGGCCTTCAGCCGCATCGCAATCTGCTTGATCCATCGGTTCATATCGCGCGGCGTGTCGAACGCCTCGGGCCAATGCTCATCGCGCGGCCCGATGAGCGGCAGAAAAGCCAGTCGCGTATGCCGCACACCAAGCTGCACCGCCCCGATGCGAGGCCGATCTCGCTCGACGCTCAAATACCCCGCCGGCCGCCCGGGCTGGACCGACTCGCCATCGGAGCAAGCGTCATCACGAGCCGGCGGCTCGCAAGGCTGAAGCAACCCCTCGGCGATGAGCTGATCGACGATCTTGGATGTGGTGGGCGGACTGATATCCAGCTCGCGAGCGAGCATAGCGCGTGAGGAGGGCCCATTCCGCCAGAGGCGCGCGAAGATTCGCCTCCGGTTGATCCGTCGCAGTGTGGCGGGCGTGGCGGACATAATTAGGAAAGATAACTAATAAATGAACGGCTGTCAAGCCGATCGCACCGACGGGCCGGTCCATCGTCGGGGTTGAATCCGATTGTGATGGCGCGATGGACGGGGCCGCGCATGTGCAACTCGCGACCCGTGCGATCACGGCGAGGCTGGCGGCTCCGCCGCGCAAGGTCGTGGCGGCCTGCGTTTTCGTTTGGGTGGTTCGAGCTTCAGCCGGTTGCGCGCGGGGTTCGGGTTCGCCGTCTCGTGGCGATCAGGAGCGCGGCGGGCATGATCAGGGCGAGGGTGGCGGGCTCGGGAACGATCGTTGTGTGCGGTGTGCCATGGCCGTAGGCTTCCAGCAGCACGAACGCATCGCGCAGCCCAACGGTGCGGGAGCCGGTCAGATCGCCCTGGTCGTAGGTCATTCCGCTCAAGCCGAGGTTGGCCTGCAGGACCGCAAGATCCACATCATCCACATATCCATCAAGGTTCAGATCGCCCCAACGCGGACCGGGCAGGCCGAGCATCAGCGAAGCCTCGATCGCGGCAAGCAATTTGCCGCCGGTGACCGAGTAATGAACATCATCGGACAGGTAATCGCTGATGTACGGCGAATCCGGGTGCCAGCCCCATTCGACCGCCGCGCGCCGGGAGTTGATCGCCATGACACGCGGGTCGGCTTCAGCGATCGCCGCGCCCACCGCCGCATATTGGCTGTACCGATCAATGGCAACCGATCCATGCGGCGGGGGGAAGGTCCGTTCGGGATCGGTGATGATGATGATCGGCAGGTCGGGATCGCCCGACCAATCGTCGCTTCTCAGATCGCTGATGAGTTGCATCACGTTCAGCATATATTGGTCCGGATTGACATATGCGCCGTCGTTGGCCCCGTAGTGCAGGATGGCCACGTCGTACGGCCCTCGGGCACGCAGGGCCATGCCGGCGTCCGGGCGGAACGATGTCAGGGAGCTGGCGCGCCAGCCGCCGGCGGAGATCGGATCGATCACGACGCCGTGCGGGTTATCGACGTTGATGAACTGGGAGCCGAGGATGGTGACGCCGGTTTCGTTGGTACCGCGCATCACCACTTCAATATTGTTGAAGCCATTGATGTTGAATGGTCCCAGCGTGATCTTGTGGAAGGCCAGTTCATCGCTGTCCAGATCGACGTGTACAACACCGGCAACGTCCGTGCCGTTGTGGTAGCCCTTGGCCGCGTTGGTGGCCACGGCCCGATAGGCCAGATCGCCAGAGCCGGGCATGGTGGCGAGCAGCACCTCGACGACCGCCTGGTTCCCTATGAAATAGGTCTGGTCGGGAACGCTGGGAACGCCGGACGCCGTGGTCTCCAGGCGGGCGAGGTGTCCGTGACTTGCCGGCGAGTTCGTCCAGTAATTGGCGACCATGCCGGGCAGCAGCTTCGTGACTGGAATGCTCGAAGGGTGTCGGCTGGCAAAGGCGCTTGCCCCAAGCCAGTGGTTGTTGTGCTGGGATGCGGCGATGAACTGGCTGGCCGGCGCATTGCCGTAATGCCGGGCGAACTCGAAATTGAGCCGGGGAACGAATATCCCTCCCTGCCCGCCGGGATTGGTCTCCTGTGAATCGCCGAACAGCGCAACCCGAACAGTGCGCTCGTGACCTTCGGCCCAGATGCCCTGGAAAAGGGATGGGTCCTGCGCCACGACGAGCGGGACATCCATGTAGTGGTCAAACTCGAACTCGGCGACGGCGATCCGGCTCGACAGCAACAGCGCGGCCAGAGCCACGACCCGAAATGGTCCCGGTAACTGCACGATGTAATTCCTCTCCGGAGTTTGATGGCCCGGTTTTTCCGGAGAAGCAATGGAAAGACATCCCCGGAACGTTATTGAAGTCTACCCCATAACGTTGATGAGTCAAGCCTTCCGGAGCGATTTTGGCACGCGGTTCCCGGTCTCAGCGCTCTGGTGGGCGAAGCGCCGGGCGTGAATCTCCACGCTTCTTCAGCGGTGTGGGTCGTTGTGCGGTGAGGAAATCGGCGTAGGGTCGGGCCATGGTCATGGTCACACGGCCGCCCCGGCCCTCATGCGGGTTGGTTACACTTTTTCCGATCATTCCGTATAAAAGGACTGGACATGACCTGGACTCAACCCAATTGCGCTCACCTTCGCCGCATCACATCGCCACTGCTTCTGGGGGTTGCGATCTCGGCCCTGTTGTTTTCGATCACGGCTTGCGCTTCGGTTCAGCGTGATGGTTTTGTTGAGCATCGCCGGGCGGAGCGGCCCCTGGGCCTCTATCTGACCTGGCAGCGCGACCCGACGACCACCATGACCATCGACTGGCACACGCCGCCGGTGAAGGGCACCACGGCCGCGTATCGGCCGGTGTTGCGCTACAAGGCCGTCGGTGATGAGGCATGGCGCACCGTGCGGGGCGAATCCATTCCCTTCCCGCATTCGGATCGAACCATCCATCGCGTCGAACTCACCGGCCTTGAGCCCGGGGCTGAGTATCGATTCCAGCTTGAGCGGTTCGCGCGGCCGTTCTCGTTCAAGACCGTGCCCGCGGAGTTGACCGAGCCGTTGGTCTTCGCCACCGGTGGGGACACGCGCCACGATCAGGAATGGATGGAGCGGACCAATTCGGTCGCGATGCGGTATGAACCGAGCTTCATCGTCTGGGGCGGCGACCTGGCCTATGCCGACGGCCGGCCGGATCGCATCGGACGCTGGTATGAGTGGTTCGATGCGATCATGAACACGCTGATCACCGAGGAGGGGCGGGTGATTCCGATCATCGTGGGGATTGGCAACCATGAGATTCGCGGCGGTTACATCCATCGCCACGAGGATTACGAGCAGACCGATGCGTTCCGTCGGCGGATCGCGCCGTTCTTCTACGGCCTGTTCGCGTTCCCCGGTCAGCCCGGCTACGGCGTGCTGGATTTTGGCGACTATCTGAGCGTGGTGATCCTGGACACTGATCACAGCAACCCCGTCGACGGTGTCCAGACCCGGTGGCTGGAAGAGGTGCTCGAGCGACGCGCTGCGCGGCCGCACGTCTTCCCGGTGTATCACGTGCCGGCCTATCCATCGCATCGCGACATGGAAGGTCACGTCGAGTCGCGCGTCCGCGAGTTGTGGACACCGCTGTTCGACCGGTACAACATCCGCCTCGCCTTTGAGAACCACGACCATACTTACAAGCGCACCGTCCCCATCCGCGATGGCCGGCGGCATGATGATGGCGTGGTCTATATCGGCGATGGGGCGTGGGGTGTCCGCACCCGCGAAGGCGACAATCGCGATGCCTGGTACATCGAGCAATTCGCAAGCGAGCGCCACGCCCTGATCGTGACACTGCACGGCGAGAACCGGCATGTGCTGGCCGTCTCCGAAGATGGCGACGTGCTGGACGAGTACGGCCAGCGCCCCTGACTTCAGCATCGGAACACCCGCTCAGTGGAACAGGTCATCAAGTTGTCGCTGTTCGGAGTCGAGCTTCAGCGTTCGGCCAGTGGCACGTTCGGAGTCAAGGCGGTTCGTGGTTGAATCTCTTCCGGTGCTGTACGGGTTCGATCAAACCTGGACCACCCGCCGGTTGCGCTCCAGCCCATGGCGATTGGGCGCTTACGACGGATTTACCGGGCCGCGTTGAAGTCAGGGAGTGGTCAGGGCCGAGCCGGTGACGGCCACCGCGACGGGAACGGACGGCGGTACACCAGCAGTAGACCCCGCAACAGTTCCCGGAACGGCCCCCGGAACGGCCCCCGGAACGAGGTGCGATCGGATGATCGGTCCGATTTAGCGCGGTGCGATGAAATGAGCGGGAGCGGCCGCAATCGGCAAATCGGCGACGATGAGCAAACCCAAGAAAATACGGGCTTTCCTGGCGATTCCATGCGAGCCGGTGCGACGCGGTGCGCTGAAAATGAAACGGTGGGGGTGGGATTCGAACCCACGGTACGCCGAAGCGTACTCCGGTTTTCAAGACCGGTGCAATAGACCACTCTGCCACCCCACCGTGGGGTTTGGCCCGATTTCCCGCTTGCGGTTCACCGAGTACTCCGGGGGTCCAGGGGCCGGAGGCCGGGGGGCCAGGTTTCCGGGGGAACTTCCGGGGCGGGGGTGGGCCGATTCGGGTTGTTGGTCTGGTGGAGTATACCGGTTGGCGATGGGTTGATCGGCGGTTGGTTGAGGCCCGTTGACGGGAGGCGGGCTGGCTGGTGGTGGGTTGGGGTTTGCCGCGCTGGTGGCGTGGGCGATAGGCTATTGCTTACCATGCCTGAATTGGGACTTAATATTGATCACGTGGCCACGCTGCGTCAGGCGAGGCGGACTTACGAGCCGGACCCGGTCTGGGCGGCGGTGGAAGGCCAACTTGCCGGGGCGCGGGTGATCACGCTGCATTTGCGGGAGGATCGCCGCCATGTCCAGGATCACGATCTGGAGCGGGTCGCGGCGGTGTGCCAGGTGCGACTGAACCTTGAGATGGCCGCGACCGAGGAGATGGTCGGGATCGCCTGCCACGCCAAGCCCACGATGGCGACGCTGGTGCCCGAGGGCCGGCTGGAGATCACCACCGAGGGCGGTCTGGATATCGTTGCCCAGCAACGGGAGCTTGCCGAGGCGGTTGGCCGACTTCGCGAGGCGGGCGTGCGTCCCAGCGCGTTTGTCGATCCGGATATCGGGCAGATTCAGGCCGCCGGGGCGGCGGGATTCGAGATGTGCGAGCTGCATACCGGGCCGTATGCCCGGGCGTGGCATGAGTCGGGCGGGTTGCTCGATGCGCCGCCGGTCGGGCTGGAGTTGGAGCGTCTTCGGGCGGCCGGTGATGCGGTGGTCGGGGCGGGGATGCGCCTGAATGCCGGGCATGCGCTCAATTACCTGAACATCGGCCCGGTGCTGGCGATACCGGATTTGTTCGAGCTGCACATCGGCCATGCGATCATCAGCCGCGCGGTGTTTGTCGGCATTCGACAGGCGGTGGCCGAGATGGTGCGATTGATCGAGGGCCGGTGATTTTCAAGTCGGTCCACCGGGCGGGCGGAATAATGATTCATGGGCAAAGAGCTAACCGCGATCGGGTTGATGTTGATTCTGGCGTTTCTGCCGCAGGCTGGGTGCGCGGGCGGAGCTGCCCAGCCCACGGGCGGGGCCTGGCGGAGCGATCCGGCGCGGGACCGCGGCGCGGGCGACGAGGTTCCCCTGATCCAGCGCCCTGAAGATGACCGGCTGACGCGGGTGATCCGCCCGTTGGACCGGGTGCTCTTCGTGGGCGATGACCTCACGCAGCAGTGGTTCTACACCCAGGCGACCGGCGCGGCTCTGCTGGCCACCCTGCCGCGCTATCAACTTCGCATCTTCAATGGTGGCCGTCGCGGTTCGACCGCCGCCGAGGCGTTGGAGTGGATTGATGGCCTGATGGACCTGGCCGAGCCGACGGTGGTCTTCCTGCATTTTGGGCTCCGTGATGGCAAGGCGTTTGAAGAGGCCGAGCTGGCGAAGCGGGCATTTGAGGAGGGCTTGGAGCGGTTGATCGAGCGGGTCAAGGCGCGCCGGGGTGTGCGGCAGGTGGTGGTGCTCAGCCCCGTGCCGGTGGCCACGCCGCTGGTCGAGGAGGCTCCGCCGGTGGGCTTTAATCGGGTGTTGTCGTTGCTGAGCGAAAGCTCGCGGCAGGTGGCCGAGCGGCAGCAGGTGGGCTGGATCAATCTCTTTGACCACACGCGCCGGGCATGGATCGCCTCGAATGCCAGTGGCGGCGCGCCCTTGACGATGGGTGGAGAAATGCCCACCGAACAGGGTCACACCATCATCGCCAGCATCATCCTCAAGGGCATCGGCGTCACCGGTGAGGACATCGAGCGGATCGGCTGGTCGCCGCTGCCCCCGATGCAGATGGCACGGATTCGCCCGGTTCTGGCCATCGAGGCGCGGCCGCCGGATGTGCGTCAAGCCTGGCGAAGCCGCGATCTCTATCGGCAGATTTACCGGCACGACGAGGCGTTTTTCCGCAGTTGGCGACTGGAGAGCCGCATCTCGGCCGAACCGGACCCGCGGAGGGCGATCCTGGCTTCGGATGAGGCATGGGCACCGGTTTCGGCCCTGGCGTTGGCTTACTACGGCGCGGGCCATCCCGAGCCGGAATTCGAAGCCCCGGATACGGTGCCGGATCAAGGCGGTGTCGAAGGGCTTTAGCCCGGCCAGGCAGGTTCGGACGCCGCCGGTGCCCGCCGCCGACCGGGTGGGTCCATCGGCCCGGCGGGCGCGGCCACAGCGCGGGGCCGGGCCGGATGGAGAGTCGATTCTCGATTGAACGCATCTCGCACTTGCAGCGCTGACGAGGCAGGTTTACACTGTCCGGCGACCTTTGGCACCACCCCCCAAGTGCCCGAGCGAATGGATCGCCAGGATGATGATCCTCCATCGTTTCGGTGATTCTGGTGTTCGCGAGTTGTTCCCGCCCCGGGGTGGAAGCAGACTTCAGGAGGCTTGCCTTGTCCAAGCGCACGATTCCCGCCGTCGTTCTGGTTTGTGGGTTGATCTGGGCGTCCACGGCCACCGCCGCAACCGATGCCACCCCTCGAACCGCTGAGCAGATGTATCAGCAGTTCCTCCAGCAGGTCCAGAGCGAGGATTACGAGGGGGCGCTTCAGACCTATCGGCGGCTTGATCCGCTGCAGTTGCCCCGCGACAAGCAGACGAACCTTCACCAGACGGTGATGGAGATCGAGCGTCGGCTCACCGGTGAAACCGCCGACCCGGCCCAGCTTCTTCGGGAAGCCGAGGCGGACATGTCCGCGCGCCGGTTCAATCGCGCGGCCGAGCGGTACAGCCAGGTGGCCGGCAGCGACCGGGCCACGCCTCAGCAGCGTTCGACCGCGGAGGCCGGTCTGGCCTCGGCCAGGCGGCAGTTGAGCATGCGGCTGGAAGAGGCGCGGCAGAACATCGCCCGTGCCGAAGCCGCGCTGACGCGAGGCGAAGTGGCCCGTGCCCGAACCCTGCTCTCAGAAGTCCAGGCATCCGGACTTGCCCTGGGCCGCTTTGATACCCAGCACATGGCCAGCCTCATCCGCCGGGTCGAGGAGATCGAACAGCGGCGCATGCCGGTCAACGAAGTCAACGGAAACGATGAGCCCGCCCAGCGTCCGGCGGACTTGACCAACGGTTGGGATGATGTGCCGCTTGAGAATGACCGACTGGCCGAAGCGCCGCGGGAAAATGACCTTCCGGTCCCGGCGGGCAACGGTGAGGCCCCTACGGCCAACGGTGAGGCGGCGGCCCAGGTCGAGCCCACGCCGGCCACCGAGGAACGGCCCGACCCGATCGCCCGGGCTCAATCGCAGCGGCTGGTGGCCGAAGGTCGGCAGGCTCTGGCTCAGGACATTCCGAATCCGCGTCTTGCCGCCGAGAAGTTCCGCCACGCGATGCAGGTCGATCCGACCAACCGCGATGCCGCCCGTGAATTGCAGACGGTCCAGCGGGATTATGGCGATGTCACCGTCCGCCGCGATCTTTCGGACGTGCAGACCGAAGCGGTGCGTTTGGGCATTCAGCGGACGCTGGTGGAATACAACGACCGGATGGAAGAGGCCCGGGCCAGGCTCCGCGAAGGCGAGTTCGACGCCGCCACCCGGCTGGTCAGCGAAGCGCGGATCGCCTTGGACCGAAACCCGAACGTGCCGCGCGATCAATACGCCGCGCTGGTTCAGCGGGCCAGTGACCTGAGGGTGAGCATCGACCGCAGCCGTGAACAGCGCGAAGCCGAGCGGCTGGCTGAACGGGATGCCGATGCCGATCGGATTGCCCGGCTTGAGGAGCTTCAGGGCCAGGCCAGGCATCGCGAGCAGGTTTACAGCCAGCTCAGCCGGGCCAATCAGCTCCGCATGCAGCAGCGCTATGATGAGGCGATCGAGCTGGTCGATCAGGCGCTGTTCCTGGATCCAACCAATCTGCCCGCACGCTTCTTCCGCGATACGCTTGAAGAAAGCCGCAACATGGCGCTGTTGCGTTCCCATCGCATCCGCCGCGATCAATACATCCACCGTCACCATGTCGAAAACCTCGAAGCCACCACGCCGCACGATGAACTGGTGACCTTCCCCAGCGACTGGCGCGAACTGAGCATTCGTCGCTGGCGCGGCCTGGCCGATGCCGAGGTTGAATCCGAGGCCGATCTGCGAACGCAGAACACCTTGCAGATGACCACGGTGACGTTGTTGGATGAGGAACGGCCGCTGGATGACATGATCCGCGAGTTCCGCGACACCAGCGGATTGAACATCCTGCCCAACTGGGCCGAAATCGAGCAGTTCTTCCGCCGCGACGATACGGTCCGGGTGCCCTTGCGCAATGTGCCCATGGACCGGGCGCTTCGACTGGTGCTGGAGAACGCCTCGCCGGAACTGGGCTATGTGATCGAGGATGGCATCGTGCGCATTTCATCGCTCGATGACCTTCGCGGACGCCTTGAGCTTCAAACTTACGATGTGCGTGACATGCTCTTCCCGCCGCGCGATCACGATGCCCCGGCGGTGGGTGAACTCGGCGGGACGGGCACGGGCACGGGAACGGGCGCAGGTGGTGGCGGTGCCGGCGGCGGCCTCTTCGGCGGCGGGTTTGGCGGCGATCCGGGCGATCCGCAACAGGTCATGGAGGATGCGGTCCAGGAACTGCGTACCCTCATCGAGCAGACCGTCGGCCGCGTGGGCGACTGGGAACTGGGCTCGGGCGAGATCAGCCATCGCCAGGGCGTGCTGATCGTTCGAACCACCGCGGCCAATCACCGTGAGATTCGACAACTTCTGGGCCGGCTGCGAGCGACCCAGGCGGATCAGATTCACTTGGAAGCGCGCTTCCTGACCGTCACGCAGAATTTCCTCCACGAAGTCGGAATCGACCTGGACATCAACATTCAGAATACCGGGCGCTGGGGCGATGTGGGCATTGCCCAGGACAGCTTCGGCATGACCGCGCGGCCACAGACCGGACTGCCGGGCGGCTTCGGGCCGGCGGCATTGCCGACGTACCAGGTGTTCCAGGGCGATCCAGGCGATCCCGAGGCCGATCCGCCAGTGCCCGCAAGCGGGGCTTTTGATCCAATTCGCGGCTTTGTGGGCAGTGGCCGGGCGCTGGACCTGAGCGCGGCTTACCTGGATGATGTCGAGGTGACGCTGCTGCTCCGCGCCACGCAGGCCAGCCGCACCAGCGTCAACCTCTCAGCGCCGCGCATCACATTCTTCAACGGCCAGCAGGTCTACATCACCATCGCTTCGCGGCAGGATTACATCGGCAACCTGTCGCCGGTTTCCGGAACCGCCGGTGCGGATACGGATATTGACTCGGCCGACTCGGGTGTGTCGCTGACCGTCCGTGGCACCATCAGTGCCGATCGTCGCTTTGTGACCCTGGACATCTTCCCCCGAGTCTTCGATGCCGATCTATCCAATCAGCAGACGGTCCAGCAGGGCGTGCCGGCCACCGGCACGGGCACCGGTGTCATCGGCGGCGAAGTGGGCGAGCCTGGAGTCATTGAAAATACTGTGACGCTGCCACAGCGTGATCAGACCGAGCTGCGCACGACGGTCAGTGTGCCCGATCGCGGAACCCTGCTTCTGGGCGGCCAGCGCCTGGTCCGCGAGATCGAAGTCGAATCCGGCGTGCCGATTCTCTCCAAGATTCCGATTCTCAACCGGCTATTTTCCAACAAGACCACGGTCAAGGATGAGCAGACGCTGCTGATCCTGGTCAAGCCCACGATCATCATCATGGATGAGCTTGAGGACTTGAACTTCCCCGGTCTGCTGGATAATCCGCGAGCATTCCGCGTGGGCCGCGCGATGCAGTAATCCGGTCGGGTGACATAGGATTTTGAACTCCAGAAAAAGGGTCGGCAGCTCATGCCGGCCCTTTTTCCAGTACCGACCCGGCTTCATCCGGCGTGGTCCGCCGGAAGCATGCCTGGCCAGCGCATCGGCCGGTTTGCCCGGGTCCGACCGCTGCCGCGAATTGCACTATGATGTGCCGCTTCGAGATGTTCTTTCCTCACTCGAGATGTTCTTCGATGAAGTTGGGCCGATTCCTGCTGATTCTGATGGTCGCGCTCGGGGGCTGGCTGGAGGCTCGTTCCGCGGCCGCCGAGACGATCCGGTTCACCGCTTCGCCGCGCGGCTGGTACAGCGGGCCGGGTCAGGTGAGCCCATCACGGTGGGCGACGGTGGTGGCCCGCATCACCAACAGCGGTGAAGAAGATCGAAACCTCACGGTCCTGGTGCGCTTCCCCGACCCGGCTGATGACAGCAGGGTTCACTTTGTCCGCGATGCCATGGTGCCGGCCCGAACCACGCTCGAGGTTCCCGTCGATGTGCGCGTGCCCGTGCGTCGGGCCGACGCGGAGCGACGGGTCGTTTCAACGTTCGAGGTCCAGGTCGATCTGCTGGAGCGCAGACCCGGCCGGGAGCTTCGCCTGGGCTCACAGAGCGTCCTGCTCGGCGAGCAGCGCCAGAACATCCCGTTCTTCACCCTTTCGGCCGAGCCGGAGCCGCCGGCGCTGATCCGCCGATTGATGGGCGGCCTGCGCGATCGGCAGTTCGATCCCGAGTTGGAGCGATTGCTGGACCGTCCGGGCACCGGGCTGGGGGCTGATGAGCTGGCATTGTCGATCGGCTCGATGGGCCGGCGGCATGTTCCGGTCGAGCCTCGGGCGCTGGAGCGCATCGGCGTGCTGGTGATCACGCGCACGGACGATGATCTTTCGGCGGCACAGGCCGGCGCGATCCGCCATTGGCTGGCTGGTGGAGGGCTGCTCTGGATTCAGGTGGAACAGGTCGATCCCGAGTGGATCGGATGGTTGTTGGGCTCGATCGGCATGGTCAGCGTCGTCGAGCGCATCGAGCTGGACCGCATCCAGATGCGGTCGGCGGCGGGCGAAGAACATCCGCTGCTGGAGATCGATGATCCGGTGGCGATGGCGCGCATCGTCGCCGAGGGTTTCGAGCCGCTGCACGAGGTCGATGGCTGGCCGGCATCGCTGATTCGTTCGCATGGTCAGGGGCGCATCCTGCTGACGACCCTGGGCGAAGCGGGATGGCCCGAAGCGCTGCGCCAGGGGGCCGGCGAGCCGCTGCATGAACTGGCCCGATGGCTGGTGGACGGCGGGCCACGCACCGGCACCATCCGCATGGCCCGACGGCAGGCCGAGCAGACGCTCGATGAATCGATCGGGCGGATGGCCGAGGACCAGATCGGCTACCAGGTGGTCTCGCGCATGGTCGTGGCCGGGCTTTTGACCCTGTTCGTCGGGCTGCTCGCCGTCGGCGGGCTATTGCTGCACGGCCGCGGGCAACTGGAACGCATGGCGGTGGTCGGCCCGGTGGTGGCGATCCTGGTCAGTCTTGTGGTCCTGACGGTGGGCCTGACGGCGCGCCGGTCCGCTCCGCTGACCAGTTCGACGGTGGTGTTGAGCCGTGTGCTGGATGATGGGCTCAGCTACGAGGCTCGGGGCGTTGTGGCCTACTATGCGCCGGAGCGAACGGACCTGCGGCCCGGTGCGGTGGCCGGCATCGACATGGCACCGGCGGGCACCTGGACAGCCGCCGATGGCACCATGCGAACCCATCGCCTGCTGCGTACGCGTGATGGGATGGAGATTTGGAGCGATTACGAGCTGCCACCGGGGCGCGCGGCAATCAGCAGCGGAACCTGGGTCGGCCGTTATGAGCACCCGGTTGAAGCACGGGTGGAGCTGGACCGGCAGGGCGCTTCGGTTCGCCTGTCATCGCCGCGCGGCGTCACCATCGAGGACCCCGTGCTGGTCTTTGCGCTGGGTTGGCTGCTGCCCGAGCCGGACGGTGAGGGTTTGTGGCGCCTGCGCGCCGGCCATCGCACACCGCCAGCCGGGCAATTTTCCCGCGCAGCGCAGTTGAGCGGGCTTCAACAAAGGCGGCAGGAACTGCTGGCCACATGGAGCCGGGGGGCCGACTGGCCGGGGATGGCGGGTCTGCGATGGTTGAACTGGTCAACGCCCGATGGGTTGCCTGTGGGGCGATTGGGCGGCGCCGAAGACGATACGGCACGCGACCGGGTGACGCGGAGCAGCATTCTTCATGATGTGCCCGTTCGCATCGTGCGCCCCGCGCCGGGCACGGAGTTCACCGTTCCCTGGTTCATCTGGGATTTTTCGGTGACGCCGGTGAGCCGGGTGCGCATCGAGGGGCCGCGCTTGAGTCCGGTCAATGTGGATGCCATGGCATGGGAGAACGGCCGCTTTGTCCGGGATCGGCAATCGGCCGGCTTCACGGTGATGCGGTTCAGCGCGCCGCGCTCGCTGACGCCGATGGACGTTGAATCGCTGCGATTTGGCTTGGATATCGAGGCGCTGAGGCGCGAGATTCGCGTTTATGTCCGCGGCGATGATGATGTTTTCCGCTCTGTGCCGTTCAATCGCACCGCATCGTCGATCGAGTTGCGGTTGGAAGGTGAGGCGCTTGAATCACTGGACCTTCCGCGCACCGGCCGATGGGATGTGGTGGTCGAGGTGGGTGGCCTGGATGGTGACCTTGAGCAATCGACCTGGTGGATGGATCGGCCGCGCCTCGAGGTCGCCGCGCGGACGCCGGGCCGGGATACAGCGCCGGGCCTGTCGATGATCGTCCCCGGTGGTTGGAAGGAGTTGGTTCATGAGTGATCAGCCGGTCGTGGATGTTCAGAATCTGACCAAGCGATATGGGGATTTCACCGCGCTGGATGATTTGACCATCTCACTGATGCGCGGCCGCATCCTGGGCTTCATCGGCCCCAACGGCGCGGGCAAGACCACAACCATCCGCATCCTTGTGGGTCTGGCGCGCCCGACCTCGGGCAAGGCGAGCATCGCCGGTTGCGATTGCACCCGCGATACCACCCGCATCAAGCGCCTGGTCGGCTACATGCCCGACACTTTCGGCAGCTATGACAACATGCGCGTGCGTGAATATCTGGATTTCTTCGGCGCGGCGTATCGCATTCCGCGCCCGGTCCGCACGCGGCGGATCGAGGAGGTCATGGAGCTTTGCGGCGCGACCTGGATGAAGGATCGATACGTCGAGGCCCTGAGCCACGGCATGAAGCAGCGCGTCGGGCTCTGCCGGACGATGCTGCATGATCCGGAAGTGCTCATCCTGGATGAACCGGCCAATGGGCTCGATCCCACCGCGCGGATCGAGATGCGCCGGATATTGCTTCGCCTTGCCGAGCTGGGCAAGACGCTGATCGTGACCAGCCACATCCTGCCCGAGCTTTCGCGCATCTGTGACACGGTCGCGATCATGACCCAGGGCAAGCTGCGGGCCTTTGGAACCCTGGACCAGATCATGCGGTCGCTTCGGCAGCAGCGGATGATCGAGGTTCAGCTTGTCCGAGCCGAGCAACTTCCAGTCATGGCCCAACTGCTCCGGGATCAGGTGGGCTCGGAGACGGAAGTCACCATCAGCGAGCAGGAGCGCGAAATCCGCTTCAGCACGGCGTTTGATGAGACCAGGCTGGCCGCGCTGCTTGCCGGCGCGGTGGGACGGGGCATCGAGGTGGCCCAGTACCGCGAGGTGCCGGTTGATCTTGAAGATGCTTTTCTGAGCGTGACCCGGGCCGATGAGGCCCGCGCCCGTGAGGAGGCGTCGGCCGGATGATCCTCAACCCGGTGATCCAACGTGAACTGGTCGGTACCCTGCGCACGCCGCGCACCATCATCCTCATGGTGTTGCTCGTGGCCGTATTGGGCCTGGTGCTTGTGGTTCGCTGGCCGTCGGATGCGCAGGTTTCGGCGGTCGGTGAGCGGTCGGCGGCGCAGGCCTTGGATGTGCTTCGCGTGTTCGGCTTCGGGGCGCTGGCGGCCATTCTGCTGATGTCGCCGGCGTTCGCGGCGGTGAGCGTGGTTCGCGAGAAGCAGGGGGGGACGCTTGCGCTTCTGCTCAATTCACCGCTTTCACCCGCGGCGATCTACTTGGGCAAGCTGGTCGCCTCGATGGGCCTGGTGGTCGTGTTGCTGGCGCTGATGCTGCCGCTGGGCGCGGCGAGCTTTGCCATGGGCGGTGTGTCGTTTGGCGCGATCGCCGGGCTTTACCTGGTTCTGATCCTGGCTGCGCTGCAATACAGCACGCTGGGTCTCTGGGTGAGCTGCCACGCATCGGGCAGCGATTCATCGCTGAGGCTGACCTATGGCGGTGTGCTGGTGCTGGCCGTGCTTTCGCTGGGGCCGCATCAGTTCGCCGGCGCGTTCACCGGTGTGTTCGGCTCCGAGGTGCTGGATTGGATTCGTTCGTTGTCCTCCATCACCGCGGTGGGCCATCTGCTGGGTGTGGAGCTGGGCGCTGGGGTCATGCGGAGCGATGCCGATCTTTCCGGGCGGTTCATGATCCTGGCGGTGATCAGCAGCGTGGTCTTCGCGGCGCTGACCCTCCGTCGGCTGAGCCAGCGCATGCTCGATACGCCGCGCCCCACCGGCAAAGTGACCGATGACCGATCGACATCGCAGCAGGCGTTCCGCCGGTTCCTGTTTCTCTGGTTCTTCGATCCCAGCCGCCGTAGCGAGTTGATCGGGCCGCTGGTGAACCCGGTGATGATCAAGGAGTTCCGCTCGCGCCGCTTCGGGCGATCGGGTTGGCTCTTGCGCATGATCGCGTTCTGCCTGGTCGCTTCGCTGGGACTGATGCTGCTGGCCAGCTACAGCGCCGGGGCGCACGTGGCGGCGGAGTATCGCGGCATCGAGCGGCTGGGCGGCATCATCGTGCTGCTGCAAACAGCGCTGGTGGTCCTGCTGACGCCCGCGCTGGCCGCGGGACTGATCAGCCAGGAGCGCGAAAGCGGCGGCTGGTATCTCCTGCAATTGACCGTGCTCAGCCCATGGCGGATCGTGCTGGGCAAGCTGTTGAGTGTTGGTGTGGTGCTGCTGCTGATTCTGGTGGCGACGCTTCCGGGCTATGCGGTGCTGGTGGTGGCGGATTTGAATCGGGCGCTTCGGGTACTGGATGTGGTGGTCACGCTCAGCCTCACGGCCTTGTTCGCGCTCCTGCTCAGCGCCACGGTCAGCAGTCTGTTCAAGCGGACGGCCACGGCCACGGCGGTCAGTTATGGCGCGCTGGTCGGGCTGTGCGGCGGAACGATGCTCTTCTGGCTGGCCGAGGGCTCGCCGTTCAATCGATCCACCGTCGAGACCGCGCTGGCGTTCAACCCGGTGGCCGCGGCGTTGCAGGTGATCGAGTCGCCCGGGTTCACGGACTATCGACTCGTACCGTTCAACTGGTGGTTCCTCATCTTCGCCTCGCTGGGCTTGCTGGTGATCCTGACCGTGCGGACCTGGCGACTGACGAGGCCGCAATGACCCGATGAAGACCGGCGGGATCGCGCCCGAGCCGGAGAATAGACCCATGCCCCCGTTTCATGAACCTGATTCCCCTTCGCTTCCTGATCCGAAGGCTTGCGCGCTGAGCCGATCGCGATTCATCCTGGTGCCGGTGCTGTTGGCCGCGATGTTCCTGCTGCCATGCGGACCCGCCCGGGCGGAGAACGATTGGCCCCAGCCGCCCGATCCCCGGCCTCGATTGGAGGACCCCTACATCTGGCCGGTGATGGAGGCCAGGGTGGTTCAGGAGGAGCAGCCGCTGCGTTTTCGACAGATGGCCGAAGGCCCCGATCGCGGCATGCAACTGGCCGCGCTGGATTCCATGAAACGGCTCTCGGGCTTTGAGGAAATGCGTTGGGCCCGCGATTCGCTCAGGCGACTGGCCACCGATGCTTCGCAATCGCTGGATGTTCGGGCCGCTGCGCTCGAGGTGTTTCTCAGGGTCGGCGGCGAAGATGCGACCAGGGACACCGGGATCATCGAACTGCTCGATTCAGCGCCGGAGATCGTCCTCCCGCTGGATCGGGCCATGGCGCTTCATGGTGATGAGCGGGCGATCGAACACTGGATGGAACGGATCGCGCGCTCGGATCGGTCGCCGATCCTTCGCCGTTCGGCGATGGAAGCTTTGGCCCACATCAATCATCGGCCGGCGGAGACGGTCCTGATGGACATCGTCGATCGACTGGGCGAGCCGATCGCCGTTCGGATCGCCGCGACCGAGGCGTTGGCCATGTTCACCCACGCTCCGGAGTTTCAACGGCTCGAGCGATTGGCCGAAGGCGAGGTGATCGAGCGATGGATGGCCGCGCGCCTGCTTGGCGGGGGCTGGATCGCTGAGCGAGGGCCGCTGTTGGAACGTCTGCTGGCTGATCCGGATGCGGCGGTGGCGGGCGCGGCGGCGGCGACGCTGGCCGGAAGCGCTCCTGAGCGGCTGCTGGTACACATCGAGCTGATGCGGAACCACCGATCGGCCAATGTCCGCGCAACCCTTGTCAAGACGTTGATCCAGAACCGCGACCCACGCGCGCCCGACATGCTCGCCGATCTGCTCGATGACCGCGCGGCCATGGTGCGACGGTTGGCATCCCGGGGCCTGGCGCAATGGGCTGGTGTCCGTGCGAACCGCGAGTCGGTGGTGGACATCGCCCGAAGCGCCCTGGAATCCGAGTCGTGGCGAACCATCAGTGAAGGGGTGATGCTCGCCGCCATGATCGAGGAACGGGCGCTGAGTGATGCCGTTGCGACGCATCTGGGCCATGAACGCATCGAGGTGCGGCGGGCCGTGATCCCCGCGCTGGGTGTGATCGGCGATGATCGCGCCGCGGAAATGCTGGTCCGGCACGCCGAGGGGCTGCTCGAGCGATTGGGCCGGTTCGATGTGACCGTGGCCACGGCGGCGCAACGCGATCGGCTTGGCGATGAACTGGACCTTGCGATGCAGGCCATGGGGAGGTTGGGCGAGGCGGCGGGGTTTGATCTGGCCAGGCGGCTGGCGGCCAAGACCTACCTCGACTACGGCGGGCAGACCGAATTTCGCGTATCGGCCATCTGGGCGCTGGGTTTTGTGGGGGCCAGCGAATTAACACTGGGTTTTGTTCCCGAGCCTTCGCCGGAATATTCACGGACGGTCAACCTGCTCCAGGGACGGCTGACCGATGAATCCATCCAGGAGCCGGAGCGTGAAGAAGTGCGGCGGATGGCGGCGGTCAGCCTCGGTCGCATGCGTGCGCGGGCCGCGCTGCCCGCGCTGGAGCGATACGTCGAGCAGCTCTGGATCGCTCCGGAAGCATCATGGGCAATCGGGCAGATCGGTGGTGAGCTGCCAGAGGTTCCGATGCGCATCATCGAAGAGGATTTCTTTATCAACGCGCTTCGCTGATGGATGAGGTTTGATCCGATGGATAAGCCCGAGCGGCCACCGGTGAAGGACAAGCCCGGCACGAGCATCGATGTGCGGGTTCGGTATGCCGAGTGTGATGCTCAGGGCTTTGCCCATCATTCGGTCTATCCGATATGGATGGAGATGGCGCGCACCGAACTGCTGCGCCAGGTCGGGCGCGACTATCGCACGATGGAATCCGAAGGCGTCTGGTTCGTCGTGGGCAGGATGCAGCTTCGCTATCGCAAGCCGGCGCGGTATGACGATGTGGTACGCATTGAGGTTCAGACGGTGCGGGGCGGGGGATCGCTGATCGATCACACCTATCGCATTCTGCGCGGCGAAGAACTGCTCACCGAGGCGAGCACCACGCTGGTCTGCATCCGCCCGGACGGCAAGCCGCAGCGCATCCCCGAAGAGTTGGTGTGTTAGCAGGCCAGCGGCGATTACACCCGCCAAGCCGTATCGGCCGCGCAGCGACGGCATCCACGCACCCTGCAAGCGCAGGATGCGGCCCCAAACAATTCATTGGAATGGGATTTGATTCAGAGAGATGGCCACTCGGCACGGACAAGGCGCGGACACGGACAAAGCGTGGACACAAAAAAAGAGAAGGCACCTTGCGGTACCCTCTCTCTTGCCACGAGTCTCTCTCTAAAGTCCCGAAGCGGCATATCCAGATTACACGGTTCTTCCGGCATGTCAACCCCTATCGCCCGATTTTCCCCAAATTCCGACGTAATTCCTCAAAAAATATCTTTTATTATAGTTTTTGCGTCAATCTGACGGCTTGAGCCCCTTCGCGAAACGGTCAGCCACGACATCGAGGCGAATCGCGCCGAACCCACGCCGCTGATCGGGACCGCCACTTCCGAAAATCTCATCGCAAACGTCGGCCAGGCTCGCGCAGCTTCGCGCTATGGGCAAACAGCCTGATTCACTGCACCGGTAAGCCTCGCCTGGCTGCACAGCTTCGTGCAGTGGACGAGTCATGTGCCATTTGACGCCGTTCAGGGTGCCGGATAGAACGATTCGCGGGGGAAGTCTTAGAGAGCCAGTTCGAGCGGGATGATGCAGAGATCGCTGTTGTGTGCGTCTGTGTCCTGCTGGAGGCTCTTTCATGCGAACATTTTCTTCCTCGGTGTGCAAACTCCACTTCTTCGTGGCGGCGGCGTGTGGGCTGGCATTCTTGCTTGCGGGGTCAGCGCCGGCGGGTGGCGCAAACCGCCTGATCGTCGGGTCGACCTATGGCGACTTCATTGCCGAGTATGACCTGACCACAGGTGGATTTGTGGGAATGCTGGTGCCGGCGGGGAGTGGCGGGCTGGACGAGCCGATCGGCATGGCGCTCGGGCCGGACGGCGCGCTGTATGTGTCCAGTGCGTGGACGGGCAGCGTGCTGAAATACGATGCCCACACCGGTGCCTTTCTCGGGACGTTTGCCGACGGTTTCAACCTGCCGACCGGGCTGACCTATGCCGACGGCAGCTTTTACGTACCCGACCGCTCCGCCAAACGCATCCACCACCTGGATGCGTTGACGGGCGCGGTGACCGGGCAGACACCCGTGATGGACAACGCGACGATCTGGTGGCCGTGGGATGCGCACCTCAATGGTCACGGGCAACTGCTGATGGCGAACCATGAGCGGACGAACATTATCGCTTGGAACGCGACAACGCTGGCGTTTGAAGGGGTGTTCGCGAGTCTCAGCGGAGCGAGCCGTGCGGGGAACATGACGATCGGACCCGATGGCAACGTGTACATTACGGGCCACGACAGTTACGTCTACCGGTTCGATGGCCAGACGGGCGCTGACCTCGGTGCGATCCACATCCCGGGGCTGACCCAGAGTTCCGGCCTGACGTTCGCACTCGACGGTGACCTCTACGTGACGGGCCACCGAGAGCCGGGCGTGTATCATCTCGATGGCGATACTTTCGCCCTGCAGCGCGTGATTGACACATCCGCGATCGGACTGGAAGGCTCGTGGACGCTGTTGGTGATCCCCGAGCCGGCATCGATCACGCTGCTGGGCATCGGAGCGCTGGCCATCGGTCGGCGCGGGCGCGCCCGACGGTGAGATACCGCGACCCGCCGCGACACGCGCGTTCGCATCCGTGGCGGACGTGGCTCCGACAGGCCGGGCAGCGGTTCATTCGAATGCTTTCGGACGAGATGGAACGTCCGGTCCGTCACTCGTGGCAACCGGTCCGGCGGTTCCGGTCGCGTGCCGGGATGAAGCCATGCATGGCGATCGAAGCGGGGCTGTTGCTCATGGGCATCGGGCTTCCGGGGGCCATGGGGTGACGCCCCGGCCGCGCTGTCGCGCGCCTCGATCCAGTGGACTCATACGTTGGCCTGACCGTCTTGGGAGTCGGCGATCCTGTACTCCTTGGCCAGTTCCGACAGGTGCCGCACCAGAAAGGCCCGGGCACGATACAGCCGGCTCATGATGGTGCCGATCGGAAGCTCCAGTGTCTTGGCGATCTCGCGATATTTCATGCCCTCGACCGACCAGAGCAGCAGCACCTCGCGGAATCGCGGGTCCAGTTCATCGATCGCCTGCTTGATCCGTTCATCCACCTGCTCCCAGTCGAGGCTGGCCAGGTCCCAGGCCGGCTCGGCATCGTTGAACCGCTCATCGATGAGCGTGTCGAGCATCTCCGAAGCGCGTGGAGCGCGACGGGCCTTATCCAGCCGGCCATAAAAAACATTGTGCAGAATGCGAAAGAGCCACGGCCGGATGCCGTGATCGCGAAGCTCGAAGCGCGGCAGGGCAGAGAGGGCCTTGACATAAGTCTCCTGAACCAGCTCCTCAGCCTCATCCTGATCGCGGCAGAGCGTCATGGCCATGCGGTGAACCGCATCCAACTCATCCAACGCAAGCCGGCGCAACTCCGCCTGACTCACCGGCTCCTCGGGCCGACCCGTGTGCTCTTGGGGATTGGCTGCCATGGAATCTTCCGGCCCGAGGCCGATCGCGATGCAAACACAGGCAAGTCAGACGGTCCAGCCCGACGCCCTCGCCCCCGCCCCCGAAAGTGTCCCGCCCCCGGAAGTGTCCCGCCCCCGGGAAGTGTTCCGCCCGCGGAACCGCCTCCGGAACCATCCCCGGAAACGGCCGCGCAACGCCGAGCGATCCAGTCTACCCAAACAGCCCCGAAAACGTCCGCCGTTCCAGGGCGGTCGCCGCGCAGCGCGCCGACGTTCCGGTTTCCGGCTCATCCTGTCCCCCGGCATGGCAACATCACGCCATGCGATGCATCCGATCCCAAATCATCGAATCCCACGCGAACCCATCGCCCCCCCGTTGAATCAATCCGCTGATGACCGACATCCCATCAGCGGGTATCCTGAACCGCGCGGCCGGGAATCGGATCATGTGATGTGATGCGATCCGAAAGGAGTCCCCGAAAGCTCGCTCAAAAGCCGTGAGCGATATCGGCTCGGCTTGATGGCAGCGCATCGTTGAGGAACCTCAATATGGAAGATCGATTCTTCAAGCAGCCCATCCTCAACTCCCCTTACGCGCGCCCGGGGCGTCATTGGGAAATGGACACCCACGGTCAACCCACCCAGAAGATCATCGACCGCCGCCGTCGGGCCGAGTTCATCACACCCATTCCCAAACCCAGAAAACGAAAGCAGGCCGAGCCGGAGGCGGAACTGGTGTTTGATGAAGGGCAGGGGCTGTCCACGGCGGCACAGCAGTATGACACCACCTCGATGATCAATGCGCTGCGTGAGGAGGTCGAGCGCTGGCGGTCCTGGCCGAATGCCGCCAATTGGCAGGTCACCCCGGAGACGGCTCGACTGTTGCAGCATTGGCGGCATCACAAGTTCAGCGGATACCGCCCGTTTTTCTGCCAGATCGAAGCGGTGGAAACGGCGATCTGGCTTTGGGAAGTCGCGCCGAAGATCAGCAAGACCGACCGTCAGTTTCTCGGCCATCTCACGGCCGCCAACGAGCAGGCCAACCCGGAACTGCTCCGCATGGCCCTGAAGCTGGCCACCGGCGCGGGGAAGACCACCGTCATGGCCATGCTCATCGCCTGGCAGACGATCAACGCGGTTCGCCGACCCAACAGCAAGCGGTTCACCCGCGGGTTCCTCATCGTCACACCCGGCATCACGATTCGGGATCGCCTTCGCGTTCTAAAGCCCAACGACCCGGACAGCTACTACCAGTCCCGCGAGCTGGTGCCCGGCGACATGCTTGCTGATCTCGACCGGGCGAAAATCGTCATCACCAACTTCCATGCCTTCAAGCGCCGCGAACGGTTGGACCTGTCCAAGGGCGGCCGATCGCTGCTTCAGGGTCGAGGCGAAGAACTGAACACGCTGGAAACCGAGGGCCAGATGCTTCAGCGGGTCATGCCGGACCTGATGGGCATGAAGAACATCCTGGCGCTGAACGATGAAGGCCACCACTGCTATCGACGGAAGCCCGGCGGCGAGGATGAAGGCGAACTCACGGGCGATGACCGCGTGGAAGCCGAGAAGAACAACGAGGCGGCCCGCATTTGGATATCAGGGCTGGAAGCGGTCAATCGCAAGCTCGGACTGGCACAGGTGGTGGACCTCTCGGCGACACCGTTTTTTCTACGAGGCTCCGGATACGCCGAGGGAACGCTGTTTCCCTGGACGATGAGCGATTTTTCCCTGATGGATGCCATTGAATGCGGCATCGTCAAGCTGCCCCGCGTGCCGGTGGCCGACAATATCCCCGGACAGGAGATGCCCAAGTTCCGCAACCTCTGGGAGCACATCGGCAAACGCATGCCCAGGAAAGGGCGCGCCAAGGCCAAGACGCTCGACCCGCTGAGCATTCCTGTCGAACTCCAGACCGCCCTGGAGGCTCTCTACGGTCACTACGCCAAGACCTTCGAGCTCTGGCGAGAGGCCGGTATCCGGGTTCCGCCATGCTTCATCGTGGTCTGCAACAACACCTCCACCTCCAAGCTTGTCCATGACTACATCTCCGGCTTCCATCGCGAGAACGAGGACGGCTCGACCACGCTGGAGAACGGCAGGCTGGAACTGTTCCGGAACTTTGATGAGCACGGCAACGCGATCGCCCGGCCGCGCACGCTTCTGATCGACAGTGAGCAACTCGAATCGGGCGATGCCCTGGACACGAACTTCCGCGAACTGGCCTCGGATGAGATCGACCGTTTCCGGCGCGAGATCATCGAGCGCACCGGCGACCGCCGACAGGCCGAGAACCTCTCGGACCAGGATCTGCTCCGCGAGGTCATGAACACCGTCGGCAGGGAGGGCCGCCTGGGCGAATCCATCCGCTGCGTGGTCTCGGTTTCCATGCTCACCGAGGGATGGGACGCCAATACGGTGACCCACGTGCTGGGCGTGCGGGCGTTCGGCACGCAACTGCTCTGCGAGCAGGTCATCGGCCGGGCACTGCGCCGCCAGTCGTATGACCTTAACGAGGAGGGGCTCTTCAACGTCGAGTATGCCGATGTGCTGGGCATCCCGTTCGACTTCACGGCCAAGCCCGTCATCGCGCCGCCCCAACCGCCCCGCGAGACGGTGCGGGTCAAGGCGGTTCGCCCTGAACGCGATGCGCTGGAGATCACCTTCCCCCGCGTCACCGGCTATCGCGTCGAGTTGCCCGAGGAACGATTGAGCGCCGAATTCGACGATGATTCGATTCTCGAACTGACGCCGGACCTTGTCGGCCCCTCGATCACGAAGAACGCGGGCATCATCGGCGAGGATGTGGACCTGAGCATCGAGCATCTCGATGACCTGCGCAGCAGCACGCTCTTGTTCCACCTGGCCAAGCGCCTGCTCTACACCCATTGGCGCGACCCGGGCGAGGAACCCAAGCTCCATCTCTTCGGTCAGCTCAAGCGGATCACCCGGCAGTGGCTGGACACCTGTCTGGAATGCCGGGGCGATACCTATCCGGCCATGCTGATGTACCAGGAACTGGCCGACATGGCCTGCCAGCGCATCTCCGCGGCGATCACCCGGTCGTTCAGCGATGAGCGTCCGATCAAGGCCGTGCTCGATCCGTACAACCCCACCGGCTCATCGGCCTTTGTCAACTTCAACACGTCCAGAAAGGACCGCTGGCAGGCGGACCCGCGCCGCTGCCACATCAACTGGATCATCCTCGACAGCGACTGGGAGGCCGAGTTCTGCCGCGTGGCCGAGAGCCATCGCCGCGTGCGGGCCTACATCAAGAACCATAATCTCGGGCTGGAGGTTCCCTACCGCCATGGATCGACCATGCGGACCTACATCCCCGACTTCATCGTCCTGGTCGACGATGGGCGCGGCGAGGATGACCCGCTCCACCTGATCGTCGAGATCAAGGGCTATCGCGGCGAGGATGCCAAGGAAAAGAAAACCACCATGGACACCTACTGGGTGCCCGGCGTCAACAACCTCAAGACCCACGGCCGGTGGGCCTTTGCGGAGTTCAAGGATGTCTACCAGATCAGCAGCGACTTTGATGAACGGGTCGAAGCCGAGTTCGACAGTTTGATGGATTCGATCGCCGCGCAGACCGCTCAGGGAGCGCGAGCATGAGTTGGCTTCTATTCCTTGATGAAAGCGGGCATGATCACAAGAAAGCACCCTACGAGGTCCATGGCGGCTTTGCCATCCATGCCCGAAAACTCTGGCCGTTCATCCTGGCGGTACGCAATCTTGAACAATCCATCTTTGGGGCGAACCTCCGCGAATACGGCCTGGAGATCAAGGGCGGCAAGCTATTGCGAACGCGATGTTTCAGATGGGAGAAGCAGCAAGACCGCATGGACGCGGCTTTGCGGCGCAAGCATGCTCTGAACTTTCTGAACAATGGCAAGCAGAAGCGCAGGCCCCGGGCTGAACAGTTCGCAGCCTACGGGCAGGCCTGCATTGCCATGGCCGAAGGGGTGATCGAACTGCTCAACAGCCATGATGCCCGGATATTCGCCGCGATCGTGCCACGCCATGCCAAGCCTTCACGCAGATCACCGGATATGCTGCGAAAAGACATTGTGTTCCTGCTTGAAAGGTTCTTCTATTTCCTGGAAGGCAATCAGGAAATGGGCTTGCTGGTCATGGATGTAACCCAGAAGCGGACCGATCACCAGATGGTGCGGTGCATGGAACGGTATTTCACGTTGACGCAAACCGGTCGACAGAGAACCCAATGGATCGTTCCCGTGCCGTTGTTCGTCGAATCGGATATGGCTTACGGTGTTCAGGCCGCCGATTTGTGCATCTATTGCCTGAACTGGGGCTGGCGGCTTGCGGATCAGATGACCGAACCCACGCGCCCGGAGATCGAGCCATTCGTCCGGATCATGAAGAAAGCCTTCTGGCACGGAGATGGGTACCGCGACGGCAAAACGTTCACCACGTATGGCACGTTCTTCGTCCCCGATCTCTATGATGCGAGATGACTCGGCGCAGAAAAAAGCGGGTAATGCCCTCGGAACCACCGTGGCAGTTCCTTGGCCGAACCCGCACAATTAACGTAGGCCCCAGGGTTGACACTGTCAAGCATGGCGCCCGTGAGAACCATTGGCCGCGCGAGTAAGGATGGAAGCCCGCCACAGGCCGTTTATTTGACGGTTATTTGACTGAATTATCGACACCCACTACATCTGGGGCGCTGAGCTTGCAAAACCCCCGATATATTGGGCCAGTGGCCATCCGGTTTATTTGATGCTCGACAGATCAAGCGGACTCGGGGCCGGGAGCCAGAACAACATGGCCAAGAAGAAAACGACAAGAAAAAAGACCGTCGAGACGCTCACCCACGAGGAATCATCGCGGCGGAATATCCCGACGGCCGAGCTTGAATCGGTGGTGCCGGAGGACCAGGCGCGGCCGATCAGGGTCGCCTACCCGCGAGATGCGGCCGGGCTGGACGAGGAAAAGGCCGGCCGCAACCGCGATCTGGACCCCCAGCTCGTCTGGCGGGGTAAGGATGAGCAGGACTGGTCGGACCTGATCGTCCACGCGCCGCCGCTCTATATCCAGGAGAAGGTCCACCCCAAGGTACTCGTCGACGACCTCATCCGTCGCACACAACGCAAGGAACGAGAGCAAGCGGAGAAGGACGAGCCCAGCCTCTTCCCCGACCTGTTCGCCGACTTCAACGGCCTGCCCGATGCCAACGCCCGCACCGAGTTCTACCAGCACGATGCCAACTGGACCAACCGCATGATCCTGGGCGATTCGCTCCAGGTGATGGCCTCACTGGCCGAGCGCGAAGGGCTGCGCGGCCAGGTGCAGTGCATCTACATCGACCCGCCCTACGGCATCAAGTTCAATTCCAACTTCCAGTGGTCCACCACCAGCCGTGATGTCAAGGACGGCAACGTCGAACACATCACCCGCGAGCCCGAGCAGGTCAAGGCATTCCGTGACACGTGGCGGGACGGTATCCATTCGTACCTGACCTACCTTCGTGACCGACTGACCGTCGGTCGAGATCTGCTGCATTCTTCGGGGGCAATACTGGTTCAGATAGGCGAAGAGAACAGCCATTTAGTTCGTGCCCTGCTCGATGAAGTCTTTGGGGCCGACAATCTCGTTTCTCAGATCGTCTTCTCTAAGACTGCAGGGGCAACATCAGAGTTCATTGCTGGCACATACGACATGCTGCTGATGTACGCCAAAGACCGTCAGAAGCTGAAATACCGCCAGCCATTCGCAGTCAAGCAAGTTGGCGGATCGGGCGGATCAGCGTATACGAAGCTTCGTCTTCCAGACCTGAGTGAGCGGAAGCTCAGTTCAGCCGAACAGGCGGGCCTGGAGCCGATTCCCGAAGACGGCAAAGTCTTCAGAATCGACAACCTCACAAGCCAGAGTGTTGGTCGAGACAAGGGTGAGGGCGCTGCTTCATGGTTTGGCGTAGGTTTTGAGGGAAGAACTATTCGCCCGTCGGATCGCGTTCGGTGGAAGACAAATGAAGTTGGCATGGATCGACTGAAGAAAGCAGATCGATTGAGCGCTACTGCCAATGGTTTGTACTACGTCCGATTCTTCGACGACTTCGCCGCTATTGCAGAGGATAATGTCTGGTCCGACACAGGAGTTGCCGGCTTCACGTCTGAGAAGCGATATGTGGTGGAAACATCAGAAAAGGTGGTTGCCCGGGCTATTCTCATGGTCACCGACCCTGGCGATCTCGTGCTCGATCCGACTTGCGGTTCAGGCACCACCGCCTTTGTCGCCGAGCAATGGGGCCGTCGATGG
This sequence comes from Phycisphaeraceae bacterium, assembly GCA_020831765.1. GTDB lineage: Bacteria > Planctomycetota > Phycisphaerae > Phycisphaerales > Phycisphaeraceae > JAFIFY01. The sequence continues at coordinate 24,435 of JAFIFY010000183.1, read as the reverse complement.
ATTACGATCGACACATCCCGAGTTTCATTAGCATTGGCTCGTGCACGGATCATGGGGGCCAGGTATCCGTACTACCTGCTGGCCGACTCGCCCGAGGGTCAGGTCAAGGAAGCCGAGATCAGCCGAAGTGAACCTTCGAATGCATCCACGCGCGGGAACATTCGCCAAGGATTCGTCTACGAGCGTGTCCCGCACATCATGCTCAGCTCGATTGTGCGCAACGCCGAAATTGACGTGATCTGGGAGCAGACGCAGCCGGTGGTGGAGAACGCGCTGGCCGACCTGAATGCCGCGCTTCGCAAGAATCCGCCTAAGCCCTTTGAGGTCTCCACCGGCGGCCGGTCGGGCAAGGCCGTTGACTTCGCAGCGCCCGAGGGCAAGACGGTCAAGTTGCCCTCCGGCGAGGATGCCCCGACCGGGGCGCTGCTGGAATGGGAAGTCCCGCGCGAAGCGCCCGACGGCTGGCCAGATGGCGCGAAGCAGGCGCTGGAGGCGTTCTGGAAGGCTCGCATCGCCCGGCAGAAGGAGATCGACGCCTCCATCGCCGCCAAGGCCGACTACGAATACCTCTACGACAAGCCCTACGAGGACCGGAGCAAGGTCCGTGTCGCCGGTCCGTTCACGGTCGAGTCGCTCAGTCCGCACCGCGTGATGGGTGTGGACGAGAACGATGAACTGATCGACCCGCAGCAGGCCGGCTCCGAACCGGTGGCCGACGGTGGCGGCTTCGTCGAGATGATCCTGGAGAACCTCAGGACGGCCGGCGTGCAGCAGGCGCACAAGGAAGACAAGATCGATTTCAGCAGCATCAAGGGCTGGCCGGGCAATTACATCTGCGCTGAGGGCCTGTATGCCGACGGCAAGGGGGGTTCCGGGGGTGATGCGCGTCGGGCGGGCATCTTCATCGGGCCGGAGTTCGGCACGGTCAGCCGCCAGGACCTGGTGCTGGCAGCGCGGGAGGCCGGTGATGCGGGCTTTGATGTCCTGATCGCCTGCGCGTTCAACTATGATGCCCACTCATCGGAGTTCGACAAGCTCGGCCGCATCCCGGTGCTCAAGGCCCGGATGAACGCCGACCTGCACATGGCCGACGATCTTAAGAACACCGGCAAGGGCAACCTGTTCGTGATCTTCGGCGAGCCGGACATCGACATCTTCCCGGCTGAGGGCGGCGAGGCTGAGGATGCGTCTTCGCAGGGCTCCGGCGGCACGAGCGGCCAGATTCAGGTGCGGATCAACGGCGTGGATGTGTTCCACCCGAACACCGGCGAGGTCCGCAGCGACGGGGCCTCCGGGATAGCCTGCTGGTTCATCGACACCGACTACAACGGCGAGAGCTTCTTCGTCCGCCACGCCTACTTCCTGGGCGCTAACGACCCTTACAAGAGCCTTAAGACGACACTCAAGGCCGAGATCAACGAGGATGCCTGGGAGACGCTGCACAGCGACACCTCCCGCCCGTTCGACAAGCCCGAGGGCGGCCGGATCGCGGTGAAGGTGATCAATCACCTGGGCGATGAGGTGATGAAGGTGTTCCGGGTGGAGTGATGATGTCCGTTTCCGGGGGCGACTCCGGGGGCGATCCGGGGGCGACTCCGGGTGATGCCCGGGCCTGGTGTGGATCATGCCGCGTCGAATTTCGGTTCGTTGGGGTTGGGAAGTCGGGCCTTGAAGATGTGGGGGTAATCCTGGTTGGCCTGCTGGAAGTCATCCATCCGGCCGATGTCCATCCAGTATTCGCGGATGGGAAAGACCGTCGCGGGCCGCCCCGTTTCGCGGACCTGCTCGAAGAGGGCTGTCATGTCCATATGGCCACCGGAGGGGATCAGTTCCAGAACATCCGGGTTCAGGACGTAGATGCCGGCGTTGACCAGGAACTGTCGCCTGGGTTTTTCTTCGATGCCGACCAGGTGATGTTCATCGGTCCGCACCACGCCGTAGGGGACTTCAAGGTCATAGCCGCGCACGCACATGGTGGCGGCGGCTTTGTGCAGGGTGTGAAAATCCAGCAGCTTGACGTAATCGACGCGTGTCAGGAGATCGGCGTTCATCACCAGCAGCGGCCGCGTTGGCGTTTCCGGCAGCAGTCGAAGGGAGCCGGCCGTGCCCAGCGGCTCGCACTCCCGCAGGTATTGAATCTCGACGCCCCAGTTTTCGCCGTTGCCGAAGATCGATTCGATCATCTCGGCCTTGTAGTTGACGCTGAAGAAGAAGCGGCGGAAGCCGGCATCGATCAGCCCTTCGAGGATGGTCTGAAGGATGGGTCTCTCGCCGACGGCCAACAGCGGCTTGGGCAGGTCCTCGGTCAGCGGACGGAGGCGCATCCCCTGGCCGCCGGCCATGAGGACGACCCAGTTGTCCGGCCCGGCCGTCCGGGCCAGTTGATCCAGCAGCCAGACATCGATCAGCCGCCCGAGCCCATCGACCACGGGCATGTGGCGGATGGATTTTTCGCGCATCCGGGTCATGACCACATCGCGGTTTTCATCCTGCTCGGCGACGATGGGCATGGGGTTCATGATCTCGGCGACCGGCTGATCCATGCCCACGCCGCGCAACAGACCCCGGCGTACATCGCCATCGGTGATGGTGCCGTGAAGCCGATGGTGCGGATCGACCACCAATCCCAGGCCCATCGCGGCCCGGTCGATGATGGCGATCGCTTCGAGGATCGAGGACTTGAGCGGAATGCAGGCTTGCCGCCAGTCAAGCATGGTAAAAAAACTCCCGGTCCGGGCGATCGCCGCTCCCGTCGGGGAAGCATCGCCGAACCATGGGATTTATCGACCCGCGGCCATCGGATCGGCCAGTGGCCGGGCGGGTTGGCGGCGTTGGACCGTCGAGCCCCGGGGGCTGGGCGCGAGCGCCGGGGCGCGGGTCCGGATGCGAGCGAAACGTGTCGAGGGGTCAGGCCGGGAATTCCGGACCTTGGCCAGGTCGGTGGATGGCGCGGCGGCCGTGGCTGATCTGGCTTTGGCGGCCGCGAATCGGTATGCTCTCTACCCCCCGCGCATGCCGATTTGCGCTGGTGCGTTTGAACGTCCATACCCGGAACTCCTTCCCATGAGCATTCTTGTCGATCGCAACACCCGCGTGATCTGCCAGGGCATCACCGGCGCGGCGGGCGCCTTTCACACCAAGGCGTGCCTGGAATACGGCACCCAGATGGTCGGTGGCGTGGTGCCCAACAAGGGCGGCATGACCGACCCCAACGGCCTGCCCATCTTCAATACCTGCGATGAGGCCGTCCAGGCCACCGCCGCCACCGCCACCATGATCTTCGTGCCCCCGGCGTTTGCCAGCGATGCGATCCTCGAAGCCGCCGATGCGGGCATCGAACTGATCGTCTGCATCACCGAGGGCATCCCGGTTCTGGATATGGTGCGGGTCCGGCGCGTGCTCGATGCGCATTATCGGGGCGTGCGTCTTATCGGTCCCAACTGCCCGGGCATCATCACCCCGGGCCAGTGCAAGATCGGGATCATGCCCGGCTACATCCACAAGTCCGCCGAACAGTCCGAAACCCGACGCGCGGTCGGCATCATCAGCCGCAGCGGCACCCTGACCTACGAGGCGGTCTGGCAGACGGCCAACCTCGGCATCGGGCAGACGACGTGCATCGGCATCGGCGGCGACCCGGTCCGCGGCATGAACTTCATCGACTGCCTGGCGCTTTACAACACCGACCCGGAGACCGATGGCGTCCTGCTGATCGGTGAGATCGGCGGTTCCGATGAGGAGCAGGCGGCGACGTTCATCCAGAAGCACGTCAACAAGCCCGTGGTGGCCTTCATCGCCGGTCGAACCGCGCCTCCGGGCCGGCGCATGGGACATGCCGGAGCGATCATCAGCGGCGGTGAAGGCGGCGCGGAAGCCAAGATTCAGAAGCTCGAGGAAGCCGGCTGCGTGATCGCCCAGAGCCCGGCGGACCTGGGAACCACCATGGCCCGCGCATTGAAACTGGCCTGAGTGGGAAGCGGCTCGCGGGGCGTATCGCGGGGCATGGCCACGGCCTTGCTGGGTCGGCGCCGTGCCGGTCAGATCGTCGCTTCGGTCACGCGAAGCACTTCGTCCACCGTGGTCCGGCCCTGGCCCACCTTGTAGAACCCATCCTCGCGAAGAGTCTTCATGCCCCGTTCGATGCAGATGCGGCGGAACTCGGTGACATTGGGGTTGCTCGCCACCCGGTCGCGGAGGCGATCGTCCATAACCAGCAATTCATAGAGACCGACACGGCCCGTGTATCCCGTGTTGCGGCACCGATCGCAGCCGGCGCCCTTCCAGATCTGGTCGATGGCGACTCCGTGCATGGACAGATGCTCGGCGATGACTTCATCGGGCGGAACCTGCGTGGCGCAGTGCTGGCAGATGCGGCGAACCAGCCGCTGGGCCAGACAGGCGTTGACGGCCGTGGCGATCAGGTAGGGCTCGACGCCGATGTTGATCAGTCGCGTGATGGAGCTGGGCGCATCGTTGGTGTGAAGCGTTGAGAGCACCAGGTGGCCGGTCAGCGATGCCTGGATCGCGATGGTGGCCGTTTCCTTGTCGCGGATTTCGCCGACCATGATCACATCCGGATCCTGGCGGAGCAGCGACTTGAGCGCCGCGGCGAAGCTCATGCCGATGGACTCGTGCGTCTGCGTCTGGGTGATGCCGCTCAAGTTGTATTCCACCGGATCCTCGACGGTGGAGATGTTCAGGCTCGTTCGATCCATCTGCCCGAGCGAGGCGTACAGCGTCGTCGTCTTACCGCTGCCGGTCGGGCCGGTGACCAGGATGATGCCGTGCGGCTGATCGATCTGCCGCTTCCACATCAGCAGTTCATCCTCGTTCATGCCCAGCTCATCCAGCGGCACGGAGATCGATCGCGTATCGAGGATACGCATGACCGCCTTCTCACCATAGGCCGTGGGTAGGGTGGAAAGTCGAAGGTCCAGCTTGCGGCCGTGGATCATGGCGCGGATGCGGCCATCCTGGGGCAGGCGGCGCTCGGAGATGTCGAGATTGGCCATGATCTTCAGACGCGAGATGATGGCCGGGTGCATGGGATGGGGCGGACTCATCGATTCGAACAGAACGCCATCGATGCGGTACCGGACCTTGAGCTTCTTCTCGCCCGGCTCGATATGGATATCGCTGGCGCCCTCCTTGACCGCGGTGAAGATGATGTAGTTCACCAGGCGGATGACCGGGCTTTCACCGGCCATTTTCTCCAAGTCCAGCTCTTCCTTGTCCTGCTGGACGACCTCGACATCATCTTCATCGATGTCCGCGACGATTTCATCGACGCTCATGGCCACTTCGGGCGTGCTTTCCTCGCGGAGCTTTTCGAGGATGGCGTTGATGGCGCTGCGCCGGACGATGACCGGTTTGACCGGCATGCCGATGCGCATGCGCACTTCTTCGAGCATCACCATGTCATCAGGATGAACCACACCGAGGGTGAGCCGGGTTCCGGTGGCGCGGAGGGGGAGGACCATGCGTTCACGGCAGAAATCAACGCCCAGCTTCTGGAGGTACCTGGAGCCTTCGAGGTTGTCATCCTCGATTTCCTCGTAGGGAAGCCCCGAGAGCGTGGCCACGGCCCGTTGCAGGACATCCTCATCAAGGCCCATCTCATAAAGAATGTCGGCCAGTGGCGTATTGGGATTCTTGGTCTGGAGTTGTCTGGCCTGACTGAGCTGGCCTGGCGTGATCCTGGTCTGATCCAGCAGCAACTCGCCCAGATCGGTGCTCTGGCGCGCCGGCGCATTGTGCTCGGGCACCCACAGGTCCGACAGCGAGCTGGTATCGCGCACGAATTGCGCCGGTGGTGGCGACGATTCGGGGTCTTTGAGCCAGTCTTCGAGTTCGCTACCCAGCATGGATGATCGTTCCTGAAATCGAGCCGACGTCGTGGTTCGCCTGTATCGGGCCGCGTCGGGGCGCGCGGCGTCGGGGGATTCGGATCAGTCGAGCGTTTCGACATCACCGTTCATGTGCAGTCGAAAGCCAAAGTCATCGGCCCTGAGGATGACCGACGAACGGCGGACTTCGACGATGGTGAAGCTGCCGATGGTCATGCCGCGACGCAGCGCGGTGCCATTGATCATCACCAGATCGCCCATGATCGCATCACAGCGCATTCGCCTGAGTTCCTCGCGCAGGGCTCGTTCCCGGGCGGCGATGGCCGCGGCCCGCTTCTGTGCCTCGATTTCTTCGAGACTGGGGCCCTGGGGGCCGACGGAGACCTCGATCTCGGCCGGCGGCTGATAGAGGACGAACGGATCCTTCTGGACATACTCCAGGGGAACCTGTCGCTCGGTGACATCGTCGTGGAACAAAGCGACGATCGCATCGGTCTCCTGGTTCATCGTGCTGAGGTTGTCCGGCGCCAGCGGATCGTCGGGGGACATCGCGTGCGGACGGCTCAGCTTGGCCAGGGCCTGTTCGATCTTGGCTTCGACCGCGCGGTCCACGGTATGGCCGGTGCCCACCGTGGTGGTCTGGCGCATGGCGAAGATGGCGCCGGCGGCGATCACCGCCACGAGCACCAGCAGCATCGACCCGTGGCTGAACAGCTTGCTGGACTTTCGGACGGATTGATAATCACCGTCGTCGGCATGGGGCAGGTCCTCAGCCCCCATGGCCGAAAGCGGCATGGTTCGCTCGGCGTCATCCTCCTGGCCGGGTGTCGTTCCCGGTGCTGAATCATCATGATCGAAATCGCTCATCGGAATGCTCTCCGGTTACCGTGTCGAGCCGGCGCCCGACGTCTCATAAAAGATGCTCAATCGAAGATCGGCCTGCATCTGGTCGGTATCGCGGTTCCGCTCCCGGACGCGGACGATCTTCATGTCCTTGACGTGGATAATCCGGCTTAATCGTTCCAGATCGCTCAGGAAGCGGTAAAAACCGTCGAAATCGCCGCGCAGGCTCACGCGGATGGGGGCCTCGGTGAAGTGATTGAGCACCTCCACGCGTTGACGTTCAACCCTCGACATCGTCAGTTTCTGCCGGGTCGCCAGGTCGGTGACCTCGTGCAGCACGACATCGAAGCGGTCGCGGGTGGGAAGCTTCTCCTCGAAAATCTGAATCGCGGTGCCCAGCTTCTCGATCTCGGCCTGGAGATCGTTCTGGATGCGGGTGGCCCGCTCCAGTTGACGAAGCTTGTCCTGCTTGTTCGTGATCTCCGCCTGCGCCGCGTTGATTTCCTGATTGCGCGGCTCGAACACGAAGAAGTAGGATGCGACCGGCAGAGCCAGCAGCATCGTGAAGAAGAGCAATTCTCGAATACCCAGTCGCATGGTCATGGTCCTCGTGGTTGAAGTCGCAAGCCCCGACGGGGCTAGTGGGTCGAAAGGAGAAAGTGGAGTGGAGATGGGATCGGACGTTCGGGTACTTCCACGCTCTACTCTCGACTTTCCACTCTCTACGCTCTACCTTCTCCGGCTTCAGCCGGTGTTCAATCTTTTCCAGGGGGATTCTGGGGTATCACCATCAAGTCTTCGCCGCCGAACTGCATCGTCGGTGACATCGGGTTCTGACGAAGATTCCTCTCCATCCGGATCGGCTGGTAAGAGGCCAGATTGACATGCTGGTTCAACTCCATGGTGAGGCGGAACCGGATCATGCTCTGGTTCTCGATCTGGACCTGCTCGCTCAGGACCATGTTCACATTCTGGAACAGCGCGCAATCCTTGAGGGTCGAGAGAAAGACCGACAACTCGCCGTTGGTGGGTGCCACGCCGACCAGCTCGATTCCGACGGTGGTCGGATCGATCTGGATTTCAGGTTCGGACGGCGTGTTGTCCGTCGGCCGGCGGCGGTTCTGGGTTCGCTGTCGCTCGCGTTCCATCGCGGTGCGGGCCGCCTGTGCCCGGCGATCGAGGCGGGTCTGCATGTCGAAGCTCAGCAGCGAGAGCGTCGCCGGCATGCGATTGATCAGTTCCGAAAGCACGAGCGTGCGGTTGGGCCGCTCCTTGAGCTGCGCGGTCACATCGGCCTTGCGCAGCATTTCCTGCTTGTGCCTTTGAAGCCGGTCCAGCTCATTGAGCTGCTCGGCGGCACGGGTGAACTGCTGAGCGACGATATGCTGCTGTTCCTTGATGGCCGTCCTCTGGCGGTCGGTGACCAGATAGGCCGAGACCACCGCGCCCAGCACGATCACAAAGAGCGTCAGGCTGATGAAGTTGGTCCTTCGCTGCAGGCGAATTTCCATGTATTCCGAAGGCAGGAAGTCGTCGTTTCTGGGCATGATGCACTCTCGTTCGGGGCGGGGCCTGGTTGGCTGCCCATCGGGCTAGAGGTTCGGCTCGCTGAGGCTAAGACCCAGCGCGACCGCCCAGCCGGGCTGTGGCTTGCGCAGGTCGACATCGTCAGACTTGATCTTCAGGACGTCCTTGGTCAGCCGCGCCAGCGGATCGCCGAGTTGGGCACCGATGCGGAGGCTGCGGGCGATGTGCTGGCACAGTTCGGTGTGATGCGATTCGCCGCCGAGGAAGACCAGTTTCTGGATGGGACGCCCGGGGAATATGCCCTGGTAGTACCGCACCGAGAGCTGAAGCTCATCGATCAGGCATTCCATCGGCTCGCTGTAACAGCCATCGATTGGTGTTTCCGCCGGGGGCTCGTTCGCCGTCGGCACCGGTTCATCCATCGCCTTGGTCGCGACCGACCCGCCCAGTTCCTCAAGGTCATCGAGGTCGGGAATCTGCGAATCCAGCAGGGCGAAGCCGCCGGCGGTCCGCTGAGGGGCGCGCAGCATGGGCTTGACGGTCGGTACGCGTGTGACCGCCGGCTCCACGCGGGTCTGTTCCTCGCCCTCGATGCGCCGCCGACGGGCCTCGGCGAACTCCACGCCCAACCGTTGGGCCAGCGCCCGCGTCAGATGGTCGCCGGCCGAATGGATCATCCGGGCGAAGACGACCCGGCTGCCCTGCGTGACCACGGCCTTGGTCGTGGCGGCGCCTATGTCGATGAACATGGTGGTGTTCTGCTGATCCTCGGCGGTTCGATACAGATGCTCGAACGCCTTGACCAGGGCGTTGACCTCCGCATGCATGCCCACGATCTCCAGGCGGGCCTGGTGGGCCATCTCCAGGTGGTTCATGACCGCATCGCGGTTGACCGCGATGCAGATCACCTCGCGGCGTGAAGCGCCTTCCTGAGCCTGGGGCATGATCGGAATGTGCCGAACCACCATCCGCGACGGCTCGACGTTGAGCCGCTGGCGCAGGTGCAGGTCGATCTGTTCGCGAATGTCCTCGTCGGTTTCCGCCTTGCCGATGGGCACGTGCTGGACGAGGGTGTACAGCGAGGAAATGGAGCAGAGGGCTTTCTTGCCCTTGAACCCGCCGCGCTTGACCAGGTCCTTGAGCAGCGCGGCGACAGCGCCTCGACGGGCGGCCGGGTTCTGTCGAAACTCGGGCGGAATCGGCGCCGAGGCCATGGCGACCAACTGCGGGGGATTGCCCGGCAGAATCTGGATCAGCTTCAGACGGTCCACGCCGAAATCAATACCGATCGGCGAGTATCGGGTTTTTCCCAGACCCCAGGCCATGGTCTTCACCTACCTCCTGCAGTCGAGCGCCGGTCAGAGCGCCCGTGATGGTTGAGGAGCACTCCGCTGGAGATGCTTCCTCAGGAAAATCGACGGATCGCGGCGCATGGTTTAGCCCGGTTGCCCCGAACGCCCGCGTGTTCCAGGCGGCGCGATCGATAAATCCGGTGCGATCCGATGCGCCACGATCGGCTGATCGCTATGATGCGGGACGAAAAAGCTCCCGCCCCAAAAGGACAGACCCCTCCCGATCCGGATATGCAGCACCTCACGCCCACCCGAATTGTCGAAGAACTCAACCGCTACATCATCGGCCAGGACCAGGCCAAGCGCGCGGTGGCGGTCGCCGTTCGTAACCGTTGGCGTCGTCGGCAGTTGCCACCGGAGACGGCGCGCGAAATTCAGCCCCGCAACATCATCATGGTCGGCCCCACCGGCGTCGGCAAGACGGAAATCGCCCGACGTCTGGCCCAGTTGGTCGAGGCGCCGTTCGTCAAGATCGAGGCCACCCGCTTCACCGAGGTCGGCTACCACGGCCGGGATGTCGAATCGATGGTCCGCGATCTGCTTGATCAGGCTCTGGCCATGGTTCGGCTTGAGCACAGCGAAAAGGTGGAGGGCAAGGCCCAGGAGGCGGCGGCGGAACGTCTGGTGGACCTGCTGCTGCCCGGGCAGGAACCGTCCGTCGCGCGGGAAGAGCGCCCGACGGTGGGCGGCGATGCCGGGCGCGTGGCGGCCGAGGATTCGGGCGAGTGGCGATCCCGCCTGCGAAGCCGGCTTCGCAAGCAGCTTGATGAAGGCAAGCTGGATGACAAGGTCGTGGAACTGGACATCACCCAGAAGCCCGCGGCCGGCATGCTGCTGGGCGGCATGGGCATGGACCAGATGGACCCCGACCTGTCCAAGATGCTCGAGCGCATCATGCCCTCCAACACCGCGCGCAAGAAGGTGACCGTGCGCGAGGCGCGTAACCTGCTCAAGGCCGAAGAGACCGATAAGCTCATCGATACCGAGCGAATGACCACCGAGGCGATCGAGCGGTGCGAGCAGGATGGCATCATCTTCCTGGATGAGATCGACAAGATCGCAGCGCCGGAGACCGGCGGCGGGGGCCGAGGACCGGATGTGTCGCGGCAGGGGGTGCAACGCGATCTGCTGCCGATCGTCGAGGGCACCAGCGTCACGACGCGGCACGGTGTGGTCAAGACCGACCATATTCTGTTCGTGGCCGCCGGCGCATTTTCGCAATCGGCGGTCAGCGACCTGATGCCCGAGCTTCAGGGACGTTTCCCGATTCGCGTCGAGCTTTCAGCGCTGACGCGCGAGGACTTTGTCCGCATTCTGACCGAGCCGGGCAACTCGCTGACCATGCAGCAGCAGCGTCTGCTTTCGGTCGAGGGATTGACGGTGGGCTTTGATGCCGATGCGGTGGAGAAGCTGGCCGACTACGCCGCGCAGGCCAACGCCACGATGGAGAACATCGGCGCCAGGCGATTGATGACGATCGTGGAGCGCGTGTTCGAAGAAGTCAACTTCAACGCCCCGGAGCGCGTGGCCGCGGGCGAAAAGTCATTCCAGGTCACCCGCGCCTTCGTCGAAGAACAGGTCAGCCCGATCATGGCCGACCAGGACCTGTCAAGATTCGTCCTTTAGCGGCGGTACCGGGCTCTTAATTGGTGGCTTGCCCGGGGGAGGAAACTTTCCCATACTGATGGGCATGGGTTGCCTTGTCGCCATTCTGGCTCTGCTGTTTCCGCGTATTGCGCTGATCCTGCTGTTTCTCTTCAGCGACTATCTGGTCACCGCTTACCAGACCACGATCTGGCCGGTGCTGGGCTTCATCTTCATGCCGCTGACGACGCTGGCCTACGCCTTTGGGATGAATCAGCAGGGCACGATCAGCGGGTTTTACCTGGTTCTGGTGGTCGTCGCCGTGCTGGTCGATCTGGGCATCATCGGCGGGAGCGGCCGCGAGGCAGCGCATCGATAGGGCGGTGTTCGCAACCGGGCGGGATGGTCCGGTCATCTCGGGCGGACGCTTTTCTGATCTTGACTACACGTGCGCCAGCTTGTTCAGGCCGTTGTAAGCCGCCACCTTGTACGCCTCGGCCAGTGTCGGGAAGTTGAAAACGTTGTTGATGAAGAACTCGGCGGCCCCGTTGAAGGCCATCACGGTCTGGCCGATGTGGATCAGTTCCGTGGCGCCGGTTCCGATCACGTGGACGCCGAGGATGCGGTGGTCCTGCTGATGGATCAGCAGCTTGAGCATGCCCCGGTCATCGCCCAGTAGCTGTGCGCGCGCCAATTCGCGATAGTTGGCGATGCCCGCCTCGTACGGCACGCCCTCTTCGGTGAGTTTCTCCTCGGTCTTGCCCACCATGCTGATCTCGGGAACCGCATAGATGCCGTAGGGGAACAGGTCGATGTTGTAGTTGCCTTCGTAGCGGCCAAACGCGTGGCAGACCGCGCGGCGGCCCTGTTCCATGCTGGTCGAGGCCAGCGCCGGAAAGCCGATCACATCGCCGGCCGCGTAGACATGTTCCACCACCCGTTCCTGACCTTCGGCATCACGCCCCAGTGTCTGGTAATGCTCGTTGACGCGCAGCCGCTCGCGGTCGTCAAAGCTCACGCCGACGTTTTCCAGGCCGAGCCGGCCGCAGACACCCTGTCGTCCGACGGCGTAGAGCAGCGTTTCCGCCCGAAGGCGCTTGCCCGATTCCAGCACGGCCTCGACCGCCGGGTTGCCCGACTCCTTTCCATTGCGATCCTCGGCGGAGATCTGGCGGATCGATTCAACCTTCTCGCCCAATCGCAGGGTGATGCCGGCCTGGCGCATGAAGTACTGGAATGCCTCGCAGATTTCCTGATCCAGAAACCCCAGCAATTGGTTGCGCCCTTCGATCAGCGTGACGCGGACGCCCAGGGTGGCCATGACGCAGGCGTATTCGGTTCCGATGACGCCGCCGCCGACCACGATCATGCTGCGCGGCAGGTTCTGAAGTTGCAGGATCGTGTCCGAGGTGAAGACCGACGCCTCGTTGAAGGGGATGTTCTCCGGCTTCGCCGGCCGTGTGCCCACCCCCAGGAGGAACTTATCGGCCGTGAGCATCTCCGAACCGCCGGGCCGCTCGACCAGAAGCAGATTGGGCCCCTCGAATCGCGCCTCGCCCCAGACCAGGTCGATGCCGTTGCGGTCGAACTGATCGCGGATGGTGTTCCATTCATGGCGGATCACCTGCGATGCGACGCCGACCAGGTCCGAGATGGTCACGGTTCGCTTGACGCGGTAACTCTCGCCGAACAGGCCCTGGCGCGATGTGCCGGTCAGGTGCATCGCCGCCTCACGCAGAGCCTTGGAGGGGATGGTTCCGGTATTGATCTGGGCGCCGCCCAGGACGCTGCCTTTTTCGATGATCGCGGTGCGCTTGCCGAGCTTGGCACCCTGAATCGCCGCTTTCTGGCCCGAAGGGCCGGTGCCGATCACTACAAGGTCATAATGGTTCATGTGTCGCCGATTCCCATCTGGAGTCAGGTCGGGCGATGGGAGGGACTCACAGGTGATCGCCCGCAAAGCATATCACTCATCGACCATGCGGACGATGCGGGCAGGCGGTTTCGGATGGTTGTGAAGCGTTCTCGGACGTGCGGCAACCCCGCACCGCCGCGGTGGACCCATCCATCCCAATCACCGGTGACCGGGGCGATTACTCGTCGTGGCGATCGACTTTGCCGCGGATCTCCCCGCCTTCAAGCACCAGCGTCGCGCCCTTGCGGACGGTGATGGCATCGGAGATTTCAACGATCGAATCCCTCTCGACGGTCATCCGGGCGCCGTCGTGCAGGTCGATGGACTTCAGCCGCGCCAGGGGCGCTGCAAAGTGCAGCTTGCCGCCTTCCTTGACTTCAATGTGCAGATACGGGCCGGCTCGGTTCGAGACCCGAGCGCCGAGGCCGGGATCGGTGTAGATTCGAACCAGGCCCTCCTCGATCACCAGCTTCGAGCCGGGAAAGTAGCTCTGCTGACCCTCCAGCGAGAGCATGGCCGGGCCGGTCTTGGTGATGGTGACGTTCTCGCTGGTGGTTCTAAAGGCACCGGTCGAGATGAAGGGGCCGCCGTTGCCGACCTGGAGGCAATCGCGGCGATGCCCGTTGTGCGTCAGGGGAGCGCGGCAATCGAGGGTTCCATCCACATCGAAATCGATCTGTGCCGAGTAGATGTGCTGGTTGGTGCGGATGCTCCAGACCGAGCCGGGCCGGTTCTCAAAGACCACGTGGCCGTTGTGGTAGATGCCGCCGCGCCCGTCGGGACGCGAGTTGTAAGGCAGCGACTGAGAGTGATGGGTGATCAGATTCGCGCCACCGAGGCGAATGGTGCCCATGCCGTCGGCCACGGTGCCGTCCCGGGTGCGATCGCTGACGAAATCCTCGACCAGTTCCAGGGTTCCCGTGCCGTCGCCGTGGACCCAGAGCTGGCGCGTGAAGAAATTGCTGGGCATGACAAAGTCGATCCGGGCATCGGCTTCCCAGGTCATTCTGCCGCCATCGGTGAGCACCAGGAAGGGAAAGCCGCTGGTGGCATCCCCCTGCCAATAGCCCGAGTAGCGGACATGCGATCCCTGACCATGCACACCCATGATGGTGGTGGCCACGGCATTGGCCGCGTTCAACTGCATCGAAACCTTCATCTCCCGGCCGGGCTTGAAGTGAACGCCCACATCGGTGTAGTCGGCCTGGTAGGCCCGAAGGCGGCCGCCCTGAATGACCTGGCGCGGCACCTGGTTTTCCCTGATGATCTCCAGGGAATCGCCATTGGAAAGGTTCTGGCGAAGCGGTTGCGCGGCGGGGTCGGCGATCAGGGTCAGGGCCAGGGCCGGAATGATCAACAGGCAGGCGATGATCAGGGCTTTGGTTCGTAACATGATGGGCACTCGATGGAGGGTGTTCGGCCGGGTTGTCAGATGCGGCGCGGCAGGTTGAGCTTGAAACCCGGCCAGGACGTTGTGTTCGCCGGGTTCTTATTGAGAACGCGCCGGTCGTCAGGTGTATTTCACGATTCCCGGGTAGATTACCGTTTCGATGCGGTGCCGACCGGGATCGGGCCCGAGCCGCCAACCGCACTGGAGAAACAGCCATGCAATATCGGAATTTCGGCTCGACCGGTCGTCAACTCAGCGCGATCGGCTATGGGGGTATGCCGCTTTCGCTCAAGGATGACCGGCCCTCGGAGGACGAGGCCATCCGCGTGCTCCACCGCGCGGTGGACCTGGGTATCACGCTCATTGATACGGCCGATTCCTATTGCCTGGACAGCTCCGAGGCGGGGCACAATGAACGGCTGATCGGCAAAGCGGTGTCGCTGCTCCCGGCCAGGCAGCGTGATGCGATGTTCGTGGCCACCAAGGGCGGGTTGATCCGGCCCGAGCGGCGCTGGGAACGCGACGGCTCGGCGGCGCACCTGCGAACGGTGTGCGAGCAATCACTCAAGAACCTGCGCATCGATCGGATCAGCCTGTACCAGTTTCACCGGATCGACCTGAAGGTTCCGATCGAGGAGAGCCTCACGACCCTCGCCGAGCTCCAGCGCGAGGGCAAGATCGAGCACGTGGGCGTGAGCAACTTCGGTGTCGATCAACTCGAGGAAGCCGCGCGTTATGTCAAGGTGGTCAGCGTGCAGAATGAGTTCAGCCCGTTCAAGGTGACCGCAGCGCGGCCGGTGAGCGAGGCCGATGCCAAGCTCGATCCCAACATCGCCGGCACGCTGGAATACACCCGCCAGCGGGATATCGCGTTCCTGTGCTGGTGCCCCCTCGGTGGCATGGGCCGGGCCGATTCGGTGGGCGGCGAGCATGCCGAAGCCGCGGCCCTGGCCGGCGACCTGGGCGTGACGCCGCAACGCCTGGCGCTGGCGTGGGAGCTTGCCCAGGGGCCGATGGTCTTTCCCATTCCCGGGGCGAGGCGAATCCGCAACCTCGAAGATTCCGCGGCCGCCGCCGAACTCAAGCTCACCGATGAGCAGGTTACGCTGCTCAACCGCATCTGGGGCATCTGATCGGCCCAGCACATCCGGCTGAAAGCCGCACACCGCGTTCGAGCGCACTTGGACCGCACTGATACACCCTCCGCCGCCCATGGCGCAAATCAACCACAGCGACCCTGCCCTGAGCTTCCCCGTGATCAGCCGCCCATGTCGCTCATGTCGTAGAAGAATCGCTCTTCGACGATCTTCCCCGAGGCGACGGTGTAAAGCGCCACCTCTTCAAGCTTCATCCGCTTGCCCGCCATTGGGCCGACTTTCGCCGTGACCTCCATGACCGAATAAACGGCGAACTGTTGGCCATGGGGAAACGGCCCGCGAAGCTCCCCGCCGTGAATCTCGTGATTCTCCAAGAACCAGGCATTCTTGCCCTTGATCGCCTCGATGCCCTCCATGCGGGCGGGCATGGTTTCATCCCCGCACACTTCGGTGCTGACGATCGCCGGGTCGTACAACCGTTCGATCGCCTCAAGATGCCGCCCCTCCTGGCAAAGCTTCACCAGCTCCCTGCCAACGCTCAGCACATCGTCCGCCATTTGCCACCACCTTCGATAAGTTCAACCCCAGCCCAACCGGCGGAACACCCGCCGGACCAGCCCGGGGAATCGTGCCTGAAAACCGTGTCAACGCCGCATCGCCCCAATGCCGAACATTTTACGAACAAAAATCAGTGGGTCAAGCTGGGGACGATTCAATGCGCCGCTCGGCCCCGGGTTCAAGGGTCCAGCAACTCAAGCACCCGGTCGGTCAACATGCGGGGCAGAAGGAAGAGGCGGAATCGCGGGGGTTGATCGCGGGTGTGCAGCTCGGCCTCAAGCGCTTGGAGGAATCGCCGCTCCAGTTCCTGGTCGCCGAAATGGCCGACGCGGGCGGTGATGGCGATCTGGCCCTTGTTTGAATCCGTCGGTTGGGCCAGATCCTGGGCGACATCCAGGTTCTCGGGCGGTCCGGCCAGGATGGTGACGCGGCGGCCTTCGGGGGTCAGCGCCCAGGCGCGGAAGACGCCGGTTTCGGGCAGCGGGTCGAGCGTCGGGTTCTTCTCCCAGCCATCGATTCGCAGCAGGCCCCATTCCATTTGCCGCACAGCGCGGGCGATCGAAGTCGGCAGCCGCGCATACTCCGCTTCGGTGCGCTCTTCGCTGGCGGACCATCCGGCTTCCTGCTCAAGGGTTGTGTGGCGATATCGATGCCCCGGTTCCCGATCAACCCATGCCGGGCCGGTGGCGCAACCGGTCAGACCGAGGACCAGAAGCATGATGCACGGCACGGCCGCGCGGCTCATGCGTCGATCAGGCCTGGGTTGAAAGTTCGGCGTCATCTTCATCTTCACGATAGAGCATCCAGATGCGCATTTTTCCGGCGTTGAAGTCATCTTCGATCAGCCATGGGCCGGGCTCGATCTCTCCGATATCGCGCGTCGCCCGCAGGATCACAGCACTACCCGGCACGAACAGTTCATAGAGCGCTGGAAGCTGCATGAGGATGCGCTGGCGCATCTCGGCCTGCCGCATCAGGTCGTAGGGCGGGTCGAGGAAGCCAAGCTGAAACGGGGCCTGCTCCAGGTGCTTTATCCAGGAAGGCGTCAGGGCATCGATGTTCAGCACCCGGCAGTGCTCCTCAAGCCCGAGCGTTCGGATATTGGCCGACAATCGGCGACGGGCTTCGGTATCGCGCTCGATGAAGGTGCATTGTTCGGCCCCGCGTGACATCGCTTCAAGCCCGAAACTGCCGATGCCCGCGAAGACATCCAGCACCGGACCATCGCCCGGCAGGCCGCGCGTCATCAGCCGGTTGAAGATCGACTCCTTGATCCGATCGGTGATGGGCCGGGTCGGCCCCTCATCCGCCGGTCCCAGCAGCTTGCGCGATCGAAAGCGTCCGGCGATGATTCTCAAAAGCATGCTCCGCGTTGGTTTGGGCGTTCCGTGCCCGAGCCTTCCAGCATAACCATCGCCCCGCCGCGCGGCCAAGATGCGCAATCCTCCTGCCGCGACTCAAGTAGAAATGTCCCCATGTTCAACTCCGTGGAGGTGTCCCCCCGGGGCTGCTCGTGGTGGCGGCGCGGCCGACGGCTGGAGAATCCCCCAGCCGCCAGCTAAACTATCGCTCCCCCTCGGGGCGGTAGCTCAATTGGGAGAGCACGGCCTTTGCAAGGCCGGGGTTAGGGGTTCGAGCCCCCTCCGCTCCAGTCCGTGATAGGCCCGAAGGTACGCGCATCAGGGCGCAAGTCCTCGAATAGTAATTCCTTATCGGATTTGCGATTTATGCCCTGTTCATCCCGGTTTGCGTCGCTGCGCCCCGCTGCGCGCACCCGTTGCAGCGCATTCTGCAGCGCGCGGCTCGGCTTCGGTGCCGCCTTGGCCGGATCAGGCACGCCCGTTGCCCGGTCGAAGATTTCATCCGGTACATGGTTGGCGTAGTGCCGCTCGCTGATCTGCATCGAATGACCGATCCAACGCGACACCGCGAACTGCGGGAACCGCTGCGCCCAGTCGATCTCGGCTGAGGATCGCAACGTCTGCCACGCTCGGAGCCACGGCTCCACGCCGGCCCGCAAGCAGAATCGCCGGATGCTCCGCTCCCTGGAACTCTGAACACCCAGACCGGAGATAAGCCTGTCCTCGCCCGGCTCCATCGTCTCCAGTCGATCCAGCAGCAACCGAAGCAACCGGGGGTCGATCGGAACGAGCCGGCTCTCGTGCCCTTCATGCCGTTCGGTCTTGGGCGATCGAACCACCATACGCCGGCGGTCGAAGTCGATATCGCCCACACTCAGCAGATGCGTCTCCGATGGACACCGAAGCCCCGCATATCGAGCCAGACCCAGCAACAGCCGCCACTCGGCCGTCGGTGCCTGCTCGATGACCCGCTCGATCTCCGCTTCGGTGACAAAGCGCCGATAGTCGCTGGCCGTGGTTCGAGCCGGCAGCCCCTCGAACGGGTTCTCGGCCCGCCGGCCCGCCACCGCCCGATACATGCTCCGTGCATTGCCGTGGTGAATGCGCTGCGTTGCCTTGCTCAGTCCTCGATCGCGAACGAGCCACACGCTCCAGGCCCGAGCCATCTTCGGCGTGATCCGCTCCAGGCGCTGAGTCCGGCCGAAGTGTTCAACCAGCAGCCCCGCCGTCTGGCGCAGCTTCACGATGGACGATGGCTTGATCTCCCCGGCCTGCTCACGATCCCGCAGATGCCGCTCCAGACGCTCGGCCATCGCCGGCATCGTCGGCCTGCGCGAAACCAGCAGCCCGGCCTGAGCCAGCCGCTCATGCTGTTCATCCCCAAGCGCGGTGATCCATGCCGCCGTCTGATCGGGAACGGCTCCACCGTACCGTTGAGCCTGAAGGATCGCCTCGATGTGACCCGGCCAGCCCGCAGCCTGGCGCGCTGGGAGCCTGCCCAGGGATACCGTCCTCCGCTTGCCATCAATGCCGGTGAACTGAACCGCCCGGGAGCCGGTCCTGCGTGTGGTGATGCTCGCCATGATTTCGTCCCTTGATGCAAATGTGGCCGCTCGAAGTCTAACCAACGATTTCTCGCCATGACAAGTTGACAAAAGACAGAACCCCGATTTTCCCTGATTTTTTCGGGGTTCTGGCTTCTGTCATCGTGTCAGCGTGAAGTTTCACCACCCCCGGAACCCCCGGAACCCCCGGAGCCACCCCCGGAACCCCCGGAACCTTCGCCCGTATCGTCACCCTCGCCGGCCATCTCCGGGTTCTCATCCTTGAGGATGAACCACGTGGCCGGCCTGCCGGTCTTGCCCTGGACCATCTCGAAACGGCCCCGGCCGGCCTTGGCCAGCTCCCGCAGCGCACGATCGGCCTGCTCCGTGTTCTTAAACCGCTTGCTCATGCCGCGATGGAGGCCGCGCGCGGTGATGCGTCCTCCCTCCTGGCGCTGGATGTATTCAACCAGAGAGCGCTCCAGCGCCTCCTGCTCCGGCTCGTGAAAACGCCCATAGATCAACTCGGCCTCGGCTCGAAACCAGCGGCCGATTTCCACCGCCGCGCTCATCGTCGCCGCCGTGATGGTCCGTGCCTCCGGTGCCAGAGGATCGCCGCCACGCTCCACCACGCCGATCAAGTGAAGCAGCCCCGCCAGTCGAGGCACGATCCCGCCGCGCAGCTTGCTCAGGTGGGACCGAAGGTGGCCATCGTCGGTGGCATCCATCACCACCGCGATCTCATCATGGAAGCGTGCCAGCATCTCCCGCGCTTCGGGCTCCAGTTCCAGGCGATGCGGCATCGGTCGGTCCTGCTCATCACCATCGCACGCGATCCCGGCCAGAGCCTCGATGGTCAGCGCCCAGCCCTCGATCGCCTTGATGGATGGCTCGGCATCCGACCACCGCCCGGCTCGATCAGGCGGATGAACCAGAAGAAACCGCGCCAACATCCCACCATCCCGCTGTGCCGGCCCGAAAGCCCTTGTCAGCGTGCCCGGCTGGATGCCCCCGAGAATCGAAACGCAAGCCCGGGGGATATGGACCGTCCCATCGCCCTTGCGATCCACGGTCAATGCGCTGCCATCGAAGCAGCCGAGCATCCGGCCTTCATCCGCGCCCCTGGCGTTGGTGTATCGGCCCAACCCCATCAAAAAGCCGCCCAGTTCATCGGCTGCGATCAGCACACCGTGCGCATTGTCCTGGAGGATGCGGCCCAAAGCCTCCACCGTGGCATCGTCGGCCAGACAGCGCCACGCGATCGGCGCTTCGGGTTCGACCGATGCATCCATCGCCGCATCCCGGGACCGCCGGCGGGATTTCTGCTCCCGCTCGAAGGTGGCCTGTGCTTCGCGGTGAGCCGCCCAGTGCCGACTCTGAATATCGCGCAGCGGTTTCAGGCACGCCTCCAGCGCTGGCGATTTCTTCGAGCCCGATTCGCCCACGAGCCCCACCCACAACGTCAGCGGGACCGTGTATCCCCGCTTGATCGTCACTGACCATCGACCGCCACACGCCCCGGCCACAACACCCAGGCATGCGACCGCCGTGAAGCTCGCATCTTCCAGGCCCAGCGCCGAAGTCATCTCCGAAACGAAACGAGCCACACCCGCCGGAAGTTGATCCACGGGAAACCCCCGGCGCTTCGGCGCGGCCGTCCGATCCCGTTTCAACGGCCGTTCCAGACTCATCAGGCGCAGCGCTGCGTTCTCCGTCGGCCGATCTTCAAGCGCGGCCTCCATCGCGGCATGAGCCGCCAGAAGTTCCTCACGCCGGCGATGCGCTTCGAGCAAACCCGGCGCTGCGATCCTGACTACGGATGCCGGCGACACGACCAGTTCAGCAAAGCCAAGGCATAGCGTGCGAGCCTCTTGAGCAGTGACCTTCATGATCGCCTGAACAGCGCGCTGGCAGTGTTCGATCCACCGCGATCTCATGCCCTTTTCCGGATCGTCGGCGATGTCCTCAGCGCCCTCGCCCAGCTCACGCTCGGCCTTGTGGATGCTGCGCCAGATGGCCGCGTGCGCTGAATCACTGAACATCGAAGCGGTGATGCCCAGGCCCCGGATCGCCCGATAGGCCCTCAAGTCCAGCAGCGCAGCGCCCAGGATTTCCCGCTCATCGCGCTGGCTGTCGATCGGCTCCAGCCCCCGCGCTGTCAGGATCGCATCAGCCTGCGCAGCGCTCGTCCCGTTGGTGGTGGCCGTCCCGGTCATGCCTGCCCCTCCCGGCCTGGAGCCTGTCCCTGGCTGCGCTCGCGTCGGAGCCTGGCCGAGATGAAGTTGGACAAGTCGATCGGCCTTAGCAGACACCGACGACCGATCCGCACCGCCGGCAGCCGGCCCTCGGCGATCTCGATCTGAACCTGCCGCCGGCTGATCTTCAGAAGCCGCGAAGCATCATCCTGCGTCAACAACTCAAGCTCCGGATGCGATCCCCCGGAACCACCCCCGGAATTGCCGGAAGTGCCGGAAGTGCCGGAACCCCCGGAGCCCCGGGAAGTGCCCCTGGAACCGCTCCCGGCCGTCTGGCCAGCCGATGGAGCCGCCGGTGGTGATGTCGGCCCGGTGGTGATCTCCTGGCCGTGGTGGACATTCTGGCGGGATGGTCGCTGAATCATCGGCTCGCCTCCTCGGCACCCGCCGGGCGCTCTTGAATCGTCTCTCGCTGGCGTTGGAGCAGTGCCTGCTCCAACGTCGGAACGTGAAAGCGGTAGTGCTGGTTGACCTTCAGCGCTGGAATCACTCCCGCCTTGGCTTTCTCGATCAACCATGACCTTGTCACCCCGAGCAACTGGGCTGCATCTGAGGCATCGTGAAATGTCGGCCGCTCCGGCCCCTTGGAAGTGTCGTCCATGATTCAAATCTCCGGGTCAGCGCTGCGACCGGCCGCGCACCGTGCCGGACCATCCACTTGGCCCTTGAAAGCAGGATGCGCGGTCGAATCGCAGTCGCTGAGCCATGAGATAGCAGCGCCCGACCGCAAGAAACCGCGATCAGGGCATGCACCGGATGGTTTCGGATGGAATCGGAGTCAAAATCGGATAGATTTCGGACTATTTCGGACTATTTCGGACTCTCCCGCGAACGGTCTACGCTCGTGGTCGATGCCTTGGATTCCTCGATCGCCTCACGGCCTGCCTTTTGAAGTGCCACTTTATCCGGCCAAGCTCGCATCGCATCCCGTACCGAGTAGAGATATGCCCCCTTCTCACCCCGACGCCTGATCCGCTTGGATGGCGTCTTGGCCTTGACGGCGTCAGACAATTGACGCAGGTAGCGGTCGTGCCTCAAGGGACTCTTGAACCATGCCGCCGGCATGAAGGGATCGGGCTTGCTTGGCACCCTTGCGCCGTCGGCCTGTGGTGCATCGCCGTTGGCATCCGCTGGCGTTGAATCTTCGGCCGGTGCCTCAGACGATGCTGTCTTGGCCATTGCGGGATCAGATGATGGACCCATCTCCCGCTTGTTTGCCGAGATGATCCCCGGTTCGAGAAATTCCGCGATATGCCGGCAAGCGTTTGCCTGCGTGATCAGATCATTCTCATGATGAACCGATGGATGCTTTTCCACGATCGAGTCGATGATGTCGTCCCAGATCATCGGGAGATGGCGGGAACTGCTCCAGTCTTTCCACTTCGATGGGAGAAACCCAAGACGAACCAGAAACTCCCCTGTCTCCAGCCTCAATTCATCAATCTTCTCGCAGTCGTCGAGCCCGGCCGATGCGAACTGCTCGAACTCCGCCGCCAGAACTAGCATCACCTCGGCATCGGTGATGTCATCGTCGCAACCGTCGGTCATCGGTTCGTCCCTGGAGAGATGCGGGACGACTCGGGAGCCATCCTGGCGGGACGATTGCCGGGGTAGGCTCCCGAGCCTCTTCAGCCTGGCCGGGCTGCCGCATCGCCATTTTACCGCCGGCTCCACGGCTTCGCCCCTGGCCGGATGGATCGGTCGAGCAAGCGGAACCCCGCACCATCAGCCCCGGCGCGCGATGGTTTCGGCGTAGCGAAAAATGGCCGTCGATGCCCTCACCCAGCGCTGCCGTCCACCGGCCCGTTATCCCGGCTCACGATGCCCGCCGGGTCCTCCTGGCCGAGCCGGTGCCCACCTTGGCAAGGGAGGATCAGCCGCGCGCGGTAATGTTTTCCCCGGCAGCGGCCGAGTCCGAATCAAATAAGCCCCGCTGGCCCCCTTTGCATCAGCGGATGGACAGGTCGTTCCGGAGTACCTTAGGCGTAAAGCAAACACTACCTTGCGCCCTGATTTTCTTCCGTCGGGGGGATCATGGAACCCTCTTCCGGAGGACCCGAGCCGCCTTCTCAGAATGTGATCGGTGCCCTGATCGCTACTGCGAAGCCATCATCACCGCCAGCACCACGATCAGCGCAAGCGGCATCACCAGCATGAGAAACCGAATCCCCGCCAGATGCCGCTCGGATTGGCGCGCTGCCTTGGCCGCCTCCGCCGCGTGCTTTTCGATCCGTGCCAGCATCGCCGCCTCGTTCCCCCCGGCATCCGAAGGGGGGCTCGTTCGAGCCGTTCCCGGCCCCGGCTGCGGTGGATGGTCCGTCCGTGTGATCTTCGCCATGACATGCTCCCTGTGATGTGTTGGCCGGCGATGGCCGGAAGGTGGCCCGTCGGCGTGTGGTTGGCTCATCATAAAGCGCTGCGGTCCCCAGGTGCCCGGTCAGCGGTCCTCCGTGGCCGAGATGACCTGCTCCAGGATGGCCAAGCGTACCGCCTCGGGAAGCCGGTCCCACCGCTGGACAAGCAGCCGCTTTTCCAGCCCCACCCGCTCCCCTTCGGCCTCCACAACCCCACCCGAAGCAGCGCCCCCTGCAGCGCAATCCGCAGCGCGCCCACCCAAAACCCCCGCTTTCTCAATGATTTCAACAGGTGAATAGGGGTTCGAGCCCCCTCCGCTCCAGTCTTCGTTCGCCGCGAATCTGTCTCGCGGCGAACCAAGACTGCCACGTCGTAGCCGCGGGCGAAGACGGGCATCCGTTCCGCCCAGCGCGGCGAACTACGTCTCGGCAGGCCGGCGAGAACGAGCCATGGATGGCCAATTCTGGTACGTGTACATGCTCCAAAGCATCGACCCGCCCGGACACTGGTACGTCGGGATGACCGGAAACCTTGCCGCTCGCCTCAAGGCCAACAACGCCCTCAAAGTCCCGCATACATTAAAGTTTGCGCCTTGGCGGATCGAATCGGCCGTGGCATTCCGCGAAAAGGCCAAGGCCGTTGCCTTTGAGAAATACCTCAAGAGCCAGGAGATATACCCCAAAGTTGTGGATGACGAATTGAAAAAGGCGGCGTACCTTGGGGTTGCTGTAAACCCCCCAACCGCCCACGCGGGCAGGAGTACGCCACCATGAATCAGAGTACCCGTGAATCGGTTTCGATTCCATCC